>JARXAF010000159.1 GCA_029865985.1 Verrucomicrobiota bacterium
AAGCTCGGAGCTTGGATGGCTGCTGTCAACCTCACCCATGGGGCCACTCATGGAGTCACCCTTGCCCTCCTCGTTGTGTCGCCTCTGAAGCCAACGCGGGAGCAGGCCTTCGGTCGGGCTAAAAATCCAAGCAACCCCAAACCATCCGGCCCCGGCCACGACTGCGGCTCCGGCCGGTGAACAATCCAGGGCCACCGACAAATGCATCCCGCTGACAGAACTCAGGGCTGCATGCGCCACGCTCCAGAGAAGTCGGGGCACCATCCGATCCGTGAGAAGCGAGGCCGTGGCTCCAGGCAAGATGAGCAGCGCGATCACCAGAATCGCCCCCACCGCCTCAAATGAAGCGACCACCACCATGGAAAGCCACAGCATCAACCCGTGGTGAATCCACCGGACCCGAATGCCCAAGCATGCGGCCAAACCCGGATCAAAGGAGCTGAGCAGCAATTCCTTGTAGAAAGCCACCAGCAGCAACAAAGAACCCGACAACACCGCCACCAACCTCAGCAGCGCCGGAGGCCCTAGCGTCAGGTTCCCCACACGGACGGCTGGCTCGAGTGGAATCATGGGCAATTCGCCATTGAGAACGCAGTCCTGATCCAAATCCACCTTGTCGGCAAAGAGCGCGATGAGCACGACACCCACGGCAAACAGCGTGGAGAAGGCGATGCCAATGGCCGCGTCTTGCTTGAGTCGCGAATGGCGCGAAATAACTTCGATCAATCCGTGCGTCGCCCAGGCGGCGACAATCGCTCCCAGAACCATCGCCCCCACCCCGCGGGAACCAGTGATGAGAAAGGCCACAGCAATGCCCGGCAAAACGCTGTGACTCATGGCGTCCCCCACCAACGCCATCCGACGCAGGATGAGGAAGTTGCCGATCAGCCCACAAGTCGATCCGACCAGGAAGGTCACCAAAGCCATGAGCCCATGACTGCCCAACTCCGTGGTCCACGGTTCAACGAAAACACGGTGGAATTGGAATTCCGGAATCAAATTCACGACCGCCCTCCATATCCCCGAGGACGATCGTCCTGGCGACCGACTCCGATTCGGCCATCAGCCGACGCAACCGGGAGCGAGGGGATCGGGCGACCGTGGGGATCGGTGTCGATCCGGGGCAAGCGCCGCTCGAGTTCTCGGACTGTCGCTTCGCCCAGCACGTGCTCGATCTTCTCGGCGTCGTCATGCACGTGGTCTGGCGCGATCTGGGCGGCATGGGTGAGGTACAATTCCCACAGTCGATGATTCCGGACAATGGCACAGGCTCGCTGCCATCCGGAAGGTGTCAGTGCGACATCAACGGCTGAGGCCGTCGCAAACTCGGCGGCCACCAAGGAGCGGATTTCGGCTTCCACAGCAACCGGTGCAACCCGACGACGCCTTGCCAAAGCTTCAACCGAAACGGTCTCGCCCGAAAAACCATTGGCTTCGAGCACCTGATAAATCGCCTTCAGAGTGTTTTCCCGCTCGATACGAACCCGTTGGGATCGCTGCCGATACCAGCGCGGAACGATCCCCTGCCGAGGCGCAAACAACAAAGCTACGGCGAAGAACCCGCTGGCTGAAAGCACCATGAAGGGGCCTGTGGGAAGTCGGGTTCCAAGAAAGGAAAGGAAGGCACCACTCAATCCAGAGAGCATTCCGATGCACGAACTCCAGACCAGCACCCGATGGAACCGGTCTGTCAGCAGTGAAGCCGTTGCGGCTGGAATGATGAGCATGGCCGACACCAAGACCACCCCCACCGCTTGCAATGCCGCCACCACCGAGAAGGCCAACAGCATCACCAGCAATCGTTCGAACCAGACCGTTGGCAAAGCCAAAACCCGAGCAAAACCCGGATCAAAACTCACCAACAGGAACTCCTTGTAACCCAGGAACAGCAGGACCACCACCACCAGAGTGACCGTTCCCATCACTTGGATGTCGCCGGGCCCCAGTGCGGCCGCCTGACCGAACAAGAAGGTCTCGATGCCGCTTTTGTTCCCAGTGGGTAGACGCTGGAACATCGACATCAGACACAGTCCCAAACCGAAGAAGGAGGCCAGCACCATGCCCAAAGCGGTGTCCTCCTTGAGGCGGGTGGTTCGGGTCAGGATCGAAACGGTGGCAGACCCCGCCAGCCCGGCCACCAGCGCGCCGATGAAGATGGCCAGCGGGTCCTTTTCCAGATTCCACAGGAATCCCAGCGCCACCCCCGGAAGCACCGCATGCGACAAGGCGTCACCCATCAGCGCCATGCGTCGCACCACCAAAAAACTGCCCAGGAGACCACAGGAAATACCCAGCAACACAGTGCCCAGACAGGCATATCGCACGACCGGATCCGACAAGGTCACAAAGCGCCACGCTTGCTCAGTCCAACGCGTCTGGGTGAGGTCACCGATTTTAGCCGCCTGGGCGGTGAAGGCTGAAACCACCAGGAGGACACATCCCACGACAATGAGACGAAGCCACGAGCCTACCCGAGCACGTCGCCAATCCATTCCGTCTGTCTCTCCCCGGGGAATGGCTCTCATGTCAATGGGCCTTGGCACCAACCGCCTCAGCCACCTCGCTCAACACCGTCAGGCGGCCGCCATAGGTCTTCTGGAGCAATTCGGGCGTGAACACCTGATCGGTCGGTCCGAAGGCGACCACCCGCATGTTGAGGAGCAGCAACCAGTCGAAGTAAGTCCGCGCGGTGGGCAAATCATGATGAACGACCAAGATGGTCTTGCCGCGTGAGCGCAACGCTTGCAGCAGGGAAATGATCGCCGATTCGGTGGCGGCATCCACTCCGGTGAAGGGCTCATCCATGAAGTACAAATCGCTCTCTTGAGCCAATGCCCTCGCCAAGAACACCCGCTGCTGCTGACCGCCGGACAAATTCGAAATCTGACGGTCGGCAAAGGGAAGCATTTGCACCTGTTCCAGACATTCCCGCGCCATCCGCCTGTCTTCGGCGCTGGGCCGCTTGAAGAGCCCGATTCGTCCGTAGCGCCCCATCAGCACCACATCCATCACGCTCACCGGAAAATCCCAATCCACCGACTCACGCTGCGGGACATAACCGACTCGGCCCAAGGATTGCGCCACGGGTCGCCCAAAGGCATTCACCCAACCCGATGAACACGGCAGCAATCCCATGCAGGCCTTGATGAGCGTGGATTTGCCGGCGCCATTCGGCCCAACGATACCAATGAGCTTCCCGGCGGGTGCCACCAAGTCGATGCCCCACAGTACCGGTTTGTTCCGGTAGGCCACCGTCAGATCATGGATCTCCAACGGGGGCGCGTCTGACTTGGGGAGATTCTCCAAACTCATTTCAACCCCTCTACAATCCGGTCGACATTCTGCCGGATCATCCCCTGATAAGTCCCCAGATCATACCCACCATGCTGCTGCCCCGGCGTCCCCATGGCGTCGGAGAACAGCTCCCCTCCCAACTTCACGCCGGCGTCCTTCCGGATCCGCTCCAAACTGGCGTGCGACACGCTGCTTTCCACAAACACCGCAGGCACCCCTTTGGATCGGATGAAGTCAGTCAACTGGGCCATGTCCGCCAAACCGGCTTCGGTCACCGTGGAAACCCCCTGCAAGGCCACCACCTGAAATCCATAGGCCTTTCCGAAGTAACCGAAGGCATCGTGACTGGTGACCAATATGCGTCGAGAGGCCGGAACCGAAGCCACACGGTCGAGAACCCACTGGTGAAGGGCCTTCAATTCCTCCTTCACCGTCGCGGCACGCTGCCGGAACCGATCCGCCGACTCCGGGCGTGCGGCCGACAATTCACTCGCCACCCCATCGGCACAACGTGCCCACAAATCCACATCGAACCAAACATGGGGATCGACCATCCCGTCACGACCCACCCGGATCAAACGCTCCTGCGGAAGCACATCGGTGACCGCTCGGACCCGTCGTCCGGACTTGGACAGGCGCTGAAAGGTTTCCTGCATCTTTCCCTCGAGGTGAAGCCCGCTGTAGAGAATCACCTCCGCACGCTGCAGTCGGATGAGGTCGGACGAGGTCGCTTTGTAGAGGTGCGGATCCACACCAGGCCCCATCAACCCCTGGACCGCAACATCATCACCGCCCACCCCGCGAGCCAGATCAGCCACCATGCCCACGGTGGCAACGACCGACAGCGGTGCGCCAACCCCCTGCCAACCCGAGAAAAACAGGCTGAAACAGAGGAGAAACGCCGCAACCCGCCCCGCTACGAGGCGCGTCCCACCCAGTCGTCTCCCAATGCTCATGGGACGAAGGTTCGGTGCAACCAAGTGTTCAGTCAAACACGTTGTTTTACCCATAAAACATTTTTTCAATCCAAAGACTTCCTTTCAGAGATCTCCAAATCCGGCTTGAAGGTCCCGTGTTCCACCCGCCACCGTTGCTCATGGAGCAGATCGTCATCCTCGATTTCGGGTCTCAATACACTCAAGTCATTGCACGCCGGGTTCGTGAACTGAACGTTTACTCGACCTTGGTGCGCTACGACACCCCGGCCGCGGAGATCCAGAAGCTAGGAGCCAAAGGCATCATCTTGTCGGGCGGCCCCGCCTCGGTGTACGCGCCCAAGGCTCCCCTGCCCGATCCGGCCATCTTCGATTTGGGCGTGCCCGTGCTGGGCATTTGCTACGGCGTCCAGTTGATGGGCCATTTTCTGGGCGGCAAGGTGGAAAAAGGCACCAAACGCGAGTATGGCAAAGGCACGCTGACGGTCACCCGCAAGGAATGCCCACTCTTCCGCAAACTCCCCAAAACCCTCCAGGTCTGGAACTCCCACGGCGACAAGCTGACCCGTCTGCCCAAGGGATTTGCGCCAGTGGCCACCACGGACAATTCCGAATACGCCGCGATCGAACACCCGGAGAAGTCCTACTTCGGAATCCAGTTCCATCCAGAAGTCGTCCATTCACCCCGAGGCAAGGAGATCTTGTCCAACTTCGTACGCGGCGTCTGTGGCTGCCGGCCCAGCTGGACCATGCGCAACTACGTCGAACAGGCTTGCGAGGAAATCCGGGCCAAGGTCGGCAAGGAAAAGGTCATCCTGGGTCTCAGTGGTGGTGTGGACTCCAGCGTTGCTGCAGCCCTCATCCACAAGGCCATCGGTGACCAGTTGACGTGCATCTTCGTGAACAACGGCCTGCTTCGCCACCGGGAGGCGGAAGTGGTTCAAGAGGTCTTTGGTCGCAACTTCAAACTCAAGCTCCAGTACGAGGACGCCACTGCACTATTCTTGCGCAAACTCAAGGGCGTGACGGATCCAGAGCAGAAGCGGAAGGTGATCGGCAAGACCTTCATCGATGTCTTCCAGAAAGGAACCCGTCGAGCCGGCAAGGCGAAATTCCTCGCACAGGGAACCCTCTATCCGGATGTCATCGAATCGGTTCCGATCGACGGCAATCCCGCCCACATGATCAAGAGCCACCACAACGTGGGTGGACTCCCCGAGGGCATGAAGTTTCAACTGCTCGAACCGCTGCGAAACCTCTTCAAAGACGAAGTACGCCAGTTGGGCCTAGAACTCGGCCTACCGAAGGAGATCGTCCACCGGCAACCCTTCCCCGGGCCAGGCTTGGCCGTGCGCTGCCTCGGAGAACTGACCGCGGAAAAATTAGAGATCACCCGCAACGCCGACCGGATCGTCGTCGAAGAAATGAAGGCGGCCGATTGGTACTACAAAACCTGGCAATCCTTCGCGGTGTTGCTGCCGGTACGCAGCGTCGGAGTCCAAGGAGACGAACGGACCTACGCCTACACGATCGCACTGCGCATCGTTGAATCCCAAGACGGCATGACAGCCGACTGGGTGAAGGTTCCTTATGAGCTCCTCGAGCGCATCAGCACACGGATCACCAACGAAGTCAGTGGAGTGAACCGAGTGGTGCTGGACCTCACCAGCAAGCCGCCCGGCACCATCGAGTGGGAATGAGGGCCCCGATCAGCCGGCCGCATAACCGCATTCGAGAGTGATGACCTCCCCGCACCCACATTGGACCTCAATGTGGGTGATGCGGTCTCCGTCCCGGATCAACCGAGTGATGGCCGAAGAAACACGGGGCGCAGGTTCTGCAGGCGCCGGATGGTGGGCTACGGGCGGTGGTGTGTGCGAACCATGAGCGGAGTGGGCAGAAGCCATGACCGACGACGGAGTGTGGCTGCCAGACAACCCAATCGGCTTGAAGCTGGCCTTCAAGTTCGCATTCGCCTGAGCGGTTCCGGGTTGTGCGGTTCCCGAAGTACTGGACCCGGCACCGAAGGGCTTGAATGACGAAGACATGAAAGAGAAGCGGGGTGGGTTGCTCAGAATTGGAACACCTTATCGTTCGCACGCAGGATCACCGTCACCCGACGATTGCGATCGTCAGTGACGGGTACTCCTTCCACTGGAACGGTATCGGCATAACCCGTAATCCGCCGGAACTGAACCGATCGGACATCGTGTTCCATCAACAGCTTTCGAGTGGCATGGGCACGAGCCGTGGACATATCCCAAGAGTCCATCCCCCCGGTCTTCGGCTCATAACCCACCTCGGTGTGGCCTTCAATTTCGAGCGTGAAATGATTGGTGAAGCGGGTGATCTGCCAAGCCAGAGTTGTGAAGATCCAACGACCATGTTCGGAAAGTTCGGGCGAACCGGGGTCAAAAAGAGGCCGCTGGTGGCGATCGAACATGGTCAACCGAATGCCATCGCTCAGCAATTCCATCCGCAGTGGCTGCTCGTCTGGCATTTCCGGATTGTTCGCCAAACTCTTGAGCATGTCCTGGCTGATGCGACGAAGGATGCCCAACTCGATTGGCGCGTTGGCGTCGTAAGTCCCCTTGGAATAGGACTTGTCACTCTCATCCTTCGAGTCGAAGACGCCGGTCGATTTCTTCTCAGAGGCGGCGAAGGGATTTCGGAAGGTCCGCGAAACCGCATCTTTGATCTTCGAGTCTTGTGAAACCAGCCACAGGACCAGAAACAGCGCCATCATGGCTGTGACGAAGTCCGCGTATGCGACCTTCCATGCTCCTCCTCCTCCTCCTGCCATGACGTGTATTGTTTGGGGTTGGTGGAACTATTTGCTGGCGGTCTTGAGCATTGTCTCCAATTCCTCAGCCGTCGGCTTCACATCTCCCGGCAAACCGCGTCGCGCCACCTCCAGCGCCATCATGGGAGCCATGCCAGTTGCGAATCCCGAGACGGCTTTCGTCAGAGTGCGATAATATCCAATTTCCGCACTGCCGTTGAAATGCATGGCCGCGGTAAGTGGGCTGAGGAATCCGTAGGAGACCAGAATCCCTAGGAAGGTGCCGACGAGCGCTGATGCCACGTGGTGACCGATTTCCGAAACCGGTCCATTGATGGCACCCATGGTGATGATGATGCCCAACACCGCAGCCACGATCCCGAACCCGGGCATGGCGTCTGAAGTCTTTGAAAGAACCTCGACGGGCTTGTGATGTTCCTGCTCCATCGCGTTGATTTCAGTCTCCATGAGCATGCCGATCTGATCCGGCTTCACCTTGCCGTCGATCAAAGGGCGAAGGGCTCCGGTCAACAGTTCGATGGCATGGTGATCCCCGGAAAAACCGGCGTACTTGGTCAGGATGCTGCTCGTAGAGGGTTCACCAATGTGAGGTTCCAATGCCACCATGCCATTGCGGCGACCGAGCATGAACATCTCATAGAGCGCCTTGAACATGTCCTCGTAAGCGGTCTTGTTGTAGCGCGAGCCTTTCAGGCACCCCAGGATCTGAGCGATCAAATCCTTGTGCACCTTCATGGGGGCCATGGTGACCATCGCCCCGAAAGCCGATCCCAGAATCACGACGAACTCAGACCATTGGAGGAGAATGAGGGCATTTCCTCCGGCCATGGCGAACCCGCCCAAGACGGACACCATGACGATGATCGAACCAATAATGACAAGCATATCTGTTTAAAAGTGTGTCTCTGTTGTGGCTAAACCGCCCGTTCAACGATCATCGGCAACCATCCGCTGCAAATAACCCCGCAGCGCCAGAATGGCTTGGGAGTGGATCTGGCAGATTCGGGATTCGGTGAGCCCGAAAACCTCGGCGATCTCACGCAAACGGAGGTCTTCGAAGTAGTAGAGGGCCAGCACCTTCCGCTGCATCTCGGGCAGCGTGTTGAGGCGTGTTTCGATCAGACGGGCCATTTCATTGCGGACCGTCGAATCCACCGGAGTCGGCACTGTTTCGTCGGAAATGGTCTCGTGATGAGCCGTCTCACCGCCGTCTTCATTCCCGCTGACTGCGTCCAAGCAGACGAAGGTCGCAGGCCGGATCTGATTCATCAGATCGTCATACTCGTTCATCGACAAACCGAGGGCGGTCGCGATCTCAATGTCGGTTGGCGGTTGTCCCTTGGATTGCTCGATTTGTTGGATGACGGCCTGAACCTTACGGGCCTTGTCATGAACCGATCTAGGAACCCAGTCGAGGCGACGCAATTCGTCGAAAATCGATCCACGGATCCGAACTCGGGCGTAGGACTCAAAACTGGATCCAGCCGTGGGATCGTAGTTCCGGACGGCATTGAGCAATCCGACCAGGCCGGCACTGTACAAGTCATCGAGATCGACGTGAGACGGAAGGCTCAGAGCCAAACGACCCACCACGTTCTTCACGAACGGGAGGTACTGCTCGATGAGTTCCGCCTCTTTCGGAGTACCTGGCCGGATCTTTTTATACTGGGCAAACTGCGGGGGCGTCTTCCGCGCTGGCACGGCGTCTTCCGCAGAGGGAGGGGATGCTGGCATAGGGTTCCGCTATTTCTCAGTTAACGACTCGTTCAACTTCGCTGGGCAACTTGCTCATGGCCTCGCTCATCGCATTGATGCGCTTCATTTGGGCTTCGTGCAGTGAGCGCCTCCAGACACCCCACCACCAACGCATTAGAATGCCCAAGATTCCGGCAGACACCGCGGCCCGCCAAAAAACCTCACCACCACTGGCTCTTTGGACCACGCCTGAAGAGCCACCAATGACAAAGCCCAAAAGGGCACCGGTAATCATGAACTTTCGCATAGAGCAAAGCTGCTAACCTATCGAAGCAAACCGAATGCCATGATCATCGGGATACCTGTTTCGCCGTGAATCCCGTCATTTATCGGTTGAATTGACGACTGAGCAGACGATCTGGGTCTGCCCGGTGAAACACACCGGGAATATTCTGCCCAACACCCATCCAACCCAGGGGGCAATTTGTTCCCATAACGCCATTCCAAAGTTTGCCCCAGCGGGGTTCCTCATCCAGATGGGTCGCTATCCAGTCGTTGGGCTGAAGGCCTGAAAACCCACGGAATTGAGCCATGAAAAGCGGCGATTCGTAGGCCACATTGAGGACCAGGTGAATCTGGGCCGGTCGCAGCCCTTGAAGCTGGTCTCGGAGCTTGATCATCGAGGCTCGATCCGCGTGGGAAACACCTGGCAAATCGATGAACACCACATCCGCAGCGGAGCGCCAGTCGGATGTCAGGCTTCGCTGAACCGGCACCCCCAGAACTTCGGCGTGCACGCTGAGGAATTCCCCCGTATTGGCCGTTTCGCCATCGAGTCTGAAAATGGCCACCGATCGTCCCTCGACCAAAACCAATTGCGCCAACCACTTGCACAAGGCAGTCGTCTTGCCGGAGCCCGCCGGTCCGATCAAAACATGGGTCTCAGAGGTGCCATTGGGCGCCAAGGACGGGGGAATCATCCACTCCCCTTTCAACACCTTCATCGCCAAACCCAACCGCTCTTTCAGGGCCTCTGGACCGGCCTCGCCGTAGTCTTCACACAGTCGTTCCACCACCTTCATGGCATACCGCGGCTGCAAACCGGTGGCCTCCAGGATGGGACCCACTTGCCAATCTCCGGGATAGGCGAGTGTCCTGGGGACAAAGGGTTCGATGGGGACCGGTTCCGGCATCAATTCGAGGGAACTGGCCGTACCCATGACTGCACTGGCATCGCGCACCAAACCTGAATCGCGGCTCCGGAGCACTTCGGCCCGGATTTCGGACATTTCGCGGCGCAATTCCGACAATGGATCCGCCGGCGGAACCGGTGCGCTGGACGCTTCTGTCAGACCGCCCAAGGCAACCGCCTGAGGCGCTGGTGGGGCCGCTTCCTCGCCTTGTTCAGACGGCACGGCCGCAAGCACTTCCAGTCTGGGTTTCCTCCACAGCTTGGACATACCTTCGGCCGGCAGTTTGCGGACGTTGAGCACGACCGCATCTGGCCCGAGTTTGCTCCGGATGAGCCCCACGGCCTCGGCCGCGGAATCAACTATGAAGGTATGGACCATCATTGAATCTGCGGCAGGTAAACACGTTCCGTGCCGAAGCCCCCAGGTCAGGACGATTCCGGCTCAGATTGTGCATTTGCCCACGATTCAATGCGCCCACCGGGCTGTTGCCTTGGCCAACCCCCGATCCGGTGGCAAGTTCCGGTATGCAGGAATGCGAAGAAGTGCAGTGCCCGTATTGTGGCCAGGGCATGGAGTTGATGATCGACACCACCATCGCCCAGCAGCGGTTCACGACCGACTGCGAAGTGTGTTGCCGGCCTTTTGAAGTCTTCGCCGAATGTGAACCCGGCGAAATCATCAGCCTGGAGGTCCAAGCTTGAGCAGTGCCTCCGACCGCCGCCAACTTGGGCAGCCTACTTGGTCAGAGAAGCCCTATGGGTCCTGAATTGGCGTTGAATTACGAATCATTCAGGGCTGAGAGGCCTCAGCCCACGACGTTTTTCGTGACCCTGGGCCCCCTGCTCTGACGATTCCGGCCACCTGAGCCTCAGCGCATCAGGCTTCGCGCTGACCCGACATCTCCACCTCGTGCTTCCGACGGGCGGCTTCGATGTCGTAGGTGTCATTGTCCGGATGCTCCGGACTCAACGGCGAAATCTCGCGCAAGCGATGGATGATGGGTGTCAGCTTCTCGATGAGGTAGTCCACGTCTTCATCGGTGTTGTAGATACCGAAGCTGAAGCGCACGGAACCCCGAGCGCGCATCGGCGGGAGCCCCATGGCCATGAGAACGTGGGACGGGTCCAGCGACCCGGTGGTGCATGCGGAGCCCGAACTGGCACAAATGCCGGCCTGATCCAGCAACAACAGCACCGCCTCGGCCTCAACGAAGTCGAAGGCGATGTTGGACGTATTGGGCAGGCGCTGGTTGCGATGGCCATTGCGGACCGTGTTCGGGATCCGGCTCAGGATGTGGTTTTCGAAGCGGTCGCGCAGTCCACGAATACGGGTGTTCTCGTCTTCGATGCTGGCCATCGCCAACTCGGCCGCCCGGCCGAAGGCCACGATGTTGGCCACACTCTCAGTCCCGCCGCGACGACCGCGCTCCTGATGGCCACCGATGACATAGGGCTGGAACTTGGTCCGGCGCTTCACGTAGAGCATGCCGATCCCCTTGGGGGCATGGAGCTTGTGGGCGCTGAGGGACAGGAAATCCACGCCCAGTTGACGGACATCAATCGTCAGTTTGCCGGGCACCTGAACGGCATCGGTGTGGCACAGCACACCCTTGCTGCGGCACAAAGCGGCGATTTCTTCGATGGGGAAGAGCACGCCGGTCTCGTTGTTGGCCATCATGACCGAAACGATGGCGGTATCGGGCCGGATGGCCCGCTCCAAGAGGTGGAGGTCCAGCGAACCGTCGCTCTCCACCGGCAAGTAGGTCACCTCGAAGCCCCGCTTCTCGAGGTAAGAACCGAAGTTCATGTTGGCGCTGTGCTCCACCGCCGTGGTCACCACATGCCGTTTGCCGCTCGTCACCAACGCGCTGTGGATGGCCGAGTTGTTCGACTCGGTTCCGCAGCTGGTGAAGGTCACTTCCTTCGGATCGGCGTTGATCAAGGCCGCGACCGTTTCCCGGGCCTTCTCCACATGACCATGGACTTGCGAACCAAAGGCGTAGGCGCTGGAAGGATTGGCCCACAGCTCGCTCAGGAACGGCATCATCGCCGTTACCACCTCGGGGGCGACGCGGGTCGTGGCGTTGTTGTCGAAATAATAAACCTTCTTGGGTGACATCATGCTCGGGCCCGCGACTCAACCGCAGGGCGGACGACAAACTAAATCGGGCCGTTCTCCGTGCAAGGTGGGATTTCGGACAAAATTCGTCAGATTTCCTCGAGGTCTATCGCGGCTTTTCGATGAAGCCGTGGTACAGGCCGAGGTAATAGGGCAAGAGGAACACGGTGCCACTGCCCAGAACGTTGCCGCTCCCACCGTAATCCAGAACCCAAGGATCGGTGTTCCAGTGCGCGAAATGGCGGTTCTCCACGGGCAAGACCTTGCCGTTCACCCGGTGGCCACGGCCTTCGTCGCGAGGATCGTACAAGTCTTTCGCCTGCTGTCGGGACAGTCGGACGATGTCCAACCGATGGGAGTTCTGATGCGGCCAATTCAAACGGTCCAAGGGAAAACCCCGGAGCGTCGCCAGGGCGTCTTCATGCCACCCCGCCCACGGATGCACGGAAAATTCGCCCCAGACATTACGAATGGTTTTGCCCAGTGCCTCGGCAGCAAAGGCGAAGTTGAAGAAGGGATTTTGTTCCGGAGCCTCCATCGCCCAGTAGGCGTAGGATGCGTAGCGCACCCGATCCTGGATCGCAGGATCCTTTCCGTAGCGCAGCAAGTTGTAGAAACACATCACGGCCATTTCGTCGTCCGAGTGGTTCCCGGACCCGGGGCCGAACTGCACCTTGGGAAACATCAAGTTCTGCGCATAGCCATGTCGGTTCACCAACTCACGGGAAGCCTCCGTGTACTTCGGGTCCCCCGTGACATAACCGGCGACAGCGAGATAACTGAGGATGCTGAGTGAATTGAGCCCGCGCTCGGCCACCCAGCGTTCGTCGCGATTCACCGACTCTGGCCCGAACTGTCCCCACCGGGTGGGCTTACCATCGATGTCGACCAAGTTGAACCCATGGCTCACCAAATGGTCGGCCAAATCCCGAACCACCTCGCGGCACCGGTCCTTCTCTTCAGTTGTTTCTGCCACGTGCTCGAAGTAGGCGGCATGAAAGAAGAAATGCCCGTCTAATTCATCGCTGCTGGTGTCGCTCTTCCAATACCAGCGACCGTCGGCGCTCTTGGGCCATCGGGGCTCATACACCTTCCAGAGTCCGTCGCGCTTGGCCTCCTCGCGATCGCCATCGATCCGACCCGCATTCGGATCAGGCAACTCCACAGGTCGGACGGTTCGGGCCACATAGCCTTTGGGTGGCGCAGGGGTTCCACCCTGAGTCACCTTCTGGAGGAAACGCAGGGCCTCAAAAGCCCGCGTCGCCCGGGCTTTTGCCTTGGGGTCACGGGTCGCCGCATAGGCGAAGCACTCGCCGGCCCCGTACATCGCGGTCCACAGGCCGTCATTGTCGGAGTCATCGGGAGCGGCTGTCGACCGATCGGCCGGAGTCTTCAATGGGGCTTCGGCCGTGAATCCATAAGGAGTGCGGCGGATGTACTGTTCGATCTCGCGCTCATAGTGTTCAGCCTTCTGGGCGAAGGTCATGGGCTGCTGGTCGATGAAGCCCACACCGTTGGACGTGGCGAACCAAGCTCGGCCATCGGCTTGGACCCAGGCCTGCGCCACAGCATCGGAGGGCAACCAACGCAGTCCCTGACGGTATTGAAACTCGGTGCCGTTCCAGCGAATTACTCCGCGGGACGTGGTGAACCAGACCTCACCCGCAGGACCTGCGGCGATCCCAGTAAACTCGTTCCATGGCAATCCGTCTTTGCCCTCAAAAAACCGCCACCCCTTCGACGTCCGGCAACCCACCCCGGCCTTGCTGGCAAACCAGAGTTGCCCTGATGCATCGACGGCGACACCCAGAACCGAGCGGACCGCCCAGGCCCGATCCCCCGCATCGATAATGACTTCAGGCTCCCAGCCAGAGGCCGTACGACGAACCAATCCATGGCTGGAGGCGGCCCACCAGTTTCCCTCGCGCGTCACCGCCAACTGGGAAATGGACCACGATTCCGGCCATGCTTCCCGGGTCCACTTCCCGGATTCCCAGCGATTCAATCGGTTGGTGGAGACCACCAGAAACCCCTGCCCGATCGGCAGCACTTGGACCACGGAGGATCCTAGAAAATCAGTCCTCACAGCCCGACCCAGCGCATCGGGGAACACGAATTGATTGCCCGGAGCTGAGGGTCCAAGCGGCAAGGTTTGCCAGTGCCCCTTCTGATGCTCGTACCAACTGCCTTGGCTGTAGGCACGAACGGATCCATTGGCACCAGGCAACACCAATGTGACCGGGCCTTTCGGGGCTTGCGAATCCCCCGGGAAACGCTCGGCCACCTCTTGGCGAAATCGTTGGAGGGCGGGAGTCGGAGCCCCCGGTGCTGCACCCACGGCACCCGCCGTCC
>JARXAF010000204.1 GCA_029865985.1 Verrucomicrobiota bacterium
AGCTTCGACCCGAAGCCCATGCTCACGAAGTACGCGGGCAAGACCATCGCCGAGACCCCGTTCGCCTCGGTGCAAGATCCGAAGAAGCTGGCCCTCGAGCGCCTGGTGGTGCCCGACGCCAACGGCAACCAGCGCAACACCCTCTTTCCGCTCCAGGTGGGCTTCCGAAAGCACGGACAGAGCGGCATGGAAATTAGCGACTGGTTTCCCCACATCGCCGCGCACGCCGACCGGTTGGCGCTCGTGCGCTCGCTCTGGACCACCGACAGCAACCACGGCGCGCAAACGCAGTTCCACTCCGGCCGCCACCAGAACGACGGCGACTTCCCCAACCTCGGCGCCTGGGTGCATTACGGGCTCGGGTCGCTCAACGAGAACCTCCCGCAGTTCGTCTCGATGGGCACGCGGGAGTATTGGAACCAGCGCGACGGCCACTACCTCGGGCCCGCCCACGACGCCGTGCCGCTGCGGATCGACCCGGACCGCCCGCTCGACTTCGCCCGGGCCGAACACACTTTGGTCGGAGCAGGCCAACGCGGCAGCATCGACCTCATCCGTCGGCTCAACGAACTGCGGGGCATCGAGTACCCCGACGATCCGGCCATCGCCGCGCGGATCGCGTCTTACGAACTGGCCTACCGCATGCAATCATCGGTGCCCGAGGTGGTGGACTTTTCAGAGGAAACGGCCGAAACGCAGGCACTCTACGGCTTGGACCAGCCGCACAGCCGCGAGTTCGGCCGGCAACTCCTCGCTGCCCGCCGAATGGTCGAGCGGGGCGTGCGGTTCATCCAAATCCAGCATGGCGGCGGCGGGGCCGGAGCCTGGGACGCGCACTCGGGCCTCAAGGCCAACCACGAGGGGCTCGCGCGGGCCGTGGACCAACCCATCGGCGGCCTGCTCACCGACTTGCATCGACGGGGCCTGCTCGACGAGACGCTAGTGGTCTTCGCCACCGAGTTCGGCCGCACCCCCGGCACTCAGGGCTCCGACGGCCGCGACCACCACATCTTCGGCTTCAGCGTCTGGATGGCCGGAGGCGGATTGCGACAAGGCATCGTGCATGGGGCCACCGACGAGATCGGCTTCCACGCCACCGAGAACCGCCACTACGTCACCGACATCCACGCCACCATCTTGCACCAACTCGGCCTCGACTCCCGCCGCCTCGAAATCCCCGGCCGCAAGCGCCTCGACATCGACCACGGCCAACCCATCCGCGAATTGATCGGGTGAGCGCCGCCGGCACAGCCTCTTAACGCCATCCCATGAAAACGATTCCCTGTCGGTGCGACGCATCTCGGCACAAGACTCTGCTCAGCGTGGCGAGAAACTCCGGGACGAGTGTCCAACGACTCTTCGACAACTTCATGACGCATGTCCTCGCCGAACCTCAGGCAGAAGCCCGCTTCGTCGCACGCCAGCAACGCGGCAACCCGTCCCGCGGTCGCAAACTGCTTGCGGAGATCCGGCACCGCCTCTCGCAGAAATTCGATTAACTGCAGGTCGACTGATGAATCGAAGGTGCGCCAGCGGTGAGCTATCCACCTCGATGTAGACCTGCCACCGCAGGGGTCCCGACCCAGTTTTCGGCATGGTATGGCCCCGGCCCTCGAGTCTCATGCCTTCGGGAACGTCAGCCGGTGAGTTTTCTGGATCTTGTCCCGCCACTCATCGGGTAGTCCGGCCGGTGCCACGTCACTCAGGGACGATGTCGATGAATTGGGGCTTCTCGCGGTGCCTCAGCGGTTTCGGAGACAAGCCCAGGGCGTGATTCAGGGTGGTCGGCTCGCCCAAGGCCCAGTGGACCAGCACGGCAACCCCCAGACAGACCGGCAAGACACACCGGAACCGGAACCTCGTGCGCCAAGAGATCAGGACCGCGATCGCAAGGGTCATCAGCAAATCCACCAGGGCGAGATTCAGGAACCGAAGATCGTGGATGCTGTTCATGGACGAATACCTCGTGACCCTTCGAGATTTCTCGGGCGTGTCGGTCGTCGGGACGGGTGGGCTGTGCCGGACCCGGTGCCGGCCCCCTGCCCTGGCATGACGTTGGATCAGGAAGCCTTGCCGAGGCAATCCCCGCACGAAATCCGGCGACGCCTGCCCCGGGTGACATCCCCAGGTGGCGGGTGCTCATGTTCACCGGGGCCGCCAGGGTGCGGGAGACATTGGGACTCGGTGCCCCAAGAAAATGCCCCAGGAAAGCGACAGGGCCGGAGGCCTGGGTGATTCACCCAGTTCCTCCAGCCGTTGCAGGGCGAAGTTCGCCCGTTGATTCGGATCGCCAACCGATCCGCCCCCTCACCAAGGAAAGGTCACGTCAAGGGGCTCGGGCGGCAGGATCCGGTACATGCGCATCACCGCGGCGTCGAAGGAGTCGAAAGCGTAGCGCTCGGTATCGGCACCTTCGAAGCGCCAGTAAGGCCGCCAGGGGCCCGCCGCACCCGTGTCGGAGCACTCCAGCAGCACTTGATACCCGCGGGCAACCCGGGTCGACAGCATCACGCCGCGCTGGCCGCCCCCGGCGTCATACTGAGAGATTATCAGCGGCTCCGCCGAACTAGGGGTCTCGTCGTCGGCCACGGTCAATACCGTGCTCTCCAAGCCCTTCATGAGCTTCAGGCCCCCTTCGGCCGACTCGAGCGTCAGCGTGACGTCCTGCACCCCTTGGGCGGTGGTGTCGTTGACGAGCGGGATCTGGACGAAGATCTGGGAATCCCCAGGCTGGAAGGTCGCGGTGCGGCGAGTTTCGCCGCCGAGCACGGCCAGCGCCGAAGCCGGGCCCTCGAGTCGATAGGAAACCGTGGCCGCCTGCCGGGTGTTGAGGGTGCGCCACAGGCGGATCTGGGCATAGCCGTTGATGGATCCCTCGTTGATCTGGAAGCGGGGCGAGATAAAGCCCACCTGGCCCGGGTTGGAGTCCTCGAGGAGCGTCGCCTCGATCCGGATCGGCGCATTGGTGCTACCGACGATGAACACCTCGAACACGGCCGTCTCATCACCCTCGTTCACCTCGTCGAGCAACGTAGGCACCGAAATCCAGTCCATCGTTGTCAGACCGCCCTGGGCCGGCAGGGACCGCTCCGGTTCCCCGAGTTCGAAGTCCGCTCCCGGGGTGGCGGTGCCGCTGATGAACCGGGCCCGCACCACGACATCGTTGGTGCCGGTGTAGGTGCCCAGGACCTTGAAGAAAAGGGGGATGTAAGCCTTGTTCTCGGCGACCTCAATCTTCGGATTATCGGCCTGGAGCGTGAGCCCCTGGAGGCCGCCGTTGGCGGTGAGGATGGTTTCGGTGGCTGCCGGGGTGGTGCCGGCGGGAGCCGCGGCCAGTTTGGCCAGCGCCTGAAGGGTGCGCTTGAGGTCCAGGATCAGCTGGAGGCCGGGGAACTCCGACGAAGTCTGGTAATCGCCGCTGATCCCGAAATAGGAAGGATTGGCCTCGCTGGACACGATCTCGAGGTTGGGATAGCTCCCCAGGGCGGCCTTGATCTTCTCGACCGACAGGCTGGACCCTGCCGTGCCATCATGGGCCAGTGTCGCCGAGAAACTGAGCGGACGACCCGGATTCCAGCTGGCGGCCGAAATATTGAAGTCGGCATCCCACACAGACAGTTGGCGATCCTCCCCAATCGTGAAATTGGCAGGATCGCGCAACTGGGCTTCGTCCGTGAGCTCGGTCGGGATGAACCGGTCGGTGGCCAGGAAATTCAGGGCCGACGGGTTGTTGGACGGGTAGGCCCACATAGCCCAGACCTGCAGATTGTCGGCGCTGAGATAGCGCCAGGTGCCTGACACCCAGCCGGCGGCGAACGGCTTCCGCAACCGCAGCCTCAATCCGGGTTCCGTCGTGGAGATCTTGAGAAACTTGCGCAACTCGCCCTCGACGCGGGAAAGGGTGTCAGCCACCGAGGCGTCCGGGACGTACACCTCGTCCCCCGCCAAGTCGATGATGTCCAGCACCGGCGCCTTCGCAGCGGGTCTGGAAACGGCCGGATCGGAGCCGTCGGTCTTCGGCGGGATCGTGGCTGGCCGTTCCCCAGGAGTCTGGGGTGGCAGCTCGGCCGGGGGCGTCGGCGGCACCGGGGTGGTATCCGGCGTCAGGAAGACCGGCGGGGTCCTGACCTGCGCCGTCAGGGAACCGCTCATCAGGGTGGCGGTGGCGACGACCACGGCCCAGAGGGGCCGCACGGCAAGGAGGCGTTCGAGGAACACCGGTTTTCGGGTGTGTTTGGAGTTCATGGAAGGGGCAGCGTTGAGGTCTTTGCTCATCTTCGTGGAGCTACTATGCATTGCAGATCAATGCATGCAAGCCCTTGGTACCAGTTTTTGATACCTCCGTTGCGGAATCGCGCAGAACATTTCAAATCCCTCGCCGCCCCGCTCTGCCAGCCCACCCGATTCGATGCGGGTCTCGGATGTCCGCTTCCATGGGGTTTTCGGTACCCACTGGCATCCCTTTGCAAAGGGCAACCGACTCGACATCCGCTGGAAACACCCAAACCCGCTGTGCTGGGACCGCATCGAGGGGCGACGCCAAGAAGACCGGTGGGGCATCGAGAAAGCCGCCCACGTCTGCTCCTCACCCATCAATGCCCACATCGCCATACAGCGGCCTTCCCAAGGCGCATCGCTCGCTCGAGCACTGGATCTTCCGCCCGAAGGCCACCGGTGGCACGATGACGACGATGCGGACCTCGAACACGCCACCTCTTGCCTCTCCCGCACCGGCAGGCCTACGCCTGCCCGAGGCGCCTCGGTCCATCTTGAAGGGCAGTTCCTTGGCGCACCTCCTCGACCGCGAGGCCATTGAGTGTCTCGCCCACAACCTCGAGCTCGTTCATCCGGGCTTCGATGCCGCTGGGTTCCAACGGGATGCTCAAGAGGGCCTGTCCCCGCTGTCCATCCTTCGGCGCGGCGAACACCTCGCACGCGTCCTTCGGCGGCATCTGCCACCGGCCTACGACGACGCCATCGAAATCCTCACTCGCTCCCTCACGCCGGCGCTGTCTCGCACCGAGGGGCTCGGGTTGGGGGTGTTCTTCTACCTGCCCCACGTGTCCTTCGTCGCCTTATACGGGCTCGACCCGGCGGAAAATGGTGGGCGCGATCCGTTCGAGACCTCCATGGCCGCTCAGTATGTGCTGACCCGCCGCTTCAGCGCGGAGTTCTCCATGCGCCCGTTCCTCATCCAGTGGCCGGAGCGCACCCTGGCACGACTGCTGGAATGGACGAAAGACCCGGATCCGCATGTGCGCCGGCTGTGCAGCGAAGGGGCCCGCCCCCGACTCCCTTGGGCGATTCGAATCCCTGCCCTCATCCGGGATCCGCGTCCAGTGATCCCGATTCTGGAGGCGCTGCGGGATGATCCGGAAGCGTACGTCCGACGCAGCGTGGCCAACCACCTGGGCGACATCACCAAGGATCATCCGGAACTGGCCTTCGAGATTTGTGAACGCTGGGTGTCCGGTGCTAGCGAGGACCGCAAGTGGCTGATCCGTCACGCGGTCCGGCATCCCGCCAAACACGGTGTCGCGGCGGCGTTGCGACTGCGAGAGCTCGCGAAGGCTTCCTCGCGGGCCCGGTAGGATCGGTTCCCTTCGGACGACCCTTTTCGCGGTTTTTTCGACCACTCCCGGTTTCTCGTCTTGGCTCCGCGAGTGACGGGGGCATGATCACGGGAGATTCCTCATGAGCCAAGAAACCAACACGGTCGCCTGGTGGCGGCTCCTGAACCGCTACCAGTGGTTCGTCCTCATCGTCGCCGCCGCAGGCTGGCTGCTGGACTGCATGGACCAGCAACTCTTCAACCTCGCCCGCACCCCGGCCATGAAGGAACTGCTCAAGGGCACCTTCCCGCCCGATGCGACGCCGGCCCAGATCGCTGGCACGGTCCAGGAATACGCGGGCTATTCGACGGCCATCTTCCTGCTCGGATGGGCCACGGGCGGCCTGATCTTCGGCGTGCTCGGCGACCGCATTGGCCGCGCCAAAACGATGCTCATCACCATCCTCATGTACTCGGGCTGCACCGGCCTGAGCGCGCTGTCGCAAGCCTTCTGGGATTTCGCCCTCTACCGCTTCATCACCGGCCTCGGCGTGGGCGGCGAGTTCGCCGTGGGTGTGGCGCTGGTAGCCGAGGTCATGCCCGATAAGGCCCGACCCTACGCGCTGAGCCTCCTGCAAGCCCTGTCTACCGTGGGCAACATCGGGGCGGCCGTTACCAGCATGAGCCTCGGCCACTTGGAGACGACCGGTGTATTGGGGTCCCTCGGCGGCTGGGCGGCCTGGCGCTGGATGTTCATTGTCGGAGCCTTCCCCGCCCTGCTGGTGGTGGTGATACGCCGCAACTTGAAGGAGCCCGAACGCTGGTTACAAATGAAGGCCTCGGGCATGGACATGAAGAAGCTCGGCGACTACGGCGAACTGTTCGGCAACCCGAACTGGCGTCGGCCCGCGTTGGTGGCCGGACTGCTGTTGCTCACGGGAATTTTGCTCGGATTCCTAGGACCCGCGGCCTGGAGTAAAATTATGGTTCTGCCGGGGTTTTCGCTCATCAAGACGATGGTCTTAGGCTTCTCGCTGGCGGCGCTGGCGGCGGGCTTGTGGGTGGTGTACGGCGGTGGCGGCGACACCCGTTACCGGAGCCGTGCCGTGGTGGGACTGCTGCTGGCGCTGGCGGGAGTGATCGGCGTCTGGGGCATCGCCTTTTTCAGCTTCGAACTCGTGCGGCTGGTGCTGAACCAGAAGTTCCAGGCTGAGGGCCTGAGCGGAGTCCAACTGGCCGGCAAATTGACCTACTGGACCGGCATCACCTCGATGATCCAAAACATCGGTGCCTTCTTCGGCGTCTACAGCTTCGGATTACTTGCGCAGCGGGTGGGCCGCAAACCGGCCTTCGCCGTGTCGTTCGTCTTGGCCATGACTTCCGTGGCCTCCACGTTCTGGTTCCTGCGGGATTTCGGCGACCTGTGGTTGGTGCCTCTGATGGGCTTCGGAACGCTGTCGGTCTTCGGCGGGTATGCGATTTACTTTCCGGAACTCTTCCCGACCCGACTGCGCAGCACGGGCACCAGTTTCTGCTACAACGTCGGACGCTTCGTAGCGGCGAGCGGACCGGCCCTCTTGGGGCTGCTGACCGGGGTCGTCTACAAGGACACCGGAGCCACCGACCCGGCCATGCCGCTGCGCTATGCCGGCGTGACCATGTGCTCGGTTTACCTCATCGGCCTCATTGCGCTGAACTTTGCCCCAGAGACCCGGGGTCAACCGTTGCCCGAAGAAGAACCCACCCATTGAACCCCCGTTGAAAGTCCCCCGATCGACCACGGATCACTTTCTTATTCCATCACCTCGTCCACTCCCTCCTTCCCATGTCTGAATGGCTCTTTGCGGTTTTGCTCGGCGTCATCGAAGGCGTCACCGAGTTCCTGCCCGTCTCCTCCACCGGGCACCTGCTCATCGCTGAACGTCTGGCCGGTCGGCACTATTCCGACCTCTTCAACACCGTAATCCAAATTGGAGCGGTGCTGGCGGTGGTCGCGGTTTTCTCCGACCGAGTCCGCAGCCTGCTGACCCGCTGGAAGGAACCGGCCAACCAAGATTACCTTCTCAAGCTGGCTGCGGCCTTCGTGGTCACGGCCATCGGCGGACTCGCCCTGAAAAAGGCCGGGTTGAGACTACCCAAGACACTGACACCTGTCGCCTGGGCCACGCTGACCGGCGGATTTCTATTCGTCGGCCTCGAGCGCTGGTTGTACGGGCGACGCACCACCGACCGAGTCACCTGGGCTATCGCCCTGGGCGTCGCAGCAGGCCAACTCATTGCCGCCGCTTATCCGGGGGCTTCCCGTTCCGGAACCACCATCCTGATTGCGCTGGCTTTGGGCCTCTCGCGGACTGCAGCCGCCGAATTCTCCTTCCTGCTGGGCATCCCGACGCTCATGGCCGCCGGGGCCAAAGAAACCTTGGATGCTCTCCGCCAAGGCGACGCCCACGAACCGTGGTCCATGATCGCCTTGTCCAGTGCGGTCGCGGCCCTGACGGCCTTCGTGGTGGTGAAGTGGCTGCTGGGCTACGTGCGTTCCCACACCTTCACCGTGTTTGGATGGTACCGGATCCTAGCGGGCGCGGCGTTGTTGTTCTTGGCCTATCGACTCTGAACTCCAAAGCCGATTGCTCCCCGTCATTCGGCCCGCACACTCACCCGCAGAAAGCGCGCATCGGAAAGAGTTTCCACAGATCCCGTCCAGGTGGCCGATCCCACGGACGGATAGCTCAAAACGCCAGAAGCCGGCGCCCACGTCGTCAAATCGACACTGCGTTCGACCGAATAAATTCGGTTGGGACGAATAGAAAATTGGAGCGTCGGTTGGGTCAGAGAACCTGTGAGGGTGACCCGAAAAACCTCTGCGGACGACAACGGGTCGGTTCCGGCCGTCCATTCAGACAAATTCGAGGCACCGTCGGCGTCGGGATCTCCCGAGGCCCCCTGAGCGAGGTTCCCAAAACGCCACAGTTCCCAATCGTCGGGCAATCCATCGGCCTCCGAATCGATTGGGCCGACAACGAACCCTTCCAATTCAAGAACGGGACCAGGAAACAAATTGTCTTCGCGAGTGGACCATTGCGGATAAGCACCGCTGCCGCCCAATCCGGTGCCGCCCGGAGTGACTTGCTTGGCCGGCGAAAGCGAACTCACCATGAGCGACAATCGACCGGAAGCCAGAGAACGCGCCACGTAGCCGGCGATGAGCGGATCAGACAAATCGAGATCGAAACGAAAGGTGCTTCCCAGGGGAACACTCTGCCCTGAATTCACGCCATCGGTCTGGCCCACGGCCCAGGGCCGGGCCTCGAAGGGCGACTGTGTCCACGCGGCGTTGGCCTGCCCCACATGGTTGGCGATGTCGATGAGTTCGCCCTCCGGGTTGAACACGGCCGCGAACGAATTGCGAGTGCCGATGGAAATGGTGTTTGAGGTGAAGGCTCCGACCACGCCGAAAGAGCTGTCCTCCGTATAACCCACCGCTTCGAATCCATTGCGGAAACCCACTCCAAAGATCTCCACCGGTCGGCCTGCATCCTTGTCGGCCTGATGGGCCGGATCCGAGTCCGGAAGGTGGGTCCGGTAGCTGTCGAACGAAGGGTCGTACAAAAACGTCACTCGCTCTCCAGTGGCATTATTTACCAAGTCGCGCCCCACCGTCAGGTTCAGTCGAACGCGCTTCAAGACGTACCGGCTCGGGACAGCATTGGTGGGAATCACCGTCTGAGTTTGCCAGCCCAAGAGAAACTCGGCATCGCGGGTATCGAAGCGCGGATCGAACGAGGCGAACGTCGGAGCCACCGGTCGGGACCCTCCGGTTCCGAACTCGAAGGGGTACATCCATTTGTCCATGGAAGGGCCCAACTGGGTCTTAAATTCGCCCGCGAGCGCCCCAAGCGCCACTACCGCC
>JARXAF010000214.1 GCA_029865985.1 Verrucomicrobiota bacterium
TTGAATCGGTCCGCCGATGAACATTCTCGACGAACTGCGCTGGCGGGGCCTCTACGCCGATTGCACCGACTTGGAAGCCTTGTCCGCCCGGCTCTCCACGGGACCGCTGACCTTGTACTGCGGCTTTGATCCGACGGCCGATTCCCTGCATGTGGGCAATTTGGTGCCGCTTTTGTGCCTGCGCCGATTCCAGCAGGCTGGACATGTACCCTTGGCATTGGCCGGCGGAGCGACCGGCATGATCGGTGATCCCAGCGGCCGTTCCTCGGAGCGCAACTTGCTGACCCCGGACGTGCTGAAGCACAACATCGCCTCGATCAAGGAGCAGTTGGCCCGCTTCCTCGACTTCGACGCCCCGGGCAATGCGGCGCGTCTGGTGGACAATTTCGATTGGTTCGGGCCCATCTCCTACCTCGAGTTCCTGCGCGACGTGGGTAAGTACTTCACGGTCAATGCCATGGTGGCCAAGGAGTCGGTCCGCGCCCGCATGGAGGATCGCGACAATGGTATTAGCTACACCGAGTTCAGCTACATGCTCTTGCAGGCCTATGATTTCTATCACCTGCGGAGTCATTCGAACTGCGAGCTCCAGATCGGTGCCACTGACCAGTGGGGCAACATCACGGCGGGTACCGAGTTGTGCCGCAAGAAGCTCGGCGTGCCCGTGTGGGGACTGACATTGCCCCTGCTCACCAAGGCCGACGGGACCAAGTACGGCAAGAGCGCCTCGGGGGCCGTTTGGTTGGATTCCAAGCGGACCAGTCCGTACCGCTTCTACCAGTTCTTCGTGCAGAGCGACGACCGCGATGTCGTCAAACTCCTGAAGGTGCTGACGTTCCTTCCGGCCGATCAAATCGCGACCCTGGAGCAAGACCTGGTCGCCAACCCCGGGGCACGGGCGCCCCACAAGGCCTTGGCGCGCGAGGTGACGACGCTGGTTCATGGAGAGGCGGCCGCTCAGGAAGCAGTGCGAGCCAGTGAGATCCTCTTTGGTGGTGATTTGGCAGGCGTCGGTGAAAGCACCTTCAACGAATTGCTCGGAGAGGTGCCGACGAAGCCCTTGGAGTCCTCGCGATTGGCTGGGGTTGGAATGCCGCTGACCGAACTGTTGGTCCATGCCGGTCTGTCAGCCAGCAAGGGGCAGGCACGAACGGATATCCAAGGCGGTGGAGCCTCGCTCAACAATGTCCGCGTCGGTGAGGTTCAACGCGCTGTGACCACGGCCGACTTGCTCTTCGGCAAGCACCTGCTCCTGCGCAAGGGACGCCGCAATTACGCGGTGGTCACCGCCCAAGGGTAGGGCGCGTTCCGATTCAGGGCGCGTAGTGGGGCGGCTTCTGGTTGTGAGGTTGGAGTCGGTCCACATCTTGACCGCGCAGGGTTTCACCCAAGACCTCCAATTGTTTCTGCAATCGGGTGATCGTCTTGCTCTGGTCGATCACCACGGAGTTGAGCTCGTCGAAGTTGCGTTCGAGGTGCGCGAGGGAAGCCTCGGCTTGTTCCAGTCGGAGGTTCAGCGTTTCAGTGTTCATCATTCGAGGGCTTACAGTTCACCTTCGCGCTCGGTGAAAAACAGTTCATGGGCTTTCGGGAAATCGGCTTCCGGAACCAGGACTCTGACTTCGCGGTCCAGATCATCCGGGTCGCCCACCGTGGGGTCTACCGGTTCCACTGTGGCCTCGATGCCGTGTTTCTCGAGCCAGGTTTGCAAGAGCTCACACTTGATCCAGGGACCGGTGAAGAAATGGGTCAGTGCCATGGTGTGCGCGTGATCAGAGGACCCGGACGATGACGACCGTGAAGTCGTCGGTTTGTGGTTCGGGATGGGTGAAGGCCCGGGCTTCGCTGCAAATTCGCTCTGCCAGATCCGCTGCAGGCATTCCGGGATAGGCGCGGATGAGATCCAAGACTCGCTCCACGGTGAACAGACTTCCGTCGCTGCGCATGGCCTCATCGATGCCGTCGGTGAGTTGCAAGACGGTATCCCCAGATTCCAAAAGGATCGTCGGGTTTTCACCATAGGCCGTGTTGCCTTGCCGACCCAGCGGTTTACCGGTGCGTCGCAAGTTGGCTTTGATGTGGCCAGCGGCATTCAGCACCCAAGTGGCCGGATGACCGGCGCTGGCATGTCGCAGGATCCGGGTCTCCGGATGGATGGCCGCCAGGGAAACGGTCACATAACGATCGCCGCCCAGGTCTTCAGCCAAGAGACGATTGGCTTGGGTCAAGATCTCCGCCGGGCTGGAGACGGACCGCGCCGTCATGCGGAGGCAGAAGCGGGTCTCAGCCATGAGCAGAGCGGGTCCCATGCCGTGTCCGGCGACATCCGCCACGAGGATGCCCCAAGAGCCATCTGGCAATGGCAGGTAGTCGAAGGAGTCTCCGCCCGTCGCTTCCGCAGCATGGGACACGCCTGCGATATCGAAACCGGGAGCCCGCGGTGAGGACTTTGGGAAGAGTCGGGACTGGATTTCGCGGGCCGCGGCAAACTCTTGGCGGGTTTTGCGGATTTCCGCTTCGTGGCGCCGCCGCTCGGTGATGTCGCGGATGAAGGCCACCAACCATTGCTGTTGTCCCATCCGCATCCGGGTGAAGCCGATTTCCACTTCGACTTCTGTTCCATCGGATCGGCGTGCGAGGGATTCGAAGACTTTTCGGTCTTCGGCTTCGGCCGCCAATTTCCAGGTTCCCGGAGGGGTGCTGATGGTTTGCAGGAAATCGAGTGTCTTGCTGCAAATCTGATCAGCCTCCCAGCCGAAGATGGTCTTCACGGCCGGATTGCCGAAACGGATGACCCCTTCCAGATCGATGAGCAGAACCCCGTCGGTTGAGTTCTCCCAAACGGAACGGTAGCGCAACTCGCTTTCGCGCAGGGAGGTCTCGGCTTGCCGTCGGGCGGCCCGTACCGAGGCCTCGCGCAATTCCCGCTGGATGGCGGGAACCAAGCGACCGGGTGAGCCCTTGGTCATGAAATCGTGGGCTCCGGACTTCATGGCCTCGATGGCCACTCCTTCCTCGATGCCGCCGGACACGATGATGAAGGGCATGTCCCGGCCGGACTGCTTGTAGAGCACCAAGGCTTGAGGCGCGCTGAACCCGGGCATGAAGTGGTCGCACAGCACGAGGTCCCAGTTTCCGGTCTGCAATTCCTGCTCGAAGGTCGTGGCGGTGGCCACGCGCTTGGACTCCACGCGCCAGCCTCCCTGACGCAGGTGGTTGACCAGGATCAGCGCATCGAACTCGGAGTCCTCAACGATGAGGGCCCGAAGCAGTGGGCGGTCAGGTGCGGGTGTGATGGAAGACACAGTTCAAGGGCGGGATGCCACAGATCTCAGGGCTGGGCAATGATCGCCTGCGGTTCCTTCGAAGTTTGCGGCCTCGCAGCGATGACGAGTTCGGTGGATGAGAGGTTGAAGAGCCGACGAGGTTTTGGGTCGTCGGCATGGGTTATTGGTGGCCGTGGATCAGGCTGATATAGCCCTTGAGACCCAGCCCGGAAGACTATTGCTTCTTCAGGCGGAACAGCCGGAACTCACCCGTAACCCCCGACGGAATCGGTACGATGACCGGAATGTCCGGTCCTAGTGTCGTGATTTCCCCAACTCCCGCGACCAGGCTCCACGCCGATCCCAGGAATGAGGAGGATTCAACACGGAAGCGGTCGCCCTCAGGCCCAGTCAGCTTCAGCGCCAAAGACTGATTTGGTAGGAAGATGAGCGAGAGGTGGGTCTTCGGAACGGTGTTCGTCTCGGAACCCGGACCTGATCCCACCGCGCGGACAAGGATTTGGAAGGTGGTCTGAATCCGGGACACGCCGTCGGTGACCGAAGCCTTCACCGCATTTGTGGTCAGCGCTAAATTGGCTGCTGGCGTCCATTCCAACAAACCATTGGTGGACACCGTCAAGCCCTGCGGTCCGGATTCCAAACGATAGATCAACTTCTGGACGGGGATATCCGCATCCGTCGCCTTCAAGGTCACCGACAATTTGCTCTGAGCCGCCACGGTCAGATTGCTGACCGAGAAGACCGGCGCCACGTTCGCCTCGTTCACGATCAGTACGAAGTTGGTGATAGTGCTCAGTGGAGTCGACGCGTTGTCGGTCACCTTCACCACGATGGTGTGGGTGCTCGGACCCTGATCCTCCGTCGGCTTCCAGGCGATGACGCCTGCGTCGGTCATCGTCAATCCTTGGGGTCCGCTCACCAAGGCAAAGGTCAACTTCTGGGCCGGCAAGTCGGCATCACGTCCAATGAGTGGCAGGTTGAGTGTCGAGGTCTCCGAAAACGAACGGTTGTAAATGCTGCTGAAGGTGGGTGCGGTATTGGCTTCCGTGACATAGATCACGAACGCATTGGTGGTGCTGAAAGACGGAGACCCACTGTCGGTGACCCGAACCAGGATTGTGTTGGTGCTGGGACCCTGCTCCTCCGAAGGGTTCCAGGACACTTGCCCGTCTTCGCTGACCGTCAGTCCCTTCGGGCCACGCACGAGGCCATAGGTCAATTTCTGGGCCGGCAAGTCTGAATCGCGACCCGTGAGCTTGAAGTTCATCGGAGTCAGTTCGCGAATGACGCGGCCTGTGAGGTTGATGAAGAATGGCGTTGTATTGGCCACCCTCACGTTCACTTGGAACGATGTGCTCACCGTGCGGAAGCCGTCGCTGACCGAAACGGTGACCGGATACTGAGCCAATGCTTGATCCGCGGTGGGTGTCCAAGAAATCACGCCGGCTGCGGGATCGATGGTCATTCCTTTGGGTCCACTGACCAAAGCAAAGGTGAGCTTCTGGGCGGGTAAATCTGCATCTTTGGCCTCCAGGCGGATGAGGTTGGGCGTTAATGGGTCAATGCTCAGGTTTCCGACGGAAACCAACTCCGGTGCCTGATTGACCTCCATCACCACCACGGTGAATGAGTTCGTTGCGCTGAGCGCCGGGGTGCCGTTGTCGCTCACCCGCACCACCACCGAGTTGGTGCTGGGTCCTTGAGCTTCCGTCGGACGGAACGATACCAGACCGGAGGTGGGATTGATGGTGAGTCCATCCGGACCTGAGACCAACGAGAAGGTCAGGGGTTGGGGCGGTAGATCGGCATCGGAGGCCTTGAGTTGGAAGGAAAGGGGCAACCCCTCGCTGACACGCCGATTCGGGGCTGACGATGTCCATGTCGGGGCCTTGTTGGAACTTACCAAGGTAACCACCCGTGCGAAGAAGTTTCCTTGAGGGCCTTCGTTGGGATTGTTGCTAAAAATCTGCAGGGTCCATGAATCCAGAACCTTGGAATCCTCCAGCAACCAGAAATCGCTGAAACTGCCAATCACGGTTGAATTCTTGCCGGTCAAAATGGCCCCGATGGTGGGTGGATGGGCCAAGACCAATCCGGCACCATTCCCGCTGTTTTGCGACAGGTTGTAAAACTCCACGGTCCAGGTGAACCGGTCAGGCACGGTGATGTTCGGTACGGCCAACTTGGCGATCCGGTATCCGGGCGAAACCGGATGCAGGCCACTGTCCCAGAGGAGCGTGTTGGGTTTCTGCGAAGTGGCGACGGAAGGTTTATCCAAGGCGCCATCGTTCTTGTAGAAGCGGATTCGCCACTGTCCTGGGGTGAGCAGATTGGTGGAGACGTCGCCGAAATAGAGGAAGCTGAACTCGGTAACGACTCGGCCGGTTCCAGCGAGATTGATGTCGTCGCCATATTGGCGCCCGAACATGTAGTAGTTCGTCGTTATCCCGGCCGTGTTCTCGAAGACAACCTCCGAGGCTGTTGCGGAAAGGAGGGGGAGCAGGAAGAGCCACGCTTTCCTGACCCAGTCAGTGAAGGACCGCATCATAAACATTATTAAACCCTTGCAGGGACTGATATCCATCAGCTCTTTCAGGGTGGTTGACTGAAAGGAAACAGAGCTACGGGGAAAGAAGAAGAAAGGAGTGGTGCCCCGGCTAGGACTTGAACCTAGAACCAATTGATTAAGAGTCAACTGCTCTACCATTGAGCTACCGAGGCGCCAAAACCGGCGCGCTTTATGAAGAACGTCGGAAGTGTTGTCAACACGTCGAACGGATTTTACGAAAAATCTGCGCGACTTCATGAGGGGTGTGCAAAATTCAAGTCCCGCTTTTCCGGGATATTCCCTAAGGTAGCTCGCAGCAATGCTGACTGTTTCCAATGTGTCCAAGGGCTATGGCGGAAGGACCCTGTTCTCGGACTTGTCTCTGCAGTTCAACCGTCAGGACCGACTGGGCCTGGTGGGTCCGAATGGCGCCGGCAAGTCCACGCTCTTCAAGCTCATTCTCCAGCAGGAGGAGCCGGACGACGGTCTGGTGACCTTCCAGCGCGGGACGACCGTCGGCTTCCTGCCCCAGGAGAGCGCGCCGGTGGGTGATCAAACGGTGTTGGAAATCGCCACCAGCCAGCATGCTCCCGGTTCCGAGCCGGAAGATGATTACCACTTCTATGCCGACGGTCCGGCCATCGCCAAGGCCAAGCGCCTGCTCAAGGGCTTGGCCTTCCGAGATACGGATTTCGAGCGGCCGGCGCGCGAGTTGTCCGGTGGTTGGGTCATGCGGGCGCACTTGGCCCGGTTGTTGGTGCATGAGCCGGACATCCTCATGCTCGATGAGCCTACCAACCATCTGGATCTCGAAACCCTGATTTGGTTTCAGGGCTATCTGAAGAATTACCCGGGAGCGATTTTGGTCATCTCGCACGACCGGGAGTTTCTCAATCAGTTGGTCACCGGCATCGTCGAGATTCGCAATGAGCGGCTCTACCGCTATACGGGCAACTACGACGCTTTTCTCGACGAGCGTGAGGCCCAGCAGGAGCAGCAACTGGCCGCCTTCAAGAACCAGCAGCGCGAAATTGGTCGCCTGATGGACTTCGTGAACCGGTTCCGAGCCAAGAACACCACGGCGACGCGGGCTCAGGCCAAGCTCAAGCAAATCGACCGCATGGAGAAGATCAACGCGCCGGAGCAGGCGGCGTCGACGGTTGATTTTGCATTCCCTCAGCCGGAGAAGAGCGGTCAGCGGGTCATCACCCTCAAAGGGATGGATTTCGCCTACGGGCAGAACGTGATTTACACCGGTCTCGAGTTCGAAGCGCAGCGGGGCGACCGCACGGTGCTGGTCGGACCCAACGGTGCCGGCAAGTCCACCTTGCTCAAGCTGTTGGCGGGCAACCTGACGCCGCAGGCCGGTGTGCGTGACCTGGGGTTGCGGGTGAAGGTGGGTTACTTCTCCCAGTACCGCACCGAAATGCTGCAAGCCGAGCGGACGGTGCTGGAGGAGGCTTCCGACACGCCGGCCCGGGTGACCGAGTTGTACATCCGATCCCTGCTGGGATGCTTCCTCTTCCGGGACGACGATGTCTTCAAGAAGGTGGCGGTGCTCAGCGGTGGTGAAAAGACCCGTCTGGCCTTGGTGAAGCTGCTGCTCGATCCGCCGAACTTGCTGTTGATGGACGAGCCCACAACCCACCTCGACATCGCCAGCATCGACGCGCTCGTGGCGGCCTTGAGCGAGTTCATCGGAACCCTCGTCTTCATCAGCCACGACGTGTACTTCATCCGGGCGATTGCCACCCGCGTGCTGCACATCAGTGGTGGTGTGCTCACTCCGTATGCGGGTGACTACGACTACTACCTCGAGAAGACCAAGGCCTCTTCCGCGCGAGTGGCGTTGACCGCCGCCTCCAATGGCAGCGGTCTGACCAATGCCCGTCCGGCCACCACTGGTCCGGCCGCGTCCTCCAAACCCGTGATCACGACCTCTTCCAAGGAGCGTCGGCAGCAGGCGGCCGAAGCGCGCAAGGCGATGGGCTTCCAGAAGAAGCATGTGGCCACGCTGGAGGCACGCATTGCCACGCTGGAGGCCAAGCAAGTCCAGTTGACGGCCGAAATGGAAAAGCCCGAGACGTACACCAAGCCGGGTCGATCCATGGAAATTCAGCAGCAACTCCGCACCGTGGGTCACGATTTGCACAAGACCAGCACCGACTGGGAGGCTGCGGCCACCAAGCTGTCGGAACTGGAGGCCGCTTCCATCGAATGACCCGCCGGCCGGGGAGCGGGTCAGATCACCACCTTGAACTTCTCACCCTTGCCGATGGATAGCGCGAAGCCGGCCATCAGCTCGGGGATGAATTCCAGGTCCTTGAGATTCACCATCTCCACCGGGGAGTGCATGTAGCGGTTGGGCAGGCTGATGAGACCGCTGGGGATGCCTCCGCGGGTCCAGAAGATCACGTCGGTGTCGGTGCCGCTGGTGGCGCTCATGGCCTCGTGTTGCAGGGGGATTTTCTTTTTCGCGGCGACTTCTTCGAGGCGCTGGAGGACGGCGGGATGGTTGCAGCCGCCGTGAGTCAATGCGGGGCCGCCGCCGAGCTTGATGTCGCCGTGGGCGCGCTGGTCCACCGTCGGATAATCGGTCGCGTGGGTCACGTCGACGACCAGGGCGGTCTCGGGATGGAGTGAGTAGGCGATTTGACGGGCTCCGAGCAGGCCGACTTCTTCCTGCACGTTGGCCACGGCGCAGACTTCGACATTGAGCTTCTTGGCCACCGGCTTGAGCAACCGGAGGGTTTCAGCCACGGCGAAAGTTCCGATGCGGTTGTCGAAGGCCCGGGCGATCGCCAAATCGCCGCGCAGCATTTCGAAGCGGTCATTGAGCGTGATCGGGTCACCGATGCGAACGAGCTTCAGTGCGGCTTCTTTGGAGGCGACGCCAATGTCGATGAAGAGTTCGTGGATCTTCGGCGCCTTGGCGTCGCCGTCTCCCCGGGTGAGGTGCGGGGCGACGTTGCCAACCACGCCCAGGACCGGGCCCTGCCGGGTGTGGATGGTGATGCGCTGGGCCTTGGTGATGGCCGGGTCGATGCCGCCAGTCCGGCGGACATGGATGAAGCCCTCCGAGGTGATGAAGTTCACCGACATGGCGATTTCATCGGCGTGGGCCGCCAGCATCAGGCGGGGACCGCCACCTTTGTTGAGCACGGCCACGCAGTTGCCATAGGCGTCGGAGAAGGTCTCGTCGGCGTACGTGCCGGCGTAATCCAGCCAGACGCGCAGGCCGCGGGTTTCGTGACCGACAGGGCTGGGGGTGTTGACGAGTGTTTCCAGGAAAGCCAGCGATTGCGAACGCATACCACAGACACTGCCGCAGCCTAAGGGGAGTGCCAAGGGATGGGTTTTACCGTAGATTCTGCCTCGGATCTTGCTTGAGGTAGTACCGCCTCGGGTCGTTCGGAGGCTATTCCTTGGCTATATCGGGATGCCGGCGCAGGCGGTTTTCCAGCAGGAGGCGCCAAACCATCCAGGCGGCCTCGATGGCGATGTCCCGCGACATCTTGGAGACTCCTTGTTCACGGTCTGTGAAGATGATGGGCACCTCAGCGACCTTGAGCCCCTTGCGCCAAACGCGATGGGTCAACTCGATCTGGAAGCTGTAACCGTTGGCAGTGACCGAACCGACATCGATGGCTGCCAACGTCTTCCGTCGGAAGCACTTGAATCCGCCGGTCGGATCGCTGAAGGGCATTCCGGTGATGATTCGGGTGTAGAAGCCGCCCCACAAAGAAAGAAGCAGCCGGGACAGTGGCCAATTGATGACGCGAATGCCGCCTGAGTAGCGCGAGCCAAGCACCAGGTCTGCTTTCTGTTCCTGGGCTGCTTGGAGAAACCGCGGGATGTCTGCCGGATTGTGTGAGAAATCGGCATCCATCTCGAAGACGAAGGCGTAATCGCGGGCCAGTGCCCATTGGAAGCCCGCGACGTAAGCCCGGCCCAGGCCGTCTTTCACCGTGCGGTGCAACACGTGGACCCAGGGGTGCCGAGCGGCCAGTTCATCGGCGATTTGTCCGGTGCCATCCGGCGAACTGTCGTCGACGACCAGAACGTCCACGGGAACCGTCAAGGCGCCGAGTCGGCGGACCAAATCGGGCAGGTTTTCCCGCTCGTTGTAGGTCGGTACGATGATGAGCGTCTCGGCCGCCATAAATGTTCGCGCTCAAAGTAACGACCCATCACAGCTCTGAACAGGCGCGAAATTCCGGACCGGTGCCCGTTGCGGAATCCTTGCCTTGGATGCTTGCCGAAAAAGATGGATGAAATTCTGGCAGATTCCCTGCGGATGCTTGCATCGGGGCGTTTCTTGAGGAGCCTCCTGTCATGAAGATTCCTCGAAGGGCATTCATTGGTTCGTCGTTGGTGGCCTTGGCGGACGGTTCGTTGGCTGTCGCAAATTCCAAGTCGGGCAGCCAGAAGAAGTCGGGCAAGGGCGTGCAACGGGAAGCCGACCCTTCGGCGAAGCCCCCGCTGGTGATTTCCACCTGGCCCTTTGGCAAACCGGCCAATGACCGCACTTTGGAGGTGTTCCGCTCCGGTAAATCCGGCCTGGACGCTGTGGAGCAAGGGGTTCGCTTGGCCGAAGCCGACTTGTCCAATCCGAGCGTTGGGCTTGGTGGGATTCCTGCGGCCCATGGTGTGGTTCAGTTGGATGCCTGCATCATGTCGGGTCCGGGACACAAAGCCGGATCCGTGGCCGCGGTCGAGGGTTTCAAGCACCCGGTGTCCATCGCTCGCCGGGTCATGGAGGAAACCCGCCACGTCATGTTGGTGGGCGAGGGCGCGCAGCGGTTCGCGCGGGAGAGGAAGTTCGAGGAGGGGCCGGCGGTGACACCGGGTCAGAAGTCGGCTTGGGAAAACTGGAAGAAGGCGCAGGAGGCAGAGAAGGCCAAGGCGCCGAACCACGACACCATCGCCCTCCTTATGCTAAGCCCGTCGGGAGACATCTTCGGTGCCTGCTCCACCTCGGGTTGGGGCTACAAGATTCCGGGACGCGTGGGGGATTCACCCATCATCGGCGGCGGTCTGTATGTGGACAATGCGGTGGGCGGGGCCGGGGCCACTGGGATCGGAGAAAATGTGATGCGCTACTGTGGTTCGTTCTTGGTGGTGGAGTTCATGCGCCAAGGCATGTCTCCAACCGAAGCCTGCCTGGCCACGCTGCACCGCATCGCCTCCATGGACCCCAAGGGCTACGACCTCAGCATCAACTTCATCGCCCTCGACAAGCGGGGCCGTTTCGGAGCGGCGGGAACGGGCCAAGGATTCCAGTATTCGGTGGCCTGCGACGACTACAGCAAGGTGCTTCAAAGTCCGGGTGTCACCCAGAAGCCCGTCGGACCTCTGGGCGGCAATCGCCTGTGATCTGAGGTGGGTGAAATGGGGGCCACCAGGCCCGCGACCGCTTACTTTGTACCGGCGGGCAGGGGTACCTGACCTGGCCGGCTTAGGTAATAGAGCAAATCCCGGGTCTGCTGTTCCGTGAGGTTGGCGATGAGGCCCTCGGGCATCATGGAGACGGCCGTGGCCTCGATCTTGCGGATTTCCGCACGGGGCACCGTGACCAACTCATTGGCTGTCTGCAGCGATATCCCGTTGGCGTCCTGGGACTTGATCACACCGGTGAGCACCCGCTCGTCCTTCGTCTCGACGGTGGAAGCGAGGTACTCGTTGGGAATCACTGCGTTGGGATAGAGGATGTTCTGGAGCAAGTAGTCGAGGTCGGCACGATTGGCGCCCGTGATGTCCGGGCCGACATGGCCGCCGGTGTCGAAGAGGTGATGGCATTGCGAGCACACCTGATTGAAGACCACCCGCCCGCGCGGTGCGTCTCCCGGTTGGGAACCGCCGGCCCAGTAGAGCTTCTTCACCCGTTCCACTTCGGCCTTCATGTCCGGGCTGGTTTCTTTCATCACGCCCCAGATCTGGGTCAGGTCGCTGGCCAGGGTGGCGTCCTTGAGCGAGCGCAACTGGCGGACGAGGTCTGCTGTCAACGTGGCCTTGGGAACCGCGCCTGAGCGGACGGCTTCCACCAGAGGTCGGGCATAAGCCGCGCGGGAGGCCAAGGTGTTCAGGGCATCCCTTTGTTCAGCAGCATTGAACTGGGGGAATCCGGCGAGAAGGACCGATGGAGTCTTGGCGTCATCGAATGCGGCCAAACCGCGAATCGCCGTGGCTCGGACTCCGGCTTCGGTGGTGAGTTTTTGGAGCAGAGGCACCAAGGCCGCATCCCGGGTTCGGAGCAAGGTATCTACGGCGGCGGTCCGGTCGGCGCCGGCAGCCTGGGGGTTGGCGGCGATGGTGCGGAGGGTCTCCAAAGCTCGGGGGCTGCCGAAGACAGTGCCCAAATTCCGGGCCAACCGGCGGGTTTCCTCGTCCGGTGCGGCCGCGAGGGTGGTTTCCAACTCGGTCCAGCCTGCAGGAGCGCTCACGCCGTTGCGTCCGCGGAGGGCGGCTTCCATGCCGCGCAGGACGTCGAGGCGCAGGGTGGTATCCGCGGTTCCGGCCGCCAGTGCGGTGAGGCGGTCCAGAGGGCCCTCAGCCCGCAGGGTCGACGAAAAAAGGCCCAACGCCACAGCGCCAGCGCTGAGTCTGCGGAACAATCGCGTGAACTTCACGCAGGACAGGCTACCCGGCAGGGACTCAGCAGCAAGCCGTCGTTCGCTGGGGTGGGTCTGGACCGTGGGTCGCTGAACCGGGTGGGAAGGCAAATACTCATTGCGCCTTCCGATGGTGCTGTGGCTAAGTTTCGCGCCTTTCCGGGGGTTAAAACCTCTGGATTGAAAGGTTCGCGACGGTAGGGATATCCATGAAGCGCTGGCGCATGCAGGTCTTGTACTCGGGTCGGGTTCAGGGCGTGGGCTTTCGTTACCAAACGAAGCGGCAGGCGACGGGCTTTGAATTATCCGGAACGGTGCGGAACTTGCTGGACGGAAGGGTAGAATTGATCGCCGAGGGCGAGCGGTCCGAGTTGGAAGAGTTTCGGAAAGCAATCCGTGAGTGCGGGTTGGGTCCGATGATTCGCAACGAAGACGTGACATGGGCCGAGGCCACGGGCGGTTTCCGGGGTTTCGAGATCGTGCGGTAAACGAGAATGAGGTACGCCATCATAGCTGACATCCACGGGAACCTGGAAGGGCTCCAGCGGGTGCTTGCCGACATCCAGGAACAGAAGTGTACCCATGTCGTGTGTCTCGGGGATGTCGTGGGATACGGCGCCAACCCGAAGGAATGCTTGGACATCGTGCGCGGGATGAACATCCCCACGGTCAAGGGCAACCACGATGAATACATCGGTCTCGATGAAGACCCCGAAGGGTTCAATGATGCCGCGGCCGAGGCGGTCGCTTGGAGTCGAGCCCAATTGACGGCCGACGACCGCAAGTGGTTGCGGGATCTCAAGTATTTCCGCCTGGTGGCCAATTTCTCCATCGTCCACGCGACCTTGGATGGCCCCCAGCGCTGGGGCTACGTCTTCGAGAAACTCGAGGCGGCCGCCAGCTTCACCTATCAGAACACTCAGCTGTGTTTCTTTGGGCACACCCACGTTCCGGTGGCCTTCATCCGCGACACAGGCGTCCGGGGTGGGCAGTACTCGAAGCTGAAGATCGAGCCCGGTCGCAAGTATTTCATCAATGTGGGCAGCGTGGGTCAGCCCCGTGATGGCGATCCCCGGGCCGCCTACGTGGTGTACGACGTTCCGACTCAGACCGTGGAGTTGCGTCGTTTGGAGTACGATATCCCCACGACCCAGAAGAAAATTCTGGCCGCGGGTTTGCCGCCTCGATTGGCTGAACGCTTGGCGACTGGTCGCTGAGGTTCCGGTGAGCCAATGGAATCGAAGTAGTCGAGGTCATCGAGGGAATCGAAAAACATTGGATCTAGGCGGCGGTTTTGGGTCTTGTGTGCCGCTCATCGGCTGTACCGCTCTGCTGTGAAGATCCTCATCCTCAAGCCAAGTTCCCTGGGTGACGTGATTCACGCCCTCCCGGTGCTGCGCCTGCTGCGGTTGGAGTTTCCGCAGGCCCAGATCGATTGGTGGATCCTTCGCGGCTTGATGCCGCTTCTGGAGGGCGATCCGGATATTCACCGCCTGATTCCCTTCGATCGGAAAGAGTGGGCCAAGCCGCGTCATTGGTCCGCGGTGGTTCGTCTGGTGCGGCAGCTCCGCTCCGAGCGCTATGACTGGATCTTGGACCTTCAGGGGTTGGCGCGTTCGGCTCTGTTGGGTCGGGCCTGCGCCCGTTCCGGCGCCCGATTCGTGGGTGTGCGCGACTGGCGTGAGTTGGTGCCGTTGTTTCATGGTGAATCGGTACCCAGACCCTCGCCGCAAGCCCATGCCGTCGACTGGCAACGGGCTTTGTTGACACACCTGAAAGTGCCCTTGCGCACAAATTGGGAATGGATTCCCCGACGGCAGGCCGCCGCCGAGCAGTTGGGGCGCGAGTTTCCGGAGATGGCCCGAAACCGTTGGATCGGCCTTCAGCCGGGAGCGCGTTGGGACAACAAGCGTTGGCCGGTGGCCCGGTTTGTCGAGCTGATCCGCCTTCTGTCGCGGTCCCATCCCGGTCATCGGATCGCCGTCTTTGGAGGGCCTGATGATCAGTTCTTGGGCCAGTCCTTGGCGGCAGCCGATCCTGGGCGATGCTTGGATTTGACGGGCCGCCTTTCATTGCCCGGCATGATCGAGGCGCTGCGTTGTGTGGACTTGCTGGTGACCAACGACACCGGCCCCATGCATGTGGCCGCGGCTCTGGGTAAACCGGTGGTCGCCGTTTTTGGGCCGACCGACCCCTCCCAGACTGGTCCCTATGGGCAGGTGGAGTTTGTTCAGCGGGCTGAGCAGCCCCCGGCCTGTGCGCCGTGCCTGAAGCCGGTTTGTCACCACTCGGAACCGCTCGCCTGCCTGAATCGGATCACGGCTATCCAAGTGGCCACCGCGGTGGCAGGTCGATTGGTTTCGGTGTGAGCGGTCACTCCGACAAGGCCGCGTCCCAGTCTTTCCAGACCGGCTCGTAGCCGAGTCGGCGGATCACGTTGGCGACATCTGCCGGAGAGCGGTCGTCCGCAATATCGAATTGGCCGGTGGCATTGGTGGCGCGTCCCTGGGCGGTTGTCCAATCGGGTGAATCGGGTGCCAACGCCTCGATGCGCCCGCGCACCGTGTGATGGATTGCGTCCTTGCCGGCACCGGTGTAGCCGCCAGGTTCGGTATGGCTGCCGGCACTGGCGTGAGTGATGCCCAACGGCAGGAGGCCATCGCGCAGCGGGGCGGGTTCCCGGGTCGAAAGCACCAGGCCCACGTCCGGCAGGAACAGTCGCAGCGCGGTGATCACCTGCACCAGATCGCGATCCTGGAATCCCGTCAGGGGCTGGAATTCTCCGGCGCAAGGCCGAAGCCGTGGCAGCGAGACGGTCACCTGAGCCTTCCAACAGTGCTTGAGCAACCAAGCCGCGTGGGCTGCCACGGAAATCGCTTCCTGACGCCAGTCGGCCAGGCCGTACAAGGCGCCGATTCCGAGCCGACGGAATCCTGCTGAATAAGCCCGCTCCGGTGTGGCCAAGCGCCAGTCGAAATCCCGCTTGGGCCCAAGCGTGTGCATTTGACCATAGACGTCCCGGTCGTAGGTCTCTTGGTAAACCACCAGACCTTCTGCACCGGCTTGGACCAGCGGTTGGTAGTCACTGGTTTCCATGGGACCGACCTCGAGCGACAGCGCGGGGATAAACGGGTGCAGGGTTCGGACACAGTCAGCCATGTATCCGTTGGACACAAATTTGGGGTGCTCTCCGGCCACCAACAAGATGTTGCGGAATCCTTGATCGGCCAGGGCGCGCGCCTCCCGTTCTACTTCTTTCTGCGCCAGCGTGACTCGGAGGATGGGGTTGTCCCGGGAAAAGCCGCAGTAAGCGCAGTTGTTGATGCACTCGTTGCTCAAGTACAGCGGTGCGAAGAGCCGGATGGTCTTTCCGAAGCGCTGCCGGGTCAGGGATTGGGACCGTCGGCACAAGTCCTCCAATCGTGTGGCCGCTGCCGGGGAGAGCAGCGTGGCAAAATCACCCAGTGACGACGGTCCGCGCCGAAGCACCGAGTCTACGCGCTCGGCATCCGACGACCGGGCTTGATCCATCAAGCCCTCCAAAGGCAAGGCACGGAAGGCCTCGACGAAACTCATGTCCACCGACCATAGCCGGGGAGCCTCTGCAGGCAAGCCGTGGGGCTCGCACGGGCTGGCTTTCGGGCGCTTGTCGAACCCGGATTTATCCTCGAAGGACCTTCATGAATCAGACCGGTCGCTGCGACGGGGAAGGTCTTTTTCGATGAGGATACGGGTACCCCATGGAGTGAGATGCTCCAGGCTGACGGCATCGGAGTCGGCCCAGTTCCGCGCGATGGTCATTGGGATCGTCACCACCAACTGGCCGGATTCGCTGGTCACGTTCCAGTCGGGTCCGTGCGTTGTGATCAATCGATACGACCACCGGTCGCCGGGAGCGGGTCCGATTTGGACTGCTTCGGCCTGTTGTCCTGACGCCAGCCAGTTTGCCAGTTCCGGGCGGCGCATCCGGAATCGCACGGTCGAGCCGAAGATCCGCAGTTTCATTGGCGCAACGCTGAACGGAACGAGGTCAAAGAGGAAGCCGGAGCCCGAACGATCGGGCTTGGACCGGCCCCACTGCGAGGGAACCGAGTCCGTCTTCCAATTCCCGGGATGAGAGCGGAGGCTGTGACCATGTCGTGGATGGATCACTCTTCCGAAAATACCAGCGTCTGTCCGCGCCGGATTCCGGGTCCTAGAGCAGGCACCTGGGTGGTTTTGGGCGTCAGTCTCTGCTGGGGTGCGCTGATCTCGTCGATGCTCCGAGCTGAAGGTCCGGCCGAAATTCGCACCGGGGCTGACCAACTCCTGGCGGCCGATCCGTCGCCCCTGCGCGGGAAGCGGGTGGGTTTGATCACCAATCCCACCGGGGTGACCCGCGATTTGCAATCGCTGGCCTTGCGTCTTCGACAGCGGAAGGACTTCGAGTTGGTGGCGCTTTATGGGCCGGAGCACGGCGTGCGTGGCAATGCCCAGGCGGGTGACAAGGTGGGCTTCCAGTGGGATCCCGTGCTGGGGTTGCCGCTCTTCAGCCTGTACGGCAAGACCTTCAAGCCCACTGGCCCCATGCTGACGAACATTGCCGGGATGGTTCGTGGGAGCCCGGGCATTCCCACCAACGCCGCTCTCGCAGAACGGATTGACGTGCTGGTCTTCGACATCCAGGACGTGGGTTCGCGGGCCTACACCTACGTGGGTACCCTTTCCAAGGCCATGGAGGCCTGCGCTGAAAACGGTATTCCGATCCACGTGCTGGACCGGCCCAATCCGCTCGGGGGTGTCGTGCTGGAGGGGTCCGTCTTGGAGGCTCCTCAGTGGGTTTCGCTCGTCGGTATCCAGCCGATCCCCATGCGCCACGGAATGACCGTGGGTGAGTTGGCCCGCCTCTTCAACGCGCGCTTCCTCGCCCGACCAGCGGCCTTGACGGTGACGCCCATCACCGGTTGGACCCGCTCGATGGACTTCGTTCAGACGGGTCTGCCTTGGGTCATGCCATCGCCCAACATGCCTACCGTCGACACCGCCCGCGTGTATCCGGGGCAGGTGTTGCTTGAGGGAACCAATCTTTCCGAAGGGCGCGGAACCACGCGTCCCTTCGAACTGTTCGGTGCACCGTGGATTCAGGGGCGAGAACTCACAGATGCCCTCAATGCGTTGCGTTTGCCTGGGGTGGTTTTTCGGGAAGCCTGGTTCACGCCGTCGTTTTCCAAGCATCGCGGTGAACTGTGCGGAGGGAGCCAAATCCATGTAACCGATGCGTCCCGATTCCGTTCGGTGACCACGACACTGCGCATTTTGGAAACCGTCCGGCGGCGATATCCCAGCCAACTCACCTTCCAGGGCTCGACCTTTGATCGTCTCATGGGCACGGCCACGGTGCGCCCGCTATTGGAATCGGGCGCGGACCTCGCGCCGGCCTTGGCTCGAATGGATTTGGACCTCAAGGCCTTCGAAACCCTCCGTCAGCCCTATCTCCTTTATCCCTGAAGTGAGGCGGTGCGTTTCGAGCGAACGGTTCTCAGTAGACGCCAGCCAATCAGCGCGAGGGAACCTTGTGCGAAGAGGTCGCCGTGTCGGTGGTAGGGGGTCTCGGTGCGGGGGAGACCCATGGGCACGGTGATGAGCAAGACACCGGGCGCATAGACGTTGCCATCCGGGTAGCCGAGAAGATCGCGCGGCGTGCCGCAGGCGTCCCACCATCCGGTGATGCCGTTGTTGCACACCCGCACCAAGGCCACGCCATTCTCGACAGCCCGGAAGACCGCGCTCGACGTGTGCTGCCACTGCGCGGCGCTCTCGGCGAACCAGCCGTCATTGGTGATGCCCAGGATGAAATCGACACCGGGTTGGACATGGTCCCGGATGCCGTGCGGGAAGACGTCTTCGAAGCAAATCACCGGGGCTGCGGTGGCTCCGCCGGTGAAGCGGAAGGTCCACGGGCGATCACCGCTGTCGAACCCGTCGCCAATGGGTGTGATCCACTTGAGGAAGGGGAGCCACCGGGCCAGAGGGACGTACTCTCCGAAGGGTACCAGTCGCCGCTTCCAGTAGGCCGGCGGCATGGATCCGTCACCGCGCCGCAGGAAGGCTGCGTTGTAGCGGGCCACGCCGAGGCGATCCCCGGTCCCGGCCTCGCGGGTTACCGAGTCGTCGGCCCCGAGGATCCAGTCGGGTCCGTTCTTGCCGATGAGGGCGACCATGCGGCTGTAGTTGGTCTCCGTCAGTCCGAAGGTGCCTTCGGGCCAGACCAGCACTTCGGGCTCCAAGGCCAGCGCCTGTCGCGACAGGTTTTCGATCTTCGTGAACGTGCGGCCTTGTTCGTCGGGATCCCATTGGAGGGTTTGCGGCACGGAGGGTTGGACCAGACTCATGCGGACGGTCTTCGGGTTGGCCTGGCGCTCCAGGCGACGGTAACCCATGACCTCCCAGAATCCCCAGCCCATGACGAGCAAGGTGACCATGAGCGGGAGTCGTGCCTCGGCGGTCCAGTTCCAGCGGGATTCGGGGCGCAAACCCATGCTCAGGAAAGCCCCTCCCAAGGCCAAGCTGCTCCAACAAACAAGGAAGGAAACGCCGTACACCCCGGTCACGCTCGCCAGTTGGATCAGGGGCAATTGACGCCATTGGCTCACTCCCAGAGGGGCCCAGGGAAATCCACTCAACAACATCGAACGCAAGTACTCGAGAGCGACCCAGCCGAGGGCGAGGGTCATGAGTCGCGAAGCCCGTACGGCCCAGGCATCGCGGGCATAGGCCTTTGCTCCAAAGAGCCAGGAGGCCCAGCCTCCGGTCGGTCGGTCGGTTTTGGCGTCGTCACCATTGAGTCGTAGCCCGAGGCGGATCCAGAGCGCCGGGAACAACGCACAGTAGGCGCTCAAGGCCACCCATCCGGCGTAGGCGCCGACGGGGAAGGGGATGTGACGCATCCAGCGGAGCAAGACCAGGAAGTGGACGAGGCCCGCGATGTACCCATAGCGGAAACCCTCCGGCCCGCGCAGTCCGCAAGCGCCGAACCAAAGAAGTGCCGGGGCGATCCAGGCGAGCCCGGCCCAACCGGGAGTGGGATGGGCCAAGGCACCCGCCAAACCGGCCAGCACCGCCACCGGGTATCGCTGTGTCTCTCGGTTGATCCAAGCGCTCGTCACGCGGTCAGCCTACTCCCTACAACCCGGTTCCGGCGAGGAACGGTTTAGGTCGGTACCCGATCGAATTCCAAATTTCGTCTGGGATTGCATTCCTGACCCTGCAAGCAACCTTTTCGGCCTCGCACATCCAAGGGGATCGCTGTGAGATCCAATGACCGAATCCCGAGAGCGAAGACTCCTGCTGCTGTTGGCGGCAGTGCAGTTCACCCATGTGCTGGATTTCATGGTGATGCTCCCGCTCGGGCCGCAATTGATGCGGGACCTCCACATCGGTCCGTTGGGTTTCAGCGCGCTGTTGGGGTGCTATTCGGTGGCGTCGGGGGTGGCGGGATTTTTTGGATCCACCTTCATCGACCGGTTCGAGCGACGCTCGCTCCTGGTTGTGACCTATTTGGGATTCATCGTCGGAACGCTCGGTTGTGCGCTCTCCCACAGCGCCGCCATGTTGGGTTTGTCTCGCTCGATTTGCGGAATCTTCGGTGGCCTGTGTGGTTCGTTGGTCATGACGGTGGCCTCGGACCTGGTGCCTCCCCAGCGTCGGGCGGCCGGCTTGGGCTTGGTCACCACTTCCTTTTCTGTGGCGGCGGCTTTCGGAGTTCCCTTGGGTCTGGCACTGGCCAATCGATTCGATTGGGAGGCGCCTTTTTGGGGTGTGGCGATTCTTTCGGCGATCTTGTGCGGGTTGATTTCTGTGAACTTGCCGACCCTCAAGGATCACATCCATCCCGGTGCCCGCTTTGGTTTTACTCCCATGCTGGAAGTGATCCGGGACGCGAACGCGCGTCGGGCATTGGCCTTCTATGGGATGCTGGTCTTCGCCCACTTCGCCATCATTCCGATGCTGGCGCCGTACCTCATCGGCAATGTTCATCTGGCGGAGGAGAGGTTGTTTTTGGTTTATCTCGTGGGTGGCATTTTGAGTCTCTTCAGCACGCCCCGCATCGGCCGGTTGGCGGACGAATTGGGGCAGGTTCGCGTGTATGCGGGTTTGGTGGGTTTCGCCATCGTGATCACCTTGGCCATCACGCATGCCCGTCCGATGCCGCTCTTCGGTTTGTTGCTCTTGGGGGGATCGTTCTTCGTTTTTGCCAGCGGCCGGTTCATTCCAGCCCAGGCGATTCTCAGTCTGGCGGTGCCACCTCGGAGGCGGGGCGCGTTCATGAGTTTGAGCAGTTGCGCCCGCGACATCATGGCCGGACTGACCACCGCGGTGGGCGGCTGGCTCGTGGTCAAGACGCCTACCGGCGAGATTATCGGCTACGATCGATTGGGATGGATCGCAGTGGTTTCGGCTCTCTTGAGTCTTTGGTTGGCGACTCGGGTCCGGAATGTGGAGCACTCGGTCCCGATTGTCCCGGCAGCCCCCGCGGGTGATCAGGTAAACCGGTCCAACGGATGACCGGCCAGGAAGGCTGCGGCCTCCATGCGTCGGCCTCCCTCCGGTTGAAGCAGTTGCAGCTCCAGAGCGCCGCGGCCGCAGGCCACTACCAGACGGCCCTTTCCGGAATCGATCCGATGACCCGGTGAGCCCGAGCCCTCGCAGGGAGTGGCGGCATGGATTTTTACCAGCCGGGTCTTGCCACCGCCCTCGGCATGACAGAACGCCCCGGGCCAGGGAGTGAATGCCCGCAGTCGCCGCCAAAGTTCCAACGCGGGCCGATCCCAAATCAGTCGCCCGTCTTCCTTGCTGATTTTTCGGGCCAACGAAATTCCTGCTGAAGGCTGCGCCTGAGGTGTGATTCGGCCGTCCAAATAGTCAGGCAGTGACCGGATCAACAAGTCGCCTCCTAGATCTGCCAGACGGTCGTGGAGGGATTGGCCGGTGTCTTCATCGCGGATCGGGGTGGTGGCCGTGGTGACGATGGGTCCGGTGTCCAAACCGGCATCCATGCGCATGAGGGTGACGCCGGTTTCCTGAAGTCCATCGGCCAAGGCCCATTGGATGGGGGCGGCTCCCCGATAAGCCGGCAGCAACGACGTGTGGACGTTGAGGCAGCCGTGACGGGGGACGTCGAGGAGCGCTTGAGGCAGCAGTTGGCCGTAGGCTGCGACCACCATGAGATCGGGGGCCAGGCAACGAAGGCGCTCGATGAAGACGGGATCCCGGGCTTTGGCGGGTTGATCGACGGGTATGCCTACCTCGAGGGCGGCTTGCTTGACCGGGGTGGGCTGTAGAGCCATGTCGCGTCCCTTGGGTCGATCCGGCTGGCTTACTGCGAGGATCACTTGCCAGCGCGGGTCGGCCGAAAGACGTCGCAGCACTGTGGCGGCGAGGTCGGCGGTTCCCATGAAGACCAGTCGGGGCAGGGCGGACATCGTCCGTCTACCATCTGCGACCGGGACCTTCGGATCAAGCGGCTCAGCCGGATCAAGCGGAACAATGCCGACGGAAAGGATGTCGGATGCGCCAACGATGAGCATCATCCCTCCGGGTTTTGCCTCGCAGACTCACCAGGGCAACCGGTGTTGTCGCCAGGGAATTGGAGCCGGGTTTTCCGGGTCCCATTCGGCCGTGAGCCAGCCGCCATCTTTGAGCGCCTCGACCCCAGTGGGCGATGGACAAAGTCGTACCCGAAATTCCTTCCAGGCCTGTGCCCGATGCAGGGCGGTCGAATAGCGTTTCACCGACGACCCCAGTCCTCGGAGGATGGGCATGCCGGCCAGCGACGTGGCCAAGCGGGCGATGGCTGGCGAATGCAAGTGTCCGATGATGGTGGATTCCCACTGAGGGAGACGGTCCCGAACCTCCGGCATCTCCGCCAGAAACGGCAGGGCAGAAGGATCGTGGCAAAAGAGGATGATGCGGCGGTCCGCTTCGAGCGAATTGAGTGCGGCCTTGATCTCGGAGAGGACTCGTTGTCGCTCCGCCCTCCAGACGGGCACCTCCTCGGGCAACAGCTCCGACTCGAAGGCGGGCAGCGCCACCAAGGTCGATGGCACGGCGATGAGTCGATGACGGCCGATGTCCCGCTGCCACCAGGCGGGAATGGACAATCGGGACTCGAGCCGCAACCAACTCTCCCAGCGTGGGCCTCCCACGCCGCCGAACAGACTGTGCTTGCCGAGTTCGTGGTCGCCAATGACCGGAAGCAACCGCTCACCATAAGCAGCCCGCAACGCGTTCAAGCACCGTTGGGCACTGTCGCAAGCGGCGTCATCGGAGATCCCCACGAAGGCTGAATCCACCGAATAGTCCCCGTTGGCGACGACCAGATCCGGATCGGGATTGAGGGCCAGGATGCGGTCCAACTTGTCGTTGTGCGCCATGGGATCGGCCAGCCAGAAACCTTTGCGCCAGGCGGCGGCCAGAATGCGCTGCATTCGATGCGGCATCGCCCGCGCCTCGTATCCGCGTCGGGGTAGTTCGGCCGGCCCGGCCCAGTGCGGGTCGCTGACGACGAGGAGTTTCATGGCACGGCCGGGATTCGCACGGCCGCACACCAACCTCAGCGGACCATCCAGTCGACAATGGCCTTCTGGGTGTGGAGGCGGTTCTCGGCTTCCCGGAAAATGGTATCGGCGTGGGCTTCGAGGGTTTCTTCGGTGATTTCCTTGCCGCGATAGGCCGGCAGGCAGTGCATCACCAATGCTCCGGGGTTGGCCCGGCGCACCAAGGTGTCGTTGATTTGGTAACCGGCCAGATCCTTCAAGCGTTGAGCGCCTTCAGCCTCCTTGCCCATGGATACCCAGACGTCGGTATACAGCACATCGGCGCCGCTGGCGGCCGCGTCCAGATCGTCGGTGCAATGAATGGATCCTCCCGCCTTGCGGACGAGTTCTGCATCGGGTTGGTAGGCCTTTGGTGCGGCGATGCGCAGTTCAAAGCCCAGACGGGCGGCGGCCCAGATCCAGCTGGCGGGCACATTGCAGGCGCCATCGCCCACGAAAGTCACCACCTTGCCTTGGATGGATTGGCCCCGCTGCTCTTCGAAGGTGAAGATGTCGGTGAGAATTTGGCAGGGGTGTTCCGCATCGGTCAGCGCGTTGACCGTTGGGATGCCCGAGAACTGGGCGAAATCCTCGACATCTTGCTGGGCGAAGGTGCGGATCACCGCGCCGTGGATCATGCGTCCCAAGACGCGGGCGGTGTCTTTGATGGGTTCGCCGCGGCCGAGTTGGATGTCTCCAGCATTGAGAAAGAGCACTTCGGCACCGAGTTCCCGCAGACCGACTTCAAAGCTGACGCGGGTCCGGGTGGAACTCTTGCTGAAGATGAGCGCCCAGGTCTGGCCGACCAGTGGTCGGTCATGCTGACCCCGGCGGTTCTTGAACGCGGGAACACGGTTCAAGATCTCCCGCATTTCAGTGCCGGACAGGGCCTCGAGGCTCAACAGGTGTTTCATCGTACGCATCGATTCCGCGTCGCACCGATAGACCAGGACGAGCGGAAAGGTGATTGCCTACACCAGCGCGGCCCATCCCGTCACGTAATAATCTGGAGACGACTCGCGTGTTTGTCGGGAGGTGGTTCAGTCGATCCGGATCCGGTAGAAGGCGCCACCGGTCGGCGGCAACGGATCTTGGAAAGCCTGCGAGCCAGCCGAACCTCCCAGACCCGTTGCAATGGGTGTGAAGGGGCCTTCCAGTCGATCGGCCCGGAGGACCGAATACTGCCGACCGAGAAGGCCTTGCCAGTGCAATTCGGTTCCGAGGGCTCCGTTGGCTCCGACCACCGCGGAAAATCCCTGCACCCGCAAGGGCGAGGCGCCGTCCGCGGGGTTGGATCCTTGCTGGAGTTCTTCCCGGGTGGAGAGGCCGTCTCCGTCCGGATCGGCATCTGCGACATTGCTCAAGGTGGGAAAATACTCGAGTTCCTGGGCATCGATGAGGCCATTGCCGTCCTGGTCTTCGGTCGCAGGATTGAGGCGAATCACCTCGGCTTGTGAGCCGACGGCGTTGTGCAAATGCAACAGCAGCGCCTGCACCACCGACGTGCTCCGGGCGACACGCAGTCGCAGTCGTTGGCCCTCCGGGAACCACGGCGAGGCATCCAGGCCGGGGGTTTCGGTGGCCACTTGCGGGGCGGCGAGGTCGAAGGTGGCCCAACCGGTGGTTTCGTTGGCGCCTTCAGTGGCGGCACTAATCCGATAGCGGAAAGAGGTTTTACGGGCGCCCAAGCCCAATGCGGAAGCTGGGATGGAATGCACCAGGACGCCATTGTGGAAGAGCGCGGTGTCCCGGGAACGCGGATCGAGAGCATTGAGGGTGCCGCCTTCGATCCAATTGGTGCCGCCGGTGGGCATCACTGCGGAGACCAGGAAGTCATTGGAAAGTGAGTCGTCCGTGATGTCGTTGCCATTGAGGTTTCCTGCAGTGGAGTTGACCACCCGGGCGTCCACTGAGCCGTTGTTGTCGAGGTCGATTTCCACGTCGAGGGAGTTGAAAACCCGTTGCGGAGTGATCCATTGGCCGGCGGTCGCCAGTCCGAAGAAGATGCGTGCAGAAGCGATGTCACCACCGGGCTTGTCGGTGGCGGCCCCATAGGCCAACAGGTCGGCCGCCCCATTGGGAAAAGCCAGGTTGCGCGAGGGGCTGATGCCTCCCAACTGGAACACCCCGACCAAACCTGCGGCTTGTTGGCCGTCGCGGAGGGTGGGCAATGGCACGGTGGTCATCCCCGATCCGGCTGGAAGTCCGACCCTCAAGGCGCCGGCATGGGCCGGGGCCAGCGCTCGGATGATGGCATGCCAGGGCACATGGATGGGGACCGGCCCGCCATGAAACCAGAGTTGACCACTGGATTCTGGCATCTTGGGTCGGAAGCGGGTCCCGAGAATATCCGGGGTGGTCGGGTCATCGCCGACGCCCACCGGGCTGGCCTCGAAACGGAAGGGGATGGCCACTTCTTGGCCCGCGGACACGGTGACCTGATTGAGCAGGGGCACCATTCGGGCCGCGCTCGATCCCACTGTGTTGCTGGCGGAGATGTTCAAGGTCACGGGGCGACTGCCTTTGTTGGTCAATCGGACTCGGCGCTCCTCGGTGTAGGGAGCCGCCAGTTCCAGGGCTCCCATGGAAATGGAGACCTGATCGCTGGCCGAGGCGTTGCGCGCGATGAGTGGGGTGGCCAACGCACCGATCACGGCGACCCGGCCAGCGCCGACCCGGGATTCGGGATAGGGCACTCCATCCGCGTTGGCCGTGAGGGCGGCGGTGTTCATGAGAGCCGCCTTGATTTCCAAGGCATTCCAGGTGGGACGAGCTTGTCGCATCAAGGCCGCTGCACCGGCGACATGGGGTGCGGACATGGAGGTCCCGGTCATGGGGATGGAATCGGAGCCCAAGCCGGCGCGCGCGGAGGGAATGGCACTGCCCGGTGCGGCGATGTCTGGCTTGAGGCGGCTGGTGTAGGCGACCGGCCCGCGGGAACTGGAGTCGTTGAGTCGGTCGGCGAGTTCGGGTCGGACCGTGGCAGAGCGGGGTTCGAGGGTGATGAAGAGCCCGTCACCGAGTCGGCGGCGGAGGATGGCACCGTCGGTTCGGGAAATCATCACGCCAGGAATTTTGATGTCGCTGGTGTCTCCGGATCCGCCCATGGGGATGGGAAAGCCGTCCACATTGTTGACCATCACCACGGCCACCGCACCGGCTTGTTGGGCCGCCCGTACCTTGCTGGAGAAGAAGCAGGTGCCGCGGTCGATGAGGGCGATCTTACCTCGGATTTCGGAAGCATTGGAGACGCGGCCGTTGTCACCATCCTGGCAGGCGTTCAGGGGTTGGGTGGCGACGACTTGGGCGGAGATTTTGCCGGCGATGGCGATGGGATAGGTGAACACGCCTTCCACGGCCGCGTATTCTCCGACCACCTCGGAGGGAGCCGTGACGCTGATCGTGGAGGAGGTGGAGCCGTCATCGTAGGTGTTGGCCACGGTGATGGCCTTGGCCGCGGCTCCAGGGGATCCGATGACGTAATGGGTGTTGCCGGAGTTGCCCGCGGAAATAACCACCACGGTGCCCAGGTTGGCCAACCGATTGATGGTGGCGGTTTGTGAGGTCTCGTTATCGGTGGCGAAGGCGGACCCCAATGACAGGTTCAACACATCGACCCGGTCGGAGGTATTGCCGTCTTGATCCGGATCCGCGGCGAGATCCAGGGCCAGCGGAACGAGTGCCGTGTTGCCCCGGGATCCAAAAACCTTGTAGGCGATGAGCGAGGCCTCGGGGGCTACGCCAGGGCCGATCTTGAACTCATTGGTGTAGATACCCGGACCGTAAGGGCCGGCGAAGGTGCGGTCGTCCGACAAGACCCCGAGGCCTGCAGCAATACCGGCCACATGGGAACCGTGTCCGTTGGCTCTGGGGTCCAGCGGATCGGCGTCGGGTTCGGGTGAGGTGCTGCCGAACTCCCCGCCGGCATCGTAGTTGTCACCGGCAAAATCCCAGCCTCCGACCACCTTGGCAGTTGGGAATGATCCAGCCTCGATGATCGAGGGATCATTGGTCGCGTATTCCGCGGGATCGCCGGAGCCGCCGAGGTGCGCGTGCAAATAATCGATGCCCGAATCCACAATGGCGATGCGCACGCCGCGCCCGGTGATTCCGGACTCTGCCCCTTGGGGTAGCCACACCGAGGGCGCACCGATGAAGGGAACCGACGTCCGGGTGTGGCGTTCGAGGGGTTGGATGCGTTCCACAGAGACGACCCCGGGAAGGGCGCGCAGTTGCTCGAGCGACGAATTTTCCGCCGTGACGATCAAACTGTTCGAGAGCGTGTAAGTGCTGCCCACCACCACAGTCCCAGAGCCGGCCAAGCGTTTTTGCAGCAGCGCATGTTCGCCGATCAAGGTTCGTCGTCTTGCTTTGCCGGCATCAACCTGTGCTTTGCTGTCTTTCCCGGACTTGGCGGCAGTTTCACGAGCATCGAGCACAGATTCGCCTCCAATAAACAGTTGGTAAGTCTCGGGCGATGCCGACAGCAGGGAGGGCCAGCTGAGGCTGAGACCGAGGAAAATCAGGCGAAGGAGCCGGGTCATGGGAAAGTGGATCGGTTTCTGGTCCTGAAGCTGGATGCCAGGTGAAGAGCACGCCAGCCGTTTTCCTGTTTGGGTCAATCCGAGCCTTTGGTGGGCGGACTTCCCAACCCGGCTCGGTCCGATTAGCGTCTGTCCGCCATGTTGCTGGTCATCGACAACTACGACTCGTTCACATTCAACCTCGTCCAATACCTCGGCGAGATGGGTGTGGAGATGCAGGTGCATCGCAATGACCAGATCCGCTTGGAAGAGGCGTTGGCCCTGAAGCCGGAACGGGTCCTCATTTCGCCGGGCCCCTGTTCGCCGCGTGAGGCCGGGCTTTCGAACGACCTGATTCGTGCTTTTTCCGAGCGGCGGGTTCCTATTTTGGGTGTGTGCCTGGGGCACCAATGCATTTGCCACACCTTCGGCGCCACGGTGGAGGTGAACTACCGGATGATGCATGGCAAGACCTCGCCAATCTTCCACGACGGGAAGGATCTTTTTGAAGGAATGCCCAATCCGTTCAACGCGACCCGCTACCATTCCCTCGTCGCTCGTCGTGAAACCTTGCCGCCAGAACTTCAGGTGACTGCTTGGACCGAGGAAGGGGAGGTGATGGGAGTCAAACACACCTCGCTGCCCATCTGGGGTGTGCAGTTCCACCCGGAGAGCATCCTCACGGAGAATGGGCGCACCATCCTCTCAAATTTCCTGCGTTTGAAATAGTCCTGGGGCTCGCGTTGCCCGGGAGGTTCCGCTAGTCTTCGGAATGTGAAAGCTGCCGTCCTACGTGGAGTTCAGGAGTTGGTCGTGGATACCGTCCCCCAGCCGGCTCCGCATCCCGGTGAGGTCGTTGTCCGGCTCCATGCCGCCGCGTTGAATCATCGCGATGTGTGGATCAAGGGAGGTCACTACGCGGGATTGAAGTTTCCGGTGATTTTAGGGTCCGACGGCGCTGGGACTGTGATCGCAGCTGGCTCCGGCGTGGATCCCTCTGTGGTGGGACAAGAAGTCATCCTCAATCCGGCCCTCGACTGGGGTCATTCTGACAAGGTGCAAGAGCCGCGGTTCTCCATTCTGGGCCTGCCGCGGGATGGAACCTTGGCTGAGTTTGTGGCGATTCCGGCCACGCAATTGGTTCCGAAGCCCACCCACTTGTCTTGGGAAGAGGCCGCCGCATTGCCTTTGGCTGGGCTCACCGCCTATCGGGCGATCTTCAGTCGGGCCGCGGTCAAACCCCATGAACGCATCCTCATCAATGGCATTGGTGCCGGTACGGCGCTCTTTGCACTGCAGTTTGCTTCAGCGGTGGGGGCAGTTCCTTGTGTGACCTCCAGCGCGCCCTGGAAACTGGAGCGGGCTCATGAGTTGGGTTCCAAGGCGGGTAGTCTCTACAACTTGCCTGATTGGCACGTTGAATTCGGCAAGCACCATGGTCCCTTTGATGTGGTCGTCGACAGCGCCGGGGGTGACGGGTTTGAGACCCTCATCGACCTCACCGCTTCGGGTGGGCGCATCGTTTTCTTTGGGGCCACCTGCGGTAATGCGCCCGAACTGCCGACCCGCAAACTGTTTTGGCGTCAGATTTCACTCTTGGGAACCACCATGGGCAGCCCGGCCGAGTTCCTGGCGATGGTGGAGTTCGTCAAGACCCATGCCATCAAGCCGGTGGTCAGCGAAGTCTTCGATCTGGACCATGTGGGTGCGGCCTTCGAGCGGATGGAGCGCGGTGAGCAGTTCGGCAAGTTGGTGGTCCGATTGTGATTTGTTGGAAAGGCCCCTGGACCGTTGATCGTTGGATTCCAGGGATGCCCTGAATCTGGCCTCGGTGTTCTTCTGAAGACAAACAGGCCGCGTGGAATGCCACGCGGCCCGCTGTTTTGTGTTCCATCGTCTCCGGGAACGGAGTGTCCCGGACGATCGATTTTAGCCCCCGATTTTAGCCCCCGACTTCAGCCCGAGCCTCGGCGGCCAAGGCGGTGGACAGGTAGCGCTCACCGGTCGAGCAGGCGATCGTGACGATGGTCTTGCCCTTGTTTTCGGGACGCTTGGCCACCTCGATGGCGGCCCACACGTTCGCGCCTGAAGAAATACCGGCGAGTATGCCCTCTTCCTTGGCCAGTCGGCGCGCGATGGCGAAAGCGTCATCATTGCTCACTTGCACGGCTTCGATGATCTGGGGATTCCCTGCGGCATCCTTCAGACGAAGGTTTTTCGGCACAAATCCGGCACCGGTGCCTTGGATTTTGTGCGGGCCCGGCTTCACCGCTTCGCCGTGCAGCGTCTGGGTGATGACCGGAGAATCCTTGGGTTCAACCGCGATGGCTGTGAACGACGGCTTGAGCGGTTTGATGTATTCGAAGCAACCGGTGATGGTGCCGCCCGTGCCGACTGCAGCGACGAAAATATCCACGGCGCCGGCGGTGTCTTCCCAGATTTCTGGGCCGGTGGTCGCGGTATGGATGGCCGGGTTGTCGCCGTTCTCGAACTGCTGGGGGATCCACGCATCGGGAATCTCCTTGGCCAGCAATTCGGCTCGGGCGATGGCCCCGCGCATTCCCTCGCTCCCGGGGGTGAGCACCAACTTGGCGCCCAAGAGTGCCAGAAGGGTGCGGCGTTCCAGCGACATGGTTTCGGGCATGGTCAGGATGACCTTGTAGCCCTTGGATGCGGCGACGAAGGCCAGCGCGATCCCGGTGTTGCCGGATGTCGGTTCGATGATGGTGGTACCCGGCTTGAGCACGCCGCGACGTTCAGCCTGCTCGATCATGGCCATGCCGATGCGGTCCTTCACGGATCCGAGCGGATTGAAGAACTCGCACTTGAGTAGGATTTGCGTGGACGGATCCACGCCGAGGCTGGCGGGGATGCGGTTCAGGCGGACGAGCGGCGTGCGCCCGACAGTCTCGACGATGTTGTTGTAGATGCGGCCCATAAACGGAGGATTTGGAAGCGTGGAGCCAGTGTGTCGGGTGAATCAACCGGGGCAAGTCCCGGTTTTGTGGGCGAATTGGACCCTGCCATCGGCTGAAGTCTCTGTGACTGGGATGGTACGGAGATTGCCCATCCGGGGTTTGCCCTGGCACTGACCCTGGGCGATGCTTGGTGGGCATCCGCTGTGAAACGCATTCCTTGGTCCATCTTGATGGCGGTCCTGCTGCCCTTCCCGCTGTCGATGGCGGCCCAGGCTCCCGAGGCCCAGCCCCTGACCAGCCTAGAGTCGTTGCTCAATGAGGGTCAGCGCTGGTGGGATCAAAACATCGACGAGGAGGCGCTCCCGCCGTTGCCAGAGCTCGACCTTGAGCAGGTGGAACCGCTCTTGAAACAAGTGCAGAATCGCCTGCAGGCCGAGAACCTCCTCGATCTGGCCGAGCTGCGTCGGGTGGCCGACGCCCTCCTTCCGTGGTTGGAGCGCGAGACGGCATTGCGCCCGTACGTGCCTTGGCTGCGGGCTCGATTGGATTACTTCAAGGCGGCCGAAATTTTGGCTCGTCCCGTGCCGCGTCCGTTGACCGTTCCGACGCCGGAGGTACCCCAACTTCCGCTGCTGCCGCAAAAACCGAAATCGCCCGAGAAACCGAAATCGCCCGACCAGCCGCTGCGGACACCGAATCCCATCACAGTCCCTAGTCAACAAACGTCGGGGCCGTTGCAGCGAGTGCCGACGGAGGCCCAGCAGCGGAAGGTTTGGTCCGACATCACGATCGTCGAATCCTGGCCCACCGAGGCTCGGCGGAGGGTTCCGCAGCTCAAGCCGATCTTCCGTGAAGAGGGAGTGCCCGAGGAGTTGGTTTGGGTGGCCGAGGTCGAGTCGTCGTTTGATCCGGGAGCCCGCAGTCCAGCCGGAGCGGCCGGCCTTTACCAATTGATGCCGGAGACGGCCCGGGCTCAGGGGCTCTCCACCTTTCCGTTCGACCAGCGCTACCGTCCGGAGAAGAACGCACGCGCCTCGGCTCGATACCTCCGCGCGCTCCACCGACGGTTCAAGGACTGGCCTCTGGCCTTGGCCGCTTACAACGCCGGTGAGACCCGGGTCGCGAATCTTTTGAGCCGCCACCGCGCCAAGACGTTCAGCGACATCTCCCGCTATCTTCCGGCCGAGACCCAAATGTATGTGCCGCGCATCGACGCCATTCTCCAGCGTCGCGAGGGGCGATCATTGGCTCGGCTGCCGGGCCCGCTCATTCGACTACAATAGAAGGCGCAGGGCTGCCACCCAGGCGAAGATCAGGATGAAGGTGTCGAAGGTGCGCTGCGGTAGGCGCGAAACCACCGCTCGGCCGATGAAGAGCCCGGCCACGACCAGGGGCAGCAATCGCACATTGAACGCCAGCGAGTCGAGGTGGATGAGTCCCAGTTGCAGGCTGAAGGGTACCTTGAAGAGGTTGATGAGCAGGAAGAACCAGGCGCTGGTCCCCACGAACACATTCTTCGGCAGCGATACGGCCACGAGGTACAAGGCCATCACCGGCCCCGCGGCATTGGCGACCATGGTCACGCCGCCAGCCAGCAGTCCGATGCTCAAGGCGAAGGCGCGGGTGTGTGGTAGGTGAGCCAACGTCTCGGGCCGCCAATGTCGGATGAGCTGGATGACCGCCAAGGCCAGCACGATGACCCCGATGACCGGCCGGAAATCTGTCTGTCCCCAAAGGCTCATCACGCCCCAGCCGGCAATCACTCCAATGCCCGCGGGCGGGAGGGTTCGCCGGATGTGGTGCCAATCGGCGTGGCGTTGGAAGAGTAGCACCGCGCCGATGTCGCCCACCACCAGCATCGGCAGCACGACGCCGGTCGATTGCAGCCCCGGGAAGAGTTGGGCGAAGAGCACCACGTGCAACAGGCTGACCCCGGGCAGTCCGCTCTTGGAGACGCCGATGCCCACCGCGGCCAGACAGGCCAGTGCCCACTGCTGCAGGGTTAAGTCATGGGACATGCGCCGGGGGGTGATCAGCGGGGGATCAGCGAGGGATGAGCAGGCGTCGGATCAACCGGTCTGGCGCAACGACTTGAGGGTCTTCATCACCGAGCCATCCTGCAGGAGTTTCTCCGCCAAATCCCAACCTTGCCCCATGCTGCGGACTCGGGCCGCGACAAACAGGGCCGCTGCCGCATTGAGCATCACCGCATCGCGTCGGGGACCGCGATCCGCGCCCTCGAGGATGCGCACGATGATCGCAGCATTGTCGGCGGCGCTGCCGCCTTCGAGGTCGGCCAGCGTGGCCGGAATGAGCGGGAAGTCGGATGCCGATCCGGAGGACGCGCTGAACCCGCGGTCTTGGTAGAACTCCGCGACGTAGTTGGTTCCGAGCGTGGACAGTTCATCGAGGGTGCCGTGGCCGGGGACTTCGCCCGATACCACCATGCCTCGCCGCAGCCCGAGGGCTTGCAGCGTCCGCGCCATCGGCTCCACCCATTCGGTGCGTGAGACTCCGAGCAACTGGGCGCTGGGCCGCGCGGGGTTGAGCAGCGGGCCCAGTCGATTGAAGACCGTGCGCTGGCCCCGTTCGGCGCAAAGGGCTCGCACCGGGGCGATGCCTTTGAAGGCCGGGTGAAACCGCGGAGCGAACAAGAACGCGAAGTGCGCCTCTTCGATGGCCCGAGCCGCCGCCTCAGGGGACAAGTCCACCGGGATACCCAAGGCCTCCAGCACGTCGGCGCTGCCCGACTTGGAAGTGATGGCGCGGTTGCCGTGCTTGGCCACCGGAACGCCCGCCGCCGCGCACACCAGGGCCACGGTGGTGGAGATGTTGAAGGTGTTGAGCCGGTCGCCGCCCGTGCCGCAGACATCCAGGATTTCCCGCGATTGCCGGAACGACTCGGGCAGGGGCACCGCCACCGAGCGATTGCGCAACTCACTCGCCAAGGCAGCCACCTCGGCCGGAGATTCGCCGCGGATGGCCCAGGCGATGAGGAAATCGGCCCGCTCGCCGACGGGTTGGGCGGCGTCTCCCAGAGCGTCGACCAGTCCGGGCATTTCCGCTGGGCCCAGTTCCTGGCCGGCGGCCACCGTGCGGGCAAGTTCGCTGAACATGGGGACAGGCTAATGGGCCTGCCGCGGGCCGGCCAGCCTGCAAC
>JARXAF010000076.1 GCA_029865985.1 Verrucomicrobiota bacterium
GTGCCCGCCGCCCACGCGCACGTCCATCGCCTCGGCCACCATCACGATCGACATCGCCAGCAACGCCCAAACCCAGGGGGAGGCGATCCAGGCGCGCCACCGCAGAATCCGTGAAGAATTGCGCCGGACACCGTTCATCGCATGCCTCCGGTTTTGGGCGCGTTCGGCAGTTCGTCGACGTCATCGGCACCACGCGGAACCCAGGCACCCAAACGAGCACCGATCGCCGTGATGCAAGCCGCACGCCTCTCGACATCGGTCGCGGCGCAGCCCGTGCGCACCGTTTCCGCGATGGATGCGCGCACGTCAGCGGGAATGCGCGCCTGCAGACCCGTGTCGAACAAAACGGCAGCGTCGCGCTCGAGTTCGAAGAACCCGATGAGCACACCCACACGGTCGCGCGTGCGGCTCACGCCATTCTCGAGGAAGGCCTCGGCCATGGCTATCCGAACGGCAGCGCGTCTTCTTTCTCGGGTCGACGTGGCCCGCGTCAGCCCGGGCAGGCGTGAAGCCCAAAACGCCGCGAGTGACGCACCGGCCACGATCGGAAACACGAGTACTTCGTGGAAATCGATCGGCAGCATGAGCACGAGGGCCAGAGCGACGAGCGAGACAATGAAGGCATTGCGGAACGCGACATCGAGGTAGCCATCCGCGCAGGCGAATCCAACGACGACCACTTCACAGCCCGTGTGGCGCTCCGCCTCTTCGACAGCCCGAGTGAGGCGCATGCCAGAGTCATCACCGGCAGTCACGCGACGGGGCCTCCGCGCTGCCAATGGGTGCCCGGTCCGCCATCGCTCGGCCTGAAGCCAGAATCCCCAGCAACACGCCGAGAGGCATGGAGACCCGAGGGAGGTCGAGGCGAGTTACCCGAGCGCCACGCCAGTGCCTGAAGTTCACCGAATCGACGAGACGACGCATTCATGGGTGGTTCGTGGGCTTGTGACGCTCCGCAGCCGACCGGAATGGCTTTCGCCGATGAGGATCACAAGGCTGAGGGAACGAAGGTGCCACAGGGATGTCAAGGCTTGCTGCCAACCTCGCCAAACCTCCGTTTTCTCACGGTGGATACCCCGCTGAACAATAGGGCTTTTGACTCAGAGCGCCTCTTCGAATTTTGAGTCGATGCATGCGCTCGAAAACGGGTAGCCAAATGTCAAATGACTTGAATCAATCATCTAAATGCGCAGTGTTGCAGATTAATTCTCCTACCGGACGCAAACTCCGCTGTGCTTTTTTCGTCAAATCTGATCACTAACTTAAAAAGTCCGCCTGAGAATCCGCCCGTTCGCGGCGGATGCGTCGGCGGCTTGTGGGGCCGATCAGGCCGCCCAAACGCACCTATTTCTCCAAATTCATGAGTTCCGCTAGAATCGAAGAATCCAACGACGCCCACACGGCAGCCCTTGTCCGTGCCATCAATGCCAGCCAAGCCACCGTTGAGTTCGACCCCCAAGGCCGCATCATTACCTGCAACGACAAGTTCACGCGTCTGATGGGATACTCCCGCGAAGAACTGCTGAACCAACGCCATTCCAGCCTGGTGGACGGTAACTTCGCCAAATCTTCCGACTATCAGAAGTTCTGGGATTCGCTCCGAAGCGGGCAATCCTTCACGGGAGAATTCGAACGATTCACCAAAGACGGCAAGCGGTTGTGGCTGTTTGCCAATTACACATCGGTCTTGGGAGCGGATGGCAAGGTCCAGCGGGTGATCAAGATCGCTTCCGACATCACGGCGGCCAAGGAAACCAGCATTGCCAATTCGGGGATCCGCGACGCCATCGAACGATCCATGGGGGTCATCGAGTTCGCTCCCGATGGCACCATCCAACGGGCCAACGACTCCTTTCTCGCCATCCTGGGTTACACCGAGGCACAGATCAAAGGGGCTCATCACAAGATGTTCCTGAAGGCCGAAGAGGCCCAGTCGGTCGCGTATCAGACGTTCTGGAAACGGTTGGCCGCCGGAGAAGTGATCTCCGGCCAGTTCGAGCGCATCGGCAACAACGGCCAAGCCGTCTGGCTCGAAGCGACCTACAACCCGATTCTGAACCTCAACAAGGAGGTCGTTCGGGTGATCAAGCTCGCCATCAACGTCACCGACAAGGTACTGAACTCGTTGAAGGTCGCGGAGAATGCCAAGCAACTCGAGGCGGCTCTGCAGCACGCCATCGAATCGGACAACAAGCGCCAGGATCTCGACCGGACCTTGATGGAAATGTCCACTCCGGTCACCCCCATCTGGGACGAGATTCTCCTCCTGCCCTTGGTGGGTGTGGTGGACTCCACCCGCACCGACGATGTCATGCGCAAGTCGCTGGCCAAAATCAACGAGTCCGAGGCCCGGATCTTCATCTTGGACATCAGCGGTGTCCCGATGGTCGACACCGCCGTCGCCAATCAATTGATCAAGATCACCAAGGCAACTCGCTTGATGGGGTGCGAAACCATCATCTCCGGGCTTTCCCCATCCATCGCCCAAACCATGGTGGATCTCGGCGTGGAAGTCGGACAAATCCGCACGACGGCCACCTTGCGCGATGCTCTGAAGGCAGGGCTGCGATCGGTGAGTGCGGCCAACCGTCAGTGGTCAGACCCCGGGATTGCTGCAACCCGCAGCGAGCAAAACCCGGGTTCCAACGACTTCTGAACCCCATCCTCCGCCAGCACGTCCTGATTTCCAGAACCCAGACCGCCCGATGCAGCAGTGCTCCCTACGCACATCCGTCTCTCAGGTCCGGAATCTGCTAATCGTCAATCTTCCGTTCCCGCTTTCCGATGCGATGCTGAATGACTTGGCCGACCAACTCCGGGAGCGCTTGGTGAAACGCTCGTGCCGGGGCGTGATCATCGACCTCACTGCGGTCGCCCTGGTAGATTATGGTGCCTTCCAAGCCATCGAAAACATCGCTCGGTGCAATCAAGTCTTCGGAGCCACCACCACGCTGGTGGGCCTACAGGCCGGCGTGGCCCTCTATCTGGCACAGTGTCCGTTCGACTTCGGCCTGATGCGATTCGCCCGGACCATGGAGAAAGCCCTGCAGATGCATGAATGATGGAACAGTCATTCCGGCACCGGTCCTGGAATTCAAGCTCCGACGGCGCGGTGATGTCACGACGGTCGTGGCAGAGGTGTTCCGCAAAGGCTTCCTCCGGGACTTCTCGACGGAAGAACGCGGGATCATCGGAACCGTGGTCTCCGAACTGTCCACCAACATCGTCAAGTACGCCGGCCATGGCCTGATACGCCTGCAGTTGTTGGAAAGAAACGGCTTTCCCGGAGTCAGCATCGAAGCCATCGATCAGGGCCCCAGCATTTCGGACGTCAACAAGGCCATGCAGGACGGCTTCAGCACCGGAGGCACCTTGGGTCTTGGTCTTCCGGCAGTCCGACGCCTCACCGACAGCATGGAGATCACCACCCCCGTAGGAGGTGGCACCCGGGTACAGGTAATCCGCTGGGGACGCATCCCCCGCCCCAACCCACCGGCGCTTCCAGCGAGACCGGTGGTCACGAAAACGACCGAGAAATCCAGTCCCCATCCGGTGTCGACCACAGCCTCTCCGCCACTGGATCTGTCGATCCGGACATGGGAACGGCCCAAGCCTCCGCTGACTGTCTGCGGAGACAGGGTCTGGTCGATCCAGACCGATACCCATGCTCTCATCGTCCATCTAGATGCCCTGGGGCACGGCACCAAGGCAGCCACCGCGGCCTCCAGCATTCTCGAGTTCATCCAGCAGCACTCACAGAAGTGGCCGGCGGAACCGACCACCGATCACCTCTTGGGCTTGCTCGAGGCCAGTCATCTGGCCGCTCAGGGTACGGTCGGAGCCTCCATCGCCCTAGTGCTCGTCGATCGCCTTCAGCGGGTTCTGCACCATATCGGCGTCGGCAACGTCTCCTTGTTGCAGTTCAGCCCCACGGGGTTCGAAGGAATTTCGCGCCCAGGTGCCATCGGTCAGCATTATCGACGCCCCAACATCTGTACGTTTTCCATCAAGAACGTCGATCGGTTTGTCACCTTTTCGGACGGTGTGAGTTGCTCGGCGGTCCGGCGCCTCCGCAACCTTTCCGGACCGCTGACGGATGAATCTGTCGTCCAAGAACAGATGATGGGAGCAGCCAAACTCTCTGACGACGCCAGCTTCATCCTGACAACCTGCTTCAACCGATGATCCTTGGGACGATCTCACTTTCCCACCGGGACGCGCTGGATGAAAACCGGCGGAAACTTATCATGATCCTGTCCTCGGTGGGCAGCGACCACACCCGATCCCAATCCTTCCTCTGCGCACTGTCCGACTCCATTCGCTGGTACCACCGATTCGGCCATCGACCGGCGATGGACCTCATTTTCCTCCCGGAAGTCGACTTTCCCAAGTCTCCTCCCCGTCTGCTGTTCCGACTCACGGCCGATGCGCTGGACCAACCGCTGCCGAACTACCTGCAACTCTACCGTTTCACCGAACCACTCAACCGTGTTGCAGGCACCCAACCTTCCGGTAGCGGACTCGCTTCCGATCGCCCCAGCAAATGGGACGAGGTCAAGGGATTGACCCTACCCAGGAATCCATCGGCAACCGAACTTCAGAAATACGCTTCAATCTTCGCCGAATTGAGCAAGGAGCAGCTCTTCGAAGCGGTCCAGGAACAAAGAGCCAAGAGTGAAAAGCTCTTGCACAACATCCTGCCGACGAAGATCGCGGAGATGCTGAAGAACCAGGACACCTATACGGGCACCATCTTCAATTATCATCCGTCGACGACGATCGTGTTCACCGACGAGGTGGGCTTCACCTCGTTCACCAAGGCGATCAACCCAGAGCGCTTGGTCAAGATCATCGACAGCCTCTTCTCGCGTTTCGATGAGCTCTGCGATCGGCATGGCGTCGAGAAGATCAAAACCATCGGCGATGCCTATCTCGCGGTGGCCGGTGTGCCTGAACCCATAGAAAACCATGCCCAGCGAGCCGCCTTGCTGGCCATGGACATGTTGAAGGCGCACCAGGAGGTCATGGTGGAACAGGGCCTGAACCTAGAAATCCGCATCGGGCTGCATTCAGGCCCCTTGGTGGCCGGCGTCATCGGTAAGCGCAAATACGCCTACGACATCTGGGGGGATTCGGTGAATATCGCCAGCCGGATGGAAAGCACGAGCCTGCCAGGTGAGATCCAGATCTCGGCGGACACCCGCCAGTTGCTGCCGCCGGAGTTCGCCGTGGAGCATCGCGGCCAAACCCCCATCAAAGGCCGCGGCACCATCGACACCTATTTCCTCCAGCCCCAGTCGGGCTGAAATTCAATACGCAGCGATTCCGCAATTCGGCGTTCGGCGTTCGGCAAAAAACTAAGCCAACGATTCAGTTGGGAGGAAAGGGATGGCGTGGGAATCGTTGGCTAAGGACAAGGTTTGAGGACGGGGCCAAAGAGGGCCGAGATCTTCGGCTGGCCATTGGTGACGGTGAGCGTCCATTCGTTCTGACTTTGGCCGACACCGGCTCCGCCCCATAGGGAAAGGCCATAACCCGGATCCGGAACCGCCATCACCCGCACCTTCGAACCATAGGGATAAACCGTCATCGCTGGTACCAAGGCGATCTTGCCCCCGCCCGTGGCCACGGTGCTGAGGGATGTGCCAAAGGTGGCACTCAGATGAACCGGAGCCTTCACCTCCCAAGAGACCATCGGATCGCTGCCCGAGTGAGCGCCGCTCCAGCCCATAAACTCCCAACCCTCGGCCGCGGTGGCCTTGAGAAGGACCTGCTCGCCATGCGGGTAGGTCCCGGCACCGCTGACCGAACCTCCACGAGCCTCCGCGGTCAGTGCATGACGAGGAATGAGTTCGAAGACGGCATGAACCGAACGGTGGGTCGAGAAGGTCAGTGTTCCCTGGGGCTGGTCACCGCTGACGTCGCCCTCCCAACGGACGAGCCGCCAACCGTCGTTCGGGACCGCCCGAACCGTCACCACCTCGCCCTGCAAATAGCGGTCTTTTTGGGGGGAACATTCCAGTTTTCCCTCACCTGCGACCGACGATTTCAATGAGAAGAATGGAACGACTTGAATCCGAACCGGGGGCAACTCGAGGGTCTCGGTCAATTCCTCGTTCAGGTGCAGCTCCCTCAAAACAGTGCTCTGATCGATCGTGAATTCACCGGTGTATTTCCGGGACATGACCGTCGGTTGGCTGCCATCGATCGAGTAGAAGATCTGCCCGCGCTCAAACCGATTCGAGAGGCGCACGGTCGCGCGTTCTCCCACCGTCACCGAGGTGTCGGATGCGAGGCCGTTGACAGTCCATCGGGGGTGGCTGTCCACCGTGACATCCTTGCTCTGCGATTCCACCCACGGCCGAGCCGCCCGAGGCTGCACCGATCTGAATCCCACCCGGTTGTAGACCGTGTCGGGAGTGAAGGCCCGACGGTTCGCGATCTCACAGTTCTTGGCGTTGTCATACCAACTGCCGCTTCGGAACACGCGATGGACCCCCACGTTGGAGCCGCGAGGATCGGTTTGGGGTTCTGCGGTAAATTCTCCGAACCGATCCCAGCACCATTCGAAGTGGTTACCCGCCATGTCATACAAGCCAAAGCCATTGGGAGGGTAAGAACCCACCTTCACCGAACCGCTCTTCTCCGACTCGTCGTAATTGGCGCGATCGGGGGTGATCTTCTCTGAATCCGGCCAAGGGAAACGATGACCTCTGGTGCCAGCACGAGCCGCCTTTTCCCACTCGGCTTCCGTAGGCAACCGGTATCCCGCATACCAATCAACATGGGGCGCGATCCGGCCGCTTCGGTAGACGATCGTGGAGGCAGAATCCACGTAGTAGGCCGGCCTCATTCCCTCCATTTCGCTGCGGGCGTTGCACCATTTCACACAGTCGAACCAATTGACCGTGTGGACGGGATGCTCAGCCCCAAAGCTCTGACCGAGGGGCAAATCGATGTAGCCGTGATCCAAAGACCATTCTCGCACGGAATCCCAAAGCTCCCGGGTGACCTCGTGAACATCCATCGCGAATTCTGAAATCGTGACCGTGTGCGGCGGCCCCGCCATTTCAAAGCTCCCTTCCTGGATCAACGTCATTCCAACGGGTGGAACCCAGTCGGTGGCACCCACTTTGAACCTCAGGGTCTTGCTGTATCGGTTGGGATAATCCACGGACGAATCCCACCGGATATGCTGAAGCTCACCGGCCTTGATCCCGCGTCCGACGCCCCCCTGCGCGGCGGCCACGGGAACGTCCCACGTCGCACCGCCATCGGCCGAAACCTTTAGATAAACCGTGATGAAGGCACTGTCCGGATCGTAGACCTCGTAGGCTATATCCACCCACCGAGTACCCGGCAACCGTTCTGCCTGAACCTTCAGAATCACCGGCTCCACCGCCCACATCGATGGGATGAGCAGCACCGCCCACAACAGGCAGAAGACAACCGAATTCATTGCCCAATGGAAACCCAGACCCGTTCGATGCATCAAGGGCGCTGAGTCTGTTGGCCCAAAAGGAAACTCAGCAGGTGGTTGAAGTCGCTGGGTGACAGGGCTTCGGCGAAATTGTCGGGCATCAGCGAGGTTGATGATTCACGGACTTCACGGATCTCGCTGCGGGCGATGCGTTGCTCTTGGCCGCCGGCATTGACGTAGACCCGCTGTTCCCCCTCGTCGCGGCGGAACAAGAGATTGAGCACGTCGCCATTTTGCAGGCTCACAACGCTGTAGCGAAAGATGCGGTCCACGTTGCGGTTGGGATCGAGCACGTCTTCACACAATCGCTCGACCCCGCGATGCCCGACTCCGTCCAATTGCGGGCCCACTTGGCCTCCCTGCCCACCCATCGAATGACAGGGCATGCAATGGCTTTGGAACAACTGGGCACCCGCCTTCGCATCGGGAGCCGATTTGCGGAAGTCCGCTGACCGATCGGCCACCCGTTCCAATCGTCGTTTCGCGTCCGGATCGGCGGCGTTTCCCTGCGGCAACCGATCCTTGAACTGAGGTCGGACGGCGAGGATTCGCTCCTGGACCGAGCGCTCC
>JARXAF010000083.1 GCA_029865985.1 Verrucomicrobiota bacterium
AACTCACTGTCCTTGCGCTCCATCATGGAAGGCCTTCACTGCGACCTCGGTCCTCTCGAGTCGCGTCTGGCCGGGAGCCATTGCGACGGATCGCCTCGAACCTCTCGCAGACCGCTGAATCGTGAGACTTCATCGGAGATAGCGACGCAGTTCGACCTTCCTGTTGCAGGCCCTGGATCACTGCTTCGCGAGGTCGAGGGCTGTAGCATCATCATCCGCCTCGATGATCCAAAAACCCGACATGAATTCGGGCCCGTCGTTGAGCGGTCCGGGACCGACGACATTCGCACCGCTGCGGTTGTCGATGAGCTTCGAGTTGCGTGGGGCCTCGACCCCTCCGGCGGCATCAAGGATTCGACAGAACCAAGCGATAGAAGCGGGATGTCTCGGTGGCGGTGGGATCCGCGATTTGCGCGTCGCCTCCGTCGATCGTTCCAGAGGTGACCACCTGCCAATCGATCAGGTCCGACGAGGATTGAAGCACGACCGCACGGTCGGCTGGGCCTTGCAACCGCAGTCGGAATCCCTCGGAGGATGCACCCAAAGCGGTCAATTTCAGGTCGGGAGCAACGACCTCGGATCGGGTTCCAAAGACCTCCAGGCGGTAGTCCGACACCTGCCCAGCGTTGCCGCCGACCGTATCCCGAATTCGGAGCTTCCAATCGCCACGAGCTGACTCACCCCATTGGAAAACCGAGGTAAATCGGTGTTCGATGTTTTGGTTGGTATCTCCGTGGGGGACGAACAGGTGGCTGATTGTGCCGGCGGGCGATATCAGGTCGATGGCGAGTTCCCCGCGCGACGGATGGGTGAGCGTCAGTTGAAGGGTGACCTGCTCGACCCTGAGGTCGTCTGTGACCAAGAGGCTGCCCTCAAAGATCCCCTCGTCTGGAATGGGCGGAAGATCCTTTGTTGCTTTCACGACCACGGCACTCTGGCGTGCGCCGAGATTCCGCCAACCTGAGGCCAGTTGCACCGCGGCGGCTGCATCCACCCGTCCAGCACCGAATTCGTGGTTGAACCGAATCTTGGCAGAATTGGTGAACCAGCCGGGGTTTTCAGGCTGAGTCATCGCCGCCGAACGGATGAGGACTTCCTGGACATCCCGCCAACCGAGCTTCGGGTTCGCTTGGAGCATCAACGCCACGACTCCGGAAACAAGCGGTGCAGCCGAGGATGTGCCGTTGAAGGTGCTCGTGTAGTCGATTTCAGCGATGTCGGATTCCACGTCGGCGCGATTGTACCCGCGTTCACCCAACAGATCGGTGGTGAACGAACCTGGCGACCGGGATTTGTCGTTGCCCGAGGGGGCTGAAATAATCAGGCAGGCTCCCGGCTCGCTGTAGTCGGCACGGTGTCCCAAATCGTTGAGCGCGCCCACGGCGATCGTCCCCGGATGATTGGCGTAGCCGTCATTGTTGGCATTGTCCTGCTCGTTGCCGCCGTTTCCGGCGGACCAGACAAAAATGGTCCCAAGACCGCCGCGGCCCTGGGAGAGCGCCGTGTCCAGAGCAGCCTTCATCAATGGGCCGAGGGCGCTGATGGTCTTGCCGTCATCGTCGGCACCCCAGGAATTGTTGCTGATGTGGACGAGGTCCAATCGATGGGCCATGGCTTTGGCTTCCTGATCATCCCCCGTGGTGCCGCCAATCAAACGGATGGGGACCAGGCGTGCGGCGTAAGCGGCACCTGCCACCCCAATGCCATTGTTACCACTGGCGGCAGCCACCCCGGCCACCGCGGTTCCATGGGAGTCGGCCGCTGGTTTGCCTTCCGCATCGACTCCGTTGGCTCCCTCGGGTTCTGGCTGCGAATCCTGGTCCCGGTAATCGTAGCCGGCTTGAGGAACGATCCGTTCCGTGAGGTCGGGGTGAGCGCTTTCCACCCCATCGTCCACGATGGAGATCACCACACCCTCGCCGTGGCGACCGGATTCCCAGACGGGAAACACATTCGCATCGGCACCCGCTGTGCCCTCCGATTGACCGGTGTTCTTGAGAGTCCACTGCCGCGGGAGGAGCGGGTCATTCGGTTGGACCTTGGGTGTGAGGTGTCGCCCAAGGATGACTTCTGCCCGAAGGACCTCGGGGTGCTGCCGGAGACGGGCGGCCAGAGCAAGGCCGGAGGATTCGCCGGCATGGAAGACCGCGAGACTCCCGTCGAAGGCCATGGGCTCAAACGAGACGGCTCGGACTTGCGTGGCCAGAGCGCCGATATCGGTACCGGGTGCGACCTTGGCGGACACGCGGCGGGTGATGATGCGGCGACGGCCGTTCGATCTCGGTTCGCTAGCGGGATAAATCACGGTTTCCAGTCGGGTTCCCGGGGCCCGCGATGACTTGGCGTTACCCAGCTCGTCGACACGCATCACCCGATCCAGCTTTGGCCCCGAGAGGTGCACCTCATCGGTCGCGATGACATAATCCCGTTCGACACCGCCGTCCGTGAGCCGGAGGGACTGCGCGAGCAGCAGGGGAGCGGAAATCGTTAGAGCGGCCAACTGCCGAGTCAATGAACTCATCACTGCCAGAGTAATACCGTCGATCCAAGGCCGTCTATCGACAATAGAGATTTCACGCAGCGCAACACGCGACGATCCAAACGATCCGCAGTCAGAATGATAATCGACAATGTTTGTTGTTCCGCGGTGTTGTTATGGACGTCTATTTAGATTTCAGCAGATTCGCCATTGATTCCGCAAACGCCTTGCCCATTTGAGCAAAGATTTTGGCGCTGCCAAAATAATGGTATCCGCCATTGGAAGCGCCTTTGAGGGCTTCCCGATCTTTGGGAGAAAGGACCTCCTCCAAGGCGAGGTCGAGCTTTTCCTGGTCCGCTTGGGTGATGCCCTCAATTTGTACATCCAGCGCGGCGTAATGTTCCGGGGAATCAAGGTCGTATTGATCATTCGCGTAAACTGCCAATACATTCTTCCCCTTCTTCAAATGTTTGATCATTTCCTTCTCGAGGACGATGGAACTGTATTGCGGCTTGTCCTGCCACCAGATGTAGGTGTGTATCTTTTGTCCGTTTAAATAAACCTGGAATCCCTGTCTTGCCAACACCGCGAGGCGATAAGAATGGCAATGGATGTCCTCGATTTCAAAGGTGGTACGCATCAGTAGAAACTCGCCCTCGCCCCAGGTTGAGGGAAAGCTCTTGAGAGTGATGCCGCTGTGTTTCCATGAGCCTTTCCCGATGGGAGCCTTCCCTTCGGCCCATTGGCTGTCATCGAATTCAGGGAGGTGCCAATTCTCTATTCCGACGGGCAGCGTCACGTCGCGGAATCGTCTGGCGTCATATTTCTTCAGTTTGTCCTTCTTCTCGGTGGCGTCGACTGAAGCGAAACGCCAGATCCGTTCTTCTGGCAGAGGCTTGCCGACAGGCTTCCAGTAGCCATCCCATTTCCGATCCCTGTTGATCGTGCCGTCGGTTTTCAATGTTTTCGCGACGCTAACGATATCGTTGTATTTGCCCTGCTTGGATTCCGCGACCTCGATGGCAGAATCCCAGAAGGGGGCCGTCTCAACCGCGACGACATTGCCCCTGAACTCGGGCCTGTCTGCCGGGGCAGCCATGGCTTTGCGGAAAACTTGATTGTCGCCCATCCCACCGACTCCCAGCACGCCGATGACAAACGGCATCTTCGGGGCTGACAGATCTTTTCGAACGTCGCGAATGAACTGGGCCAGCAGGTCCGAATAGAGGTCGTATTTCCCAGGTTTGTCGGGGCCAGGATAAGTGGTCCCATCAACCAAGTCGTTAAAACCCTGAAGCCAGACAAAACCAGCCAACTCGTAGCCATTCTTCGCGTCATAGGCCGGACAGACCCGTTTGGGATCTGCCAGAACCATTTTCACATGGTCAATCATCATTCGGTAAAATACGCCGGAAGCGGCATCCTTTTCTTCTCTCCATTTCTTGCGGTCCTCCAGCTTGGGAATCCCATGTGCGCCCTGAGGATGCCTGTCCCACTCCTCCTGAATCACCTTGGGCAGCGTATAGGGCCCGGCGCTGGGCGGGCGGAATTCGGTATTGAGCGACCGGCCGCCCCAGGCGGTTTTGATGATCAAAATGGGTTCATTGAGCTCTTTTTCAATATAGATTCCGAAGGTGAACTCAGGACCAATATTGCCACACATCTTGGTGGGTTGATCCCCACGAGCCCCAAAACCGGCGGTCAATTTTCCCAACCCTTCGCCATTGGCGCTACCATCGTAAGGTCCTGTCAAATAAGACATCCATACTTGATCACAGACGCGTGGGCTTCCATCCGGGTTGCGCATCTCCTTGAGAAGAGGTGCCGTGACTGGATCTTTGCCGATGTAGTCAAAGGTGCTGATTGCGGCATGTCCCTCCATGTTTGATTGTCCTGCGAGAATGAACACCTTCAAGGGCTTTGCCAAAGCGCACGGAGAGAGGGAAAACATCAATACTGCAGCCAGAAATATAGTTGGTTTCATAGTTATTTAGCAGTTGGGTGGTTTGTGTTGATATTGCTCATAAAGGTGTTTGTGATCAATTTTACAAAATCCTCTGTTTTTGCGGGCTCTTCATCACGGTGTAAAAAATCGACTTCCTCGCCACTGGCCTGGTGAAAGGCGGGCGGGCGCGAGGCCTTCCTCAAACGTGCGATTTCGCCCGGACCCATGCGGCAACAGGGATTGAGGACCCTGTTCGTCCGCTCCGTCGGCCGGGCTCTGGATCGGGAAAGTCAGGCAAAGGAGCCCTAGGAAAACCCGCGTCATCGTGCGTCCGAGTTGAGCCGGATGAGGCTCGGAGAATCGGTGGAGGCTTGGATGGCCGCGATCGTTTCGCGCACGGTCTTGGCCTTTTGCCGCATCAATTTTTTCGGGAAGTCCGGTTCCTCGTTCTCGAAGTAGTTCGCGATCCGGGTCAGGTCCGCAATGGCGACCTTGGCGTGCGTTCCGTAGCTGAGGAGGACTTCCATGATCTCCGGTGTCCGGAGTTCGCTCGCCCAAGGATTTTGTTCACGGGTGTATTTCACGCACGCGGCGACGCCTTCCTCGATGTGGTGCTTGGCGAGGACGCGCAGGCCTTCGAGACGAATTTCGTCGGCGAACATCTCGCCGCTGGGAGCGGGCTGCATGATCGCCTCGTGGATGGCGGGCAGGAGAGGCCTGATCTCGTCGAGGGAAAGGTGGCGGTAGACGGAACCCATGCTGCTGCGGGCCCGTCCATCTTCATTCTTGAGGCCGGCTTTCACGGCCTTGTAGAGCGCTTGGCGATCCACGTTCTCCAACGACCGACCGAGCATGCCTTCCCGGTTGAAGAGGGCGAAAGCCAGGTAGCGCTGCTGCATGCCGCGAGGGTCCTTGGCGGTATCCACGCGCGCCATGATCTCGAGAAGCTGGGGCACCGTGTTCGATGCGGGTTTTCCGATGGCTGCGAGTGCGTCGGCGGCCTTGATGCGGAGCCAGAGGTCTTCGTGCAACAGGGACTTCCCGAGGGCCTCGATGGCGGGGGTGCTCCGTCCGCGCAGGAAGGTCAAGGCCTGGCTGGCACCGTAGCGGGCGTCCAGGTTGGGAGATCCCTGCATCTCGACCAAGGGTGCGATGGGGACATCCTTCCTGCGGCCCAGGGCCATGGCTGCCCGTTCGCGCACAATGGGCGACCAGCTCTGAAGGCGTTCCATGAGTTGCGCGATGCTCAGTCCGTCGTAGAAGCCGTTGCGGTCCTTGTTGTTCCAACCGCGGCCGTCGAGGACCAGCGATTGAGCCGCCGTGGTGTCGAGCCGCGGCACCGAACCTTCCACCTTGCCGGTCAGGTAGAGTTTCTTCAGCGGCATGGCGTAGGCCAAGAGGTAGGAGCCCGTGGCATCCCAGCCTTCATAACTGTCGTGCTCGGGCTCTGGCGGGCCTTGGTGCCGGTAGCCGTGATCCCAGCGTCGGGCCAGGTCGAAGTACCAGCCGCCGAACTCGGCCATCCATGCGCCGGTGGCGTTCGGTCCGGACTGAGCGATGCCGGGCATGGCCCAAAGGAGGTTGAAGAAGTTGCCGGTGTGCCCGCAATCGCGCTCCGAACCGTGGGAAGCAACGCTCATCCGCGAGAAGAACTCCGCGCCCTTCGATTCGTCGATCAGGTTGAAGAGGACCGCGGCCATCCCGCATTTACCGTTGTCCTCATGTGTCTCGATCCACGGATGATGGTCTCCGTAGGGGATCGCGCCCTTGTGGATGTAGAAACGCATCAGGCGTGCGCTGCGTTCGATGGCGAGGTCCACGGCCGGATCCTGCACGCCCGCCTTCCGTGCCAGCACCAGGGAGATCGTGAGGGGCACGCCCGGGGAGTTCATCATGCCGTAGCCGTAAAGGCGTCCGTCGGGCCGGGCGAACTTGTGCCCCCAAGAGCCTACGGCGCTCTGGCCGCGGGCCGCCTCCAATGCGAGCCGTTTCAACCCCGGCATGAACGAGGCATCACCTGTTGCCAGTTGGTACTCCGATAGCAGCAACATGACGTAGCCGAAATACCATGTCGCCATGTCGTTGGACTCGTACTGCGACGCCCACGCGACCTCCCTCCGGATCAGCGGAAGATGGTGGGTGTCGCCGCTGGCCAGCAGCGCGAGTGCATTGAGAGATCGGGGGATGGCATCGATCCTTCGGGCGTAGGAGGGATCCTCCATCCGTCGGGCGAGGGCTCGGCACCCTTCTTCGAGGATGCGTTTGGACTTCAGACAGTCGAAAGGGGCGGTGGCGCTGTACGTTCCCAGGACGGGGAGTTTCAAGGCCACCTCTTCGGAACTGCCCGCGCGCCATCGGGTCAGGGTGAGTTGGCCTTGTCCCGCCTCGGACTCGGCCAGCGTCAAGGCCTTGCCGAGTTCGGTGCGTGGGTCGTGGGAAAACGGCTTGCCGCCCACACCCAGAATCACGTCTCCGATCGCCAGAACGCCTTCGGCCGGAGAACCCTTTTCAACCTGTGTGACGGCTATCTGTCGGGCATCGGAAGTGACCAGTTGGTCGCAGAAGATCCAACCGCGAAGGCCAGTGGCCCCGAGGTTCCAGTCGTGCTTGGCTCCCTCGGGGACCTTATCCCCCCGGGTGAAATCGGGGATCTTCAATTCGCGACTCCTGCCCGCCGCAACGAGGGACGCCGGCAGTAAGAAAAACGCGGCCAGTGTGATGGTTTGCAGCAAGTGTTTCACAAGGGGTGGAGTCGCTGGTCAGCGGATGCCGCGGTGGATGATGTCGAGCGAAAGGACCGCATAGGCGGTGACCAGATTGGGATCCTTCTCCCACCAGCGCGCGTTGGTGTTGGCCCAAGATCCGTCCGTGCGTTGGAGGTTGATCAAGCGCAGGGCGACCTCGCGACGCCAATTGATCCTCCGGCCGTCCTTCAATTCCAGCGTGTCGACCCGGGCGGTGTTCAGGGCCTTGGTCATGAGGTGCAGGTAGTAGTACAGGCCCTGGAGATCCATGCCGGGGTTTTCGTCGAGGGTATAGTTCGAGCGCAGCCAATCGAGCACGGCGACCACCCGCGGATCCTCCCGCTGGAGATCGGCGTAGATGTAGCTGAGCAACCCCGCGTAACTGATACTGCCGTAGGACCGCAAAGCCACCCGTCCGGTGAGCGCGTTGGTCTCGCCGCCGGCCATGCTGTGCCCGGGATAATAGACAAACCCGCCGCGGTTGCGGACGTCGTCCGAGGCCCAAGGTTGGCGGTTGTGACTGGGCAGGTTCTGGCAGTTCTGGACGAATTGGAGGACAGCCTTCCAGTCCACATCCTGCCTGGGGACGGTGGATTCGCCCGCCTGGAGATACCGCGTGTAGTACAGGGCTTCCAACGCTGTCAGCGTGTTGTTCATGTCGGAGTGGGGGTACTTGTCGCCGTATCCGATTCCTCCGTCGAACGGCGAGTCCATCTTCCCCGGTTCGCCCAGATCCATCTGCGAGCGGATCACGAAGGTCCGGGCACGACCGAGGATCCCGTCATGGGCGGGATTGCCCGATGCGGCCAAGGCCACCATGGACAGGGAGGTGTTGTAGTTGATGAGGGAAGTCCGGTAGATGCTGCCGTCGGGCTTCACGGACCCGAGGATGAATGCATAGCCTTTGGAGAGGGATGCGGGGAGGTTCGTCTGGAAGCGTCGGGTGGGTTCACCCATGAATGCAGTCAGGATCAGGGCTGTGGGAGCAACGTGATCTGGAGTGGACCACCAGCCGTTGGTGTTCTGGCTGGCGAGGAGGGAGGACAGACCTCGGTCGATGGCGTTTTGGATCTCGTGACCCAACGAAACGTCGATGGGCAACGGGGGCTTCACGGTCTTCGAGTCGTCTGCGAACAGCGCTGGACCGGCAAGGAGGCTCAAAGCCAACAAAAGGCATCGGAGGGCTGTGGGCATCGGTGTCTTCATGGGGCGGATGGCTTCGGGGGCGCGGGCGGCATGGGCTCGTCCAGCAGGAGGTGGATCGCTGTCTGGTTTGTCAGGGCAGGTTTGAGGAACGTGGTCAGCTGACCCAAGGTAAGGTCGGGTGGCACGAATGCGAGTAAGACGTTGGGGCGGGGCCGACGATCCGGGCTTTGGTTTCTCTCCCGATCGGCCTCCAGTTCCCGGCACAAATCCGCGGCACCCAAGAGGGGGCGTTCGATGCATTCCAGCTCCGAGCCAGAGGCCCCCTCCTTCCGCACGGATTCGACAAGCAGCAGACGGCCGGAGATCCGGCCATCCTTCTGGTGCACGGCCAGTTCGGGCGGGTGGCCTCGGCGTTCGGTGCGGTTGAGGAGTTGTCGGTCTGGGGTGAACGCGCGGTAGTAGGGATCCCCAGGTAGCGGAGGTTCGATGCGGATCCCCTGTTCGCTGTCCAATGAACCGAGGATTTCGGCCAGTGCTTGGACGGACGCGAGTCGGATCGCGGGCGACCAGTGGAGCGTGAGGAAGGGGATGCGCTTCTGGCGATCGAGTGCTGCGATTGCGACGACCGCGGAGACCAAGGATCCATCGGGGTTCAAGACGGTTGAACCTTCCCGGAGTTGGACACGGAGGTTGGCCAAGGCTTCGATCTTGGACCCCGGCGGTTTTCCGGTGTCGGGAGCCGCGTCGACCTGCAGGACAAGATCCTGGACGCTCTTCGAACCCAGCGGGAGGGCTGGTTCGATGGCCAGAGTCAGCAGTGTTCCCTCGGCGATTTTGAAGTCGGGGTTTACGGTGGTGTTCCGGTAGATCGTTTCCTTGGACACCGATCTCGGTACTTCGAGGACCGCGTAGGGCGTGCTGAAAAGGCAGGCGATCGCCATCGGTTGAAAGGTGTCGGCGACGTACTCCAGGCGGTTTGAATTGTCTGGGGCAGGAATTCGCCGAGAGCCGGTGAAGAGAAAACCCTCCGGTGGGAGAGCAGAGCCAGAGCGGCGATCCATCAGAAGGTTCTCGACACGAAGGACATTGCCGTTGGTGGTGATGACACTGAGCAGGAAACGTTCGCCCTTGGCCCAGAACCGATGGGTCGGCGGATGGTACGATTCGCCGGGTTCCGTCCCGATGAAGCGGAGCGCGGCGTGGATGTCGCTGGGCCGTGCAAAGGCGATGAGCAGGGACTCGTAGCCATGGTCGCTCGACTCGCTCACGACAAGGAACTCGCAGGCGGCATTGGCTCCCACGGCCGACCGTTCCACGCGCACTTCAACGCGTTGTTTGCGTCGATCGGCGATCAGGCCGGGGAGGACGAGGCGGTTGGTGTCACCGGCGAACTGGCGGAGTTCGTCCTGATGGATGCGGTCGACGCGTGCCCGGTTCTCCGGATGACCGTCGGGACGGTCTTTGAAGGGCTTGTCGAACTGGGCATGCACGGTGGCCACCGCGAAGAGCACGACAGCGACATGGAGCCAGAGCGGCATTGGTCAAAAGAAGGGTACGGCCAGTGGCGGTGTCAACGAGGCATCCGGTCTGGCGATGGAATCATGCACTCCAGCCACTTCGCGGACACGAGCACGGTGCCCATGGCTCCGGCGCGATGCCGGATGACGGCACCCGATGGGAACGCGATAGAGGCATCACCGGCTCCGTTCTGACCTTCGCGACCCCGCCAAGGACTGATCAAGCCGCCCGCAACCATCCCCTCAGAAGAGAATGCCCTCGATGAAGGACGCCAGCGGCTCGGGGTGGATCCGGTTCTTGCGCACAACCACTGCCAGCTCCCGCATGAACTGCGGCTGAAGGCGGAGGCGTCCCACCCGGCGTCGATCCCCATACAGGGCAAGAACCCGGTGCGGCACGAGGCTCACGCCCAGCCCCAGCGAGACGAGATTCACAATGACATCAAAGCTGTCCAGCTCCATGGCCGGCTCGACGGGCAGTCCCTCCGCCTCAAGCCACGACCGCAACGCGCGCCCGGTTTCGCCTCGGTGATCGATGAGCAGCCAACGCTCCGCCAGCAAAGCCTTGCGCAGCGATTTCAGCGACGTCTTTCCACCGGCTTTGGCCATCGGATGATCCGGCGGCGTCACGAGGACGAACTCGTCTTCAAACCGGTGCGTGACGGCCAAGGCTTGGGGTAGCCGACGGGGCGGTGACAGCAACCCGGCATCCAACGCTCGCGACTCCACCGCTTCCAGAATCTCCTGGCTGGTCAGTTGCACGACGTGAAGCTGCACCTCGGGAAGCTGGCGTCGAAACGCGAAGAAAAAGCCCGCGTAGTAGGCCAGTCCGATGCTGCGTGCCACGCCCACTCGCAGCGTCTTGGGCACGAGATGAAAGTCCTGTTGGATTTGTTTCAGCGTCTCTTCTGCCGAAGCGACAATGGGCTTGGACTTCGCGTAGAGAAGCTTTCCGGCGTCGGTGAGGCAGACATGCCGCGTGGTCCGCTCGAACAACGCGACGCCCAGCTGCTCCTCCACGCCGCGGATCTGGCGGGTGATCGCGCTTTGGGTCAGTCGGGCTTTCTGTCCGGCCTTGGTAAAGCTGCCATGCTCCGCCACGAGATGGAACAGGCTCAGCTCGTAGAGATCGAACGGGACGGTGGCGAGGAAGTCATTCATGCAGATTCAGAATGAGAGTGATTGGAGTAATGCATTTCACGCAATGATTTCGTCCCTTGATGCTCTGGTCGTCGGCCGGATCAGATGCTCGCCAAAACGGCGGACGGGTTCGGCGGAAAGAGTCAGCAACCAACATGGCCACACCCAGTGAACGGCTTTCAGAAAATGTCCCGGGCCCATTCTACGTCACCAGCGAATGCATTGACTGCGATCTCTGCCGGGAAGCAGCACCGGAAATCTACCGGCGCAATGACGACATTGGATACTCAGTAGTCCACCATCAGCCTGCGGCTCCCGAAGAAGAAGCCCGAGCCGTCGAAGGCATGGAGGCTTGCCCGGTGGAAGCCATCGGTCGCGAACCCACATCGGTTATTGATTGAGACAAGGTCGGCGTCCAACCGCCCGGCGAAAAAGGGGGCAGGACTCATGGCCGAGGTTGAGTGTCTAGCCGGTTTCGTGGGCGGTGACGATCAGGTCGGTGACGGGGAGATCCACGACGCATTGCATCCCATTGTCTCCTTCGATCGGCCTCCGGCCATGGCTCAATGGCCACACCACTGGGTACATTTGTGTCGCTTCGCCTCGTTTCCGTCCGTGCTGGACACCAGCCTAGCATTGGAAAGGGAGGCTGGAATTGCCGCCTACTGAGGGTGAGTTGCCCACAGTTGTGACAGCGGGAGTCCGTGCAAATTCGCTGCGAAAGGAATGACCTCACTGCCGGTGTAAAGCACCACGCCGCGAACCCATCGCGGGCCCGCCGCGTTCGCCATCGCCTGTAATCCCCGGACATCCGAGCCTCCCAACGTGGCACCGGATTTGATTTCGATGCCGACCAATCGTCCTGAGCTGTCTTCCAAGACGATGTCCACTTCCTGTCCCGATGCTGTGCGCCAGAAATAGAATTCCGGCTGGGTTTCACTCCATGCGGATTGCTTGCGCAATTCCATCAGCACGAAGTTTTCCAGCACGCCACCGGCGAGAGTGCCATCCACGTTCAATCGCTCAACGGTCAATCCCAGCAGATGCGCCAGCAAGCCGGTGTCATTCAAAAACACTTTGGGCGTCTGGATGACCCGCTGGCCGAGGTTGCTCGACCACGGCCGCAGCAGTTGAGTCAGGAACGTTGCTTCGAGCAGGGCGAAGTAACGTTTCAGAGTGGTTTGCGGTAGCCCCAATGAGCGCGACAGATCCGCGAAATTCAATAGGCTGCCAGCTCGAGTGGCCACCACCGACAACAGACGCGGCACGGCCGTCACGTCGGCGACATGGGTGAGGTCGCGAATATCGCGCTGGAGGATTGTTGTCAGGTAGGACTGAAACCATGCCTTACGGCGTGACGCGGTTTTGCGGGCATTCGCCAGCGGATAACCCCCTGACAGGACTTTTTTAAACAGTTCATCGCGCTGGAGGTGAGCGTTCTCTCCTGATGCCCAGACCGGCCGCTTGGAAAACAGCGCATCCACGAAGCCTTCTTTGACGCCATGGATTTCGCCCTGGGAAAACGGCCAGAGGGTCAACAATTCCATGCGACCCGCCAATGACTCGGACAACTTCGGCAGCAGCAAGACATTAGCCGAGCCGGTGAGTAGAAAACGTCCCGGTTCGCGCTTCCGGTCGATCGCCATCTTGATGGCTGTGAACAGTTCTGGAGCGTGCTGGATTTCATCCAGCGTCACGGGCGCGGTCAAACCGGCGATGAACCCATTGGGGTCCCGCTTCGCCGCCGTCAGAACGCCGGGGTCGTCGAAGGTTAGATATTGGCGACCTTGCTGTTTCAGTTCCGGCAGTTGGGCCAGAGTACTTTTGCCGGTCTGCCGCGCGCCGTTGATCAAGACAGCAGGTGTGTCCCCCAACGCCTGAAAGAGCTGCTCGGTGAGATGACGACGCATCATGCGTTTTATAAACAACCAAAAAACGGATGATAATCAACCAAAAATTGGCTGTAAATGCAGCCAAAAAACCTGCCAAAATGGGGAAAGGAACGGTTTTCGAATTGGATCCGGTCGCGGCGCAAACCCATTTCTTACTTCCGCGGCTTCGCTCGCACGATTTCGATCGAGTGGAGGGTCAGGGTTTGGCCCGAGCGTGATTGTGGGCCCAATTCGATCGCCAGGCCGGTGATCAATCCGCTGTAGCTGGGTGCGCTCCCGAGTTGGACGACCTGACTGCGGACCTTGCCGTCGCCGGCCAACTCCAATGGCACGCTCCGCTCGCGGTCGAAGTGTTCTTCTCCCAGCCGCTTCCAGTAAATCCGGGCGGTCATCGGGCCTCCGGTGGACGCGATGCGCAGCTTCATCGACGACGCCTCTTGGGCCCGCCAGCAGCGGCCGCCGCTTTCAAGACGCGCTACGCGTTCGCCGAGCTGGACGGTCCATGCGCCGGACATCGGGAAGCCCGAGTCGGTCGCGTCTCGGACGGTCCAGTGTTGCCGGTCGTGTTGGAAGCGCCACGCGGGCGGCCTCCGGTCGGCCATCGCGTTGAAGCGCCGACGCATTTTCGCAAGCCGGCCCACCATGAAGTGGGTCCGGTGCTCGTAGACGATGTCGTGGTCGAAGTTCTCATGGTGGATCGGGGCCACGTAGGCGGTCGAACCGTGTTTCGGATCATCCGACCGGGCGTCCCCATGGAGCCCGCCATGGAACTCCAAGCCATCGGCCTTGAAGACACCCAGTCCCCAGCCGTCGTCGTCCACCAGCGCCGCCCAGCCTTCCGACGCCAGGAAGCGGGTCCACGGCCAATGCTGGTGCCAGTCGTTGGTCACGTGGGTGAGCGGGGCCCCGGTGAAGGGCTTGTCGCCGGTGTAGGACATCAGTCGCCCGAGTTTCGAAATGGTGTAGACCGCCGGCAGCTCTTGGGGGCAGGGACGGTATTGCGTTCTGTCCGCACGCCGGTTGGTGCAACGGAAGCGCATGTGGATGAGCGGACCTTCGAGGGTGGTCCAAGTCTCGAACACGCAATCGCCGCGAACGTTGTCGAGCGGCCACTGCATGGGGAGACAACGGATATAGAGTTCCTTACCGTTGTTGCGGTGTTCCACGACCTCGGACGGATTGAGGTGGCAGTCGCCGGTTTGGATGGGATTCCACCCGAGGCCCACCCAGGCGGGGTGAGGCTTCTTGTCGCCGACCTCGTAGGGCCAGGGTCCGGAGTAGTGGGACATCTGGATTTGGCGTCCGAGGTCGGCGCTGTTGATGAGGTTCCCCGGATGGTCCTTGCCGGAGATGAACGTGACGGCACCGCCCAGTGCCAAATCCATTCCGATGCGCACTTCACCATTGTCCAGGTAGGTCATCCGCGGCGCCGGCAGCGCCGTGGCACCGCGGCCCGTGACCGCCGGATGGAACAGGATTCCGAACACGGCCCAAAGGGTCCTCCAACTCCAGATTCCCACGCTTCGTTGCGACATCAGTGGCGAGAGCATGGCATCATCCAGCCCAAAAGGCGCTCCGTGAAACCGACCCCGGATCTTGGCCGATGAAACCGATCATTCCGTGAGGAAGATCTCCTGCTTTCTGATGGGCCCCAGTGCGGACAGAAACGCGGTGTGGGGTTTCGACGGACTCAGCCTGCTGCTGGGTCGGAAATCATCCGCTGACCCCTTTTGCGGGAAGAGCAGGTGGTTCACGAACATCCGCGGGAGGCCTGTTCGATGACCAACTGATTTTTTTTGAGCCGGCCATCGATGAAGTCCCAGCACCATCGGTCGCTGGTCTTGAAGATGATGCTGACTTTGCCCTCCTTGTTGGTGACGGACAAGGGGGTCGCAAAGTCTATGGCGGCGGCGTTGGTCTTGGCCTGATCCGTTGAGTAGGTGATCCGGCCGGCTTCCAAAGCTGAGAAGGCGAGGTCAGCGGCCACCAAATCCAGGTCGGAATCGCAAGACACCCGCATGGGCTTTCCACGGATCGTGAACGTTGCGTGATGGATCTGGTAGGGTCTCTCTCTGCTGTCGAGCGAGAACTTTCCGACGCGGTCCCCTCCAGGCGCAAAGGGTTCAGCGCAGACCCAGACCGTGTATTGGGAAATCCGCCGCCCGCTGACGACTTCTTCGGATCCAACCACCAGATGTTGGGATTGGGCCAACTGACTTTCTGCCGCCGCGATCGTGGCCACCCGCTTGAGCCCCGCGCTGTGCGCCAAATCCACGACCAAGCGAAGTTCGTTCGAGGACAGAGGACGGAATTGCCGAAGATTGAGTTTCAGGCCCGCCACTTCATCGCCGAGCGGATCGGCGAGGGTGGAGAGGACGGTCAGCTGGAACGCGAGCAGTAGCCGAATGAGCCAATCCATAAGAAAACGGGTGGGTTTTGTGAGCGAGGGAATTGGCTGCCCCCACATCACCGGTTGTTGGCGCTCCAGCCGCGGACGAATCCGATGCACTGGGCCACATCGGGCACGGAATGATCCCAGTTGAACTCGTACTCGCAGCTGATGTTGCCGTCGAACTTCTGGCGGCGCAGTTCGGCGAGCACCGCGCCCATGTCGGTGGAACCGGTTCCGAAGATCATGTCGCGCTGACCATGCCCGAGTTGTGCGCGCTCCTTGGCATGCAGCGAGATCACCCGACCCTCGAGCATGCGGAGTCCGTCCACCGCCTTGATGCCGCTGGTCTGCCAGTGGCCGATGTCGGCACAGGCGCCGATGCGGGAGTCGCGGTTCCGGACGAGGTCGGCCACCCACTTCGGATCCCAGACCTGGTAGGCCGGGTTCTTGGGCTGCTGAGCGTGGTTGTGGAAGGCCACGCGGATGTCGAACTCCCTCACGAGCGGCTCGAAGGTGTCGATCGCATCGGTCGATTCGGTGGTGATGGCGTAGAGGCCGAGGCCCTTCGCGAACTGGAACAGCTTCCGGGCCGCTGCGGCCTCCTTCGGGATCGTCACCACGCCGTAGTTCACGGCCTTGAGTCCGTGCTTCTTGAGCTTCTCCTGGAGCTTCTGGATGGCCTCCGCGGGCATCTCGTGGCTCAGCTTGGTGGCGCGGTCTTCCGGGCTCAGCGCTTGTCCGGGGTAGAACTCGATGACCTTGCCGCCCGCCGCCTCGGTCTTCTCGATCGCTTCGAATGCGGTGAACCGGTTGAAGGTGTAGGCCTGGCAGCCGATGGCGAACCCGCCGATGCGGTACTCGGCCGGGATGGGCTCGGCCCACAGCGAACCAGCCAGGGTGATCAGGGATGCCAGAGCGGAGAGGCGGAGAATCGAGAGGGAGTTCATGGGATGGGGAGTGAGGGACATTTAGGCGAATCGGCATCCGATGCTCAACACCCAACCGGTGTTCCAGTCGGCCTCAAAAATCCCCCGTTCCATGGAACGGGTGTTGGCCTCCGGTGGTTCATCAGGGTGGGCTTCTCGCCGTGCATCGGCTTCCACGAGGTTCCGGGAGATTGGCGCCCCTCAAAGAGTCTCGACCGGTTTTGGGCCGAAGCCTGGTTTGCGGGTTCGGGCGCCAGACTTGACTGGGGTCGGGGATATCAGCGTTTCATGAGCCATCAACACGGCGGTCATTCAGGCTGCCTTTGAATGGATCCATGACGTTCGAGATTTTCAGGCAGTGGACACGATGGGTGTTCGGGCTGGTGGCCGTAGGGTGCTGCGTCAACGCTGCCGATTTCTACGTTTCACCCAGCGGAAAGGACTCCCATTCGGGGACTTCGCCGAAAGCACCCTGGAAGACCTTGCAGCGGGTCAACCGGCACATCGCGGATCATCGTCTCGCGCCCGGGGATGGCCTGTTTCTCGAGGGTGGGGCCACCTTTGATGGGGGGCTTCGCATCGAACATGCCGGTGGCGGAACGCGGCAATCACCGGTTCGAATCACCAGCTACGGACGCGGGCAGGCGACCCTTCGCCCAGGCCAGGAATCCGGCCTTCTCATCCGAGAGACTTCTTGGATCACGGTTTCACAACTGAAGATCATTGCCTCTCCCGGCAACCTGGGGGATGGCATCCGCTGTGATCGGGACCAAGAAACCCCGGAGCGAGTGGCCGGAGTGGTGATTCAGGACTGTTCGATCACGGGCTTCGGATGGCACGGAATCATGGTGGATGCCAGCCAGCGTTCGATGGGGTTTGAAGGCGTCACGATCGAACGTTGTCTGACGTCCAGTAACCGCTATGCCGGCATCATGGTGTACGGAGGCAATCCGGCGGGGCGGAGTTCTCGGCCTCATGCGCGGGTCCAGATCGAGGATTGCGTCGCCGTGGGAAATCCCGGCGATCCTGATGAACGGAAACACCACTCGGGCAGTGGCATTTTCATCGATGGAGTCGATACCGCCCTCATTCGAGGCTGTGTCGCAGCGGGCAACGGAGCTGCGTGTCGCAACGAGCGCGGAGGTCCGGTGGGTATCTGGGCTCACGCCTGCCGTCGAGTGACGATCGAGGGTTGTGAATCCTACGGGAACCAGTCCTGCCTCCGGGATGGCGGCGGGTTCGATTTGGACGGGGGATGCGAGGAGAGTTCTTTGATCCGAAACTTTTCACACCACAACCACGGTCCGGGATTCTTGGTGTACACGTATTCGGGTGCTGCTTATGCCGACCGTGATTGCCAGGTTCGGGAGAATATCTCGTGGAACGATGGTGCCAGAAGCTCCGGCTATGCAGGAATCCAGTTGGGCTCGGAAGACGGATGTCAGATCACCGGTTTGATCGTGGAACGCAACACCGTGATCGCACCGGTCGAATCCGTGGCGGCGGTGCGTGTCATGGGGCGTTCCATTCAGGCCTGCATCCGAAGCAATCTGGTCGTGGTTCCCACGCACGGAACCTTGGTCTCCATCTCCGGTTTCGAGCATCGGGTTCGCTTCGAGGACAACCGCTATTGGAGAGCCGATGGGAAGCCCGTGTTTTTGGTCGATTTCCAATGGACCATTCCCGCCCTGAATGCCTGGCACAACGCCACCGGGCCCGATCACCGATTCGTTGCAGTGGGTGAGCTCTTCACAGATCCAGAACTGCGGCTTCCTCAGACTCCCGATTTCAAATCGATGCGACGGCGGCCCTCATGGCCTCGAGTGTC
>JARXAF010000079.1 GCA_029865985.1 Verrucomicrobiota bacterium
GGCGGATTCATCGGCATTGGCCAGCGCTTCGGCCGGGGCAGGGAATACCGCGACCTGGAGATCGTGGACCGGGTCGGCACGGGCGACGTGTTTTCGGCGGGCATCTTGCACGGGCTCCTGTCCGACCTGCCGCTGGGCCGCACGCTGGACTTTGCCTTGGCTTATGCCGCGCTGGTCCACACCACCCGGGGCGACACCTCGCAGTTCCGTGCCGCGGAGATCCAAGCCCTGGCCGACGGCGCCTCGGCGTCGATGCGGCGGTGATCCCAACGCCCGGAGGCCCGGGCCGCCGCGGCGCACCCGCGGAATCCGGTGACCCACGAATCTGCTCCCCCTTCGGAGCGTCAGGCCCCATGATGACGGCGTGGAATCTTCTGCTCCGGCTTTGTCCGATCCGTCCGAAATCTGGTCCGTCTTTGTCCTCCGCAATCCGGCGGGGCGCTGCTTCGTGGGTCACACCGAGCACCTTGATCAATTCGCCCTCACGTCCGACACCGAGGTGGCCAAATGGACCGGTCAACCGGGCCCCTGGCCCATCGTGTGGCGGCACGACAAGCTCTCGCGCAAGGCCGCCCTCAAATTCGAAGTCAGCCTGAAACGCGACAAGAACACCCCCCGCTTTTACACCCGCACCGGTTTGACCCCGCCCGAGATCGAATTGCCGGGAACCCTGCCTCCCGAGGGCACCGCGTGACGGCCGCCGCTGCTGACAGCGCAGGAAAACCAGGGGCTAAGCTGGATGCACCTCAAGGCAACCCCACACCTTTCGACGATGGACCGGGATTGATACTGGCCCAGAGCGAGAATTGAGATGCGGTTGCCTGCCATTCGGTCCGAACGGCGACCCAGACCGGCAGCGGTCACCGTGACGTGGCCGCCGCTTCCGCTGAGGGATCATATCCGGACGGTCTGTATCGCACCTGCGCTTTCGGGGAAATCGCCCTACCTAGGGGCGGCGACTATGGGGCAGGAAACCTGCTCGGACATTGGGAATGAAAAAGCGGCGGCGGGACCTTTGGGGTCCAACCGCCGCGTGAAGGGGGCGAATACGGATCGTCGGAATCAGTACCGGTAGTGCTCCGGCTTGTACGGGCCATCCAAAGACACGCCGAGGTAGCTGGCCTGGTCCTTGGTGAGCTTGGTGAGCTTCACGCCGATCTTCTCGAGGTGCAGGCGAGCCACCTCTTCGTCGAGCTTCTTGGGCAGGCGGTACACGGTCTTCTCGTACTTGTCCTTGTTCTGCCAGAGGTCGATCTGAGCCAGCGTCTGGTTGGTGAACGAGTTGGACATCACGAACGACGGATGGCCCGTGGCGCACCCGAGGTTGACCAGACGGCCTTCGGCCAAGAGGTAGATGCTCTTGTCTCCGGGCAAGTGATAGCGGTCGTACTGGGGCTTGATGTTCTCGATGCGCACGCCCTTGGTGGTCTTGAGCTTGTCCACCTGGATCTCGTTGTCGAAGTGGCCGATGTTACACACGATGGCCTGGTCCTTCATCTTGAGGACGTGGTCCACGGTGATGATGTCGCAGTTGCCCGTGGTGGTGACGTAGATGTCACCGACGCCGAGGGTGCTCTCGATGGTATTCACCTCGAAGCCTTCCATCGCGGCCTGCAAGGCGTTGATGGGGTCGATCTCGGTGACCACGACGCGGGCGCCATAGGCGCGCAGGCTGTGGGCCGAGCCTTTGCCGACGTCACCGTAGCCGCAGACCACGGCCACCTTGCCGGCGATCATGACGTCGGTGGCGCGCTTGAGGCCGTCGGCCAGCGACTCGCGGCAGCCGTACAGGTTGTCGAACTTCGACTTGGTGACCGAGTCGTTCACGTTGATTGCCGGGACGAGCAGCTTGCCCTGCTCAGCGAACTTGTAGAGGCGGTGCACGCCGGTGGTGGTCTCCTCGGAGACGCCGCGCCAGGCCTGGACAATCTTGGTCCAGATGCCGGGCTTCTCCTGGGCCACGCGCTTGAGGAGGTCTTTGATGACCTGCTCCTCGTGCGAGCCGCTCTTGCTGTGGACCCACTTGTCACCCTGCTCGAGCTCATAGCCCTTGTGGATGAGCAGCGTCACGTCGCCGCCGTCGTCGACGACCAGCTCGGGACCCTGATCGCCGGGGTGCAGCACGGCCTTGAGGGTCAGCTCCCAGTACTCCTCCAGCGTCTCACCCTTCCAGGCGAACACCGGGGTGCCGGTCGCGGCGATGGCCGCGGCGGCGTGGTCTTGGGTCGAGAAGATGTTGCACGAGGCCCAGCGCACCTTGGCGCCGAGGTCCACTAGCGTCTCGATGAGCACCGCCGTCTGAATGGTCATGTGCAGCGAACCGGTGATGCGCACACCCTTCAGGGGCTTCTGCTTGGCGTACTTCTTCCGGACGGACATCAGACCGGGCATCTCGTGCTCGGCGACGGCGATTTCCTTGCGACCCCAGTCGGCCAGGGCCATGTCGCGGACGATGTAGTCCTTGCCGGAGGGGGTGTTGGCGGCGAAGGCGCCGAGGTTGGGCAGCGCAGCGGCCACGTCAGCGAGGGCGGTTGCGGCGGCGGATTTCTTAGCTTTGGCCATGGAATGATTTCTTGGAGGTGTGTCTGGGACGGAGGCGGAGGGTTACTTCACAGCCTTCTGCAGCGCCTTGACCTTGTCGACGGCCTCCCAGGTGAGGTCCTTGTCGTCCTTGCCGAAGTGACCGTAGTTGGTGGTCTTGGAGTAGATCGGGCGGAGCAGCTTGAGCTGGCTGACGATGTCGGCGGGCTTGAAGCTGAACACCTCTTCGACCGCGGCCGTGATCGCGGCATCAGTGAGACCTTCCTTGGCGGTGCCGAAGGTGTTGACGTACACGCTGACCGGGTCGGGATAGCCGATGGCGTAGGCGAACTGGATCTCGGCGCGATCGGCCAGGCCGGCGGCGACGATGTTCTTGGCGACGTAGCGGCCCATGTAGGCGGCCGAGCGGTCGACCTTGGAAGGATCCTTGCCGGAGAAGGCGCCACCACCGTGGCGGCCGAACCCACCGTAGCTGTCGACGATGATCTTGCGGCCGGTCAGACCGGTGTCGCCCTGGGGCCCGCCCACCACGAAGCGGCCGGTGGGATTGATGAGGAAGAGGGTTTCCTTGGTGAGGAGGTTCTTGGGCAGCACCTTCTTGATGACTTCTTCGACGCAGAATTCCTCGATGGTCGAATGATCCACATCGGCGGAGTGCTGGGTGGAGATCACCACGTTGGAAATGGCCACCGGGCGGTCGTTCTCGTACACGACGGAGACCTGCGACTTGGCGTCGGGGCGCAGCCACGGGGCGAGCTTCCCGGCCTTGCGAATCTGGGTGAGCTTCCGGCCCAGATGATGGGCGAACATGATCGGCGCGGGCATGAGCTCAGGCGTCTCGTTGCTCGCGTAGCCGAACATCAGGCCCTGATCACCGGCACCCTGCTCGGACTTCTTCTTGCCCTTGGCCGCCTTGGCGTCGACGCCCTGAGCGATGTCGGGCGACTGCTGGGTGACGTATACGTTCACCATCACCTTGTCGGCGTGAAACACGTCGTCGTCATTCACGTAGCCGATTTCGCGAATGGCCTCGCGGGCCAGCTTCACGTAGTCGAGCTTGGCCTTGGTGGTGATCTCACCGCCGACCACGGCGATGTTGGACTTCACGTAGGTCTCGCAGGCGACGCGGCTGAACTTGTCCTGCGCGAGGCAGGCGTCCAGGACGGCGTCGGAGATCGTGTCGGCGACCTTGTCGGGATGGCCCTCGCCGACGGACTCGGACGAGAAGATGAAGCGGTTGCTCATGAACGTTGAAGACGGTGGTTTGCTGTCAGAATTGAACGTATTAACGAATCAGGATTTGATGATGCGTAAGAAAACAGCCCGGTCAATGGGCTTTTTGAGCCTGCCTTGAAAACAGGCTGAACCGGATTCAGAACCCAAGGCCGACAACGTTCACCTCTTCCAAGACCAAGGAACGCAGGAGTCGACGGCGTGAAACCGGAGTTCGAGGAGCCTGCAACGGTCCGGCAACCGGGACAGTTTGATCGCCCAGTCCATCCGCTCTCGGCGAATCCCTTCAACCGCGCCCGATCAGAGCCCGTGGAGATGCGAGCGATTGGACACCTTTCAAAAACGATCGTCTCCATGGATTCCATCCAACTCAAACAGCGTCAAAAATCGGCAACGAAACTCTGAAAGATCGCAACCCCTGCGCACGAAACCTCCATGACAGCCGAGTTGGGCACTCAGGAATCGGCTCCTGCCGCCGAGGGCCCGACCAAATCCAAAACCGATCCAAAACCATGCAAACCCATCACCGCCAAACCCAGTATCGACCCACCCACCACCTCCTCCTCGCATTGGCCACTCTGGCCGTGGCAGGGACCACTCCCGAAGTCAGCGCGGCGAAAGCCAGCGCGGCCAAGCCGAAACCGAAACCTGCTCCCCAGGCGCCCGCCCAAAACAAATTAAGCTCGTTGGAGAAAACCGAGAAGATTGTGTCGATCGGCAAGAACCTATGGGACGCCGCCCGAACCGAACTGTTCGGAGGAGGATCTGAGAATACCGACTACGCCTATTACACGGCATCCATTGTTTTGGTAAAATACCAAGATCAAACCATCATTGAGTCAAAAGACACAACCACAATAATCAATCGACTGCATTGGCTGGATACCAAACACAACGCCGAGCAATACAAGACTGAGACAAAATACCAAAAATCTAACGGTAAAGAGGACCATTTTTACGACTACAATCCTTTTCCGCATAGTTGGGGCAATGTACCCAGCGCAAAATCTGTTGATTATCCCGACCCCGGCAAAAAGATCAAAAACAACATCACCTTCTCCATCAAACCCACTCAATACAAACTTCTGTTGAATCTGGAAAAGGCATCTTCTAATCCGGCGCACACGATTGATTCGGCGCCTATTTTAGAGACCTTGAATTACCAGGAAGTAGGGCCCAATGAGGATTATAGGACGTATCAGGATATATCTTCGAGCAGCTTCATTGTAAACCGCCCCGTCAAAACCATCGAGTTCGATAATCGGGCCGCCAGCGTCCATTGGAACGCAGCCCAGATCATGCAGTACCCCCTGACAAATTGTGTCACCGTTGCCGGGGATCACTTGGTTCATTTTCTGGTTCCAAAAAAGGCAAACATCATCATCGTACCCCCATTCAAGGATCAAAAACCGCAGCCTTGACTCATTTTTATGAAAGTATTATCCATTAAAACGGGTATTTTAGTATCCATTTCGGCTCTGATTTTTGGGCTGTTTTACCTGCAGCCATCCCAATCACATCCTCCCGAGCCACCGCCTCTTTCCGATTCTGCAACGACGACTGTCGCCAACGCCAAGCCTGACGCCGCACCCCCAACCAAACTGCTCAAGCCCTTCACACCCGCGGCCCAAGCCAAAACTGGAACCCAGACGGTCTACCGATATACACCACCCTTCCGGCCCAAGGAGAAGATTCCCAAAGCCTTGCGAGGCAATCTTCATGCCCAGCAGGTTTTGATCGTCTTGGAAGAGGCTGAGGTAAACCCGGCCATCATTCAGTTCGAGTTCAAAAACATCTATAACAGTTTGGGAACCATCAAATATTGGCACTACCAACAAGCCACTGAAGTCACCGCCAATTATGAGAAAATCGCCGATATAATGAACAAAGCCGGCGAGGATCCCGATGCTCTGGAAAAAGCTCTTAGAATGAGGGATAGCGATGATTTCAGCGCTCCGATCAGCTTCAATCATTTCATAGAGGAACAACGTGAGCGCATTCTCACCGCGCTAGCGGGAACCAAGATCATCTCCGACCCCACCCTTCAGGAAAAACTCTTCAGCATCCAACCACAGCTGGAACTTTCTACTGAAGCCACTGAGTTCATGAAATCCTACAGCCCAACTCCCTGAAGGATGACCTGCCAGCGGCCACACCCATGACAACAACCCCCAAACGGAAAAACGGAACGTTGTCGGGTGTGAGGCGCTGAGCACCCGAATGGGCGACCGGGGCGTTTTTTGACATCGCCAGGCTATCCCACGCGATGTCCGACGGTCCATCCGCGGCCAAAATCCTCATTTGGCGAGTCTTCATGTTCACCGGGGCCGCCAGGAGGCGGGACGCACTCGGACTTGGTGCTCCGGAAAGGCAGTGCCCCAGCAGTGGGAAGAGGCCGGAGGCTGGGGTAATCCATCCAGATCCTCCGGCCGTTGCAGAGCGAAGTTCGACCGTTTATTCGGATGACCGACCGACCCGCCCCCTTACCAGGGGAAGGTATAGTCGAGGGGCTCGGGCGGAAGAATCCGGTACATCCGCATCACGGAGGCATCGAAGGAGTCAAAGGCGTAGCGCTCGGTATCGGCACCTTCGAAGATCCAGTAGGGCCGCCAGGGACCCGCCGCACCCGCGTCGGAGGACTCCAGCCGGACTTGATACCCGCGGGCCACCTGAGTCTTCAGCATCACGCCGCGCTGGCCACCCCCGTTGTCATACTCAGAAATGACCAGCGGCTCGGCCGGACCGGGTGTCTCGTCATCGGCCAATGTCAGGACCGTGCTTTCGAATCCCTTCATGAGCTTCAGGCCCCCTTCTATCGGCTCCAGGGTGAGGGTGACATTCTGAGTACCTTGGGCCTCGGTGTTGTTCACCAACGGAATCTGGACGAAAATTTGCGACTGACCCGGCTCGAAGTTCGCGGTGCGATTGGTCTGACCGCCCAAGACGGCCAACGCGGAAGCCGGGCCTTCCAGCCGGTAGGTCACCGTGGCCGCCTGCCGGGTGTTGAGGGTGCGCCACAGACGGATCTGGGCATAGCCGTTGGTGGCCCCCTCATTGATTTGGAACCGCGACGAAACAAAGCCCACCTCACCCGGATTCATGTCGTCGAGGAGGCTCACCTCCATGCGGACCGGCGCGTTGGTGCTGCCATCAATGGACAACTCGAAGACAGCCGTCTCGGTGCCCTCGTTGACTTCGTCCAAGATGGTGGGCAGCGGCAGCCAGTTCATGGAACCGAGCCCGCCCACGGCTGGCACAAACCTCACCGGTTGGCTCATGTCAAAATCTTGGCCCGGAGTGGCCGTGCCGCTGACGAACCGGGCGCGAACCGTGATGTCGTTGGTACCCGAGTGGGCGCCGAGGACTGTGAAAAACAGCGGGATGTAGGCCCGATCTTCGCTGATCTCGAGCGTCGGGTAGTCGAGTTTCAGGGACAGGCCCTCGAGACCGCCGGCGGCGCTCGGAACGGGCTCGGTCAGCGGCGGGTCCACAGGGCGTGTCGGCGGCTGTTCGGCCTGCGGAAGAGGAGTCACCGGGTTGGTGTCCGGCATCGGTCGGACCTGAGCCGTCAGGGAGGCGCTCGTCAGGGCAGCGGAGGCGACGACCAAGGACCACAGGAGCCGCACCGTGAGAAGACATGCAAGGAACGACGGTTTTCGGGTTCGTTGAGGGCTCATGGCTCTGGATTTCAGTCTTTTGCTCATCTACTGGACTGTTTTTACTTATTGAAAACAGACAGTAAGCCCCGAAGGGCATCTTTGTCGGAAAAGCGGTGAAGCCGAAAAGCGACCGGGACCGTTCAGGCCGTTCGGCGTTGCGTGGCCGAAAGGGCTCCTCCGGACAAAGCCCCGAAGAGCGCCAGGACCGTCAAGGCGGCCGGAGTCAGGGCCAAGCTGCTCTGGATCCACGGATGCCAAGCTGCTTGGAGCAACGCCACCACCGCAGCCCCGGTCAAACCCAGCGAAAGGCCGATGGCCAGACCGCGCGGAATCCGCGCCCGCCGAATGAGGAAGGCCATGGTCAGCGAACCGGCCGAGAACCCCAGGCAGGCGGCAATGGATTCGTGGCTGGGATCGGTGGCCTCACAGACGCGGGAGGCGAATCCCATGGCCAACAGGAGCCAACCCACAACGGCCACCCGCTGTTGCGGTGTCATCGGAACGCGATGCGGCTCCCGGGGATCCGACTCCCGGAGGCAACGCCGGGCGATCTCGAGAGGCGAACCCAGCGATCGGAGGGCCGACTGGCGGGCCTCCTCGGCAGACATGCCGGAGCGGAGACCTGCCTCCAGAGATTCCATCAAATGGTCTTCCAGTTCTGCGGCAAGCTGGGTGGGAAGGCCGGCCAAATCGGAGCTGAAAAGATTGGAGTTCATCGGGAAGGGGGCGGTTTTTGGGGTTGTCGAGGAAGAGGTGCGTTAGCGAGCCGGTACCGGAGCGGTGACCGCTTCGTGAGGGTGTGTGTTGGGGAGGGCATCTCCGGTGACCCACAGGCCATGGAGGATCGCATTCACAGTCTGCCATTGCCGGCGGTCGTCTTCCATCACGGGGCGTGCTTGGGCGGTGAGTTGGTAGTACTTGCGCTTACGACCGGTCTCCGACTCGCCCCAGCGGGCTCCAATGAGTCCATCGGCCTCCAGTCGATGGAGAATTGGGTACAACATGCCATCTGTCCACTCGACCTCCCCACCGGAGAGCTCGCGCACCTTCTGAACGATGGCGTACCCATAGCTTTCGCCGGTCCGAAGGATGCCCAAGACAATGGCGCTGGCGCTCGCGGCGTTGAGGTCCTTGCTGATCTTCATGG
>JARXAF010000109.1 GCA_029865985.1 Verrucomicrobiota bacterium
CTTCCTCCAAAAGGCCAAGCTGGACATCGCCCCGCTCGAAGCGGCCGGCATCCGATTCCACCACCTCGAAGACATCCGGATGGGCATCGGAGCGGTGACCAAGATCCTGACGCTCATTCAACACAGCCTACGCTGTGGCACTGGTTTGCACGTGCCGCGATCAGGATTCGATGCGGCCAAAACACCGGCCGTGATCCTCTTCACTTCCGGATCGGAGGGCATTCCCAAGGGGGTGGTGCTCACCCACGCCAATCTCTTGGCCAACATCCGACAGATGGATGCCTTCCTCGACATTTCCGATGAGGAACGCTTCTTCAATGCACTCCCTCTCTTCCACAGCTTCGGCCTGACCGCCTGCACCCTGTTGCCTCTGGTCCGCGGCCTGTACACCTTCCTGTATCCCTCGCCCCTGCACTATCGAGTCATCCCCGGAGTGGTGTACGACCGCAACTGCACCGTCATGGTCGGCACCAACACCTTCCTCAATGGCTACGCCCGCAAGGCGGCGCCCTATGACTTCCATTCGGTGAAGTACCTGGTGGCCGGCGCCGAGAAAGTCCAGGAGGCCACCGCTCAAACCTGGGCTCGGAAGTTCGGCATCCGTTTGCTCGAGGGATATGGTGCCACGGAGTGCAGTCCGGTGCTGTGCGCCAACAACCGCATCGAAGCCCAGTTCGGTAGTGTCGGGCGTTTCATGCCCGGCATGGCATGGAAACTCGAGCCAGTGGACGGCGTCAGCGAAATCACCCCCGAGGGCCGCATCGTCTCCGGCCGACTCTTCGTGCGCGGCCCCAACATCATGCGGGGCTACCTGAACACTGAAGCCAACGCCGCCTTCCAATCGCTGGGTGGCTGGTACGACACCGGAGATCTGGCCCGGATCGACGACGACGGGTTCGTCTTCCTGCTCGGCCGCATGAAACGCTTCGCCAAGATCAGCGGTGAAATGGTCAGTCTCACTGCTGTGGAGGACGCCTTGGCGGGCGCCTTCCCCCAGCACGGCCTGCGCTGTGAAATCGCCGTGGTGGCGGTCGCCGACGAGGAGAAAGGCGAAAAACTCATCGCCATTTGCAATGTGCAACGCCTGTCGATGGATGAGGTGCGACAGGCCATCAAGGCCAAGGGTTTGACCAACTTGTGTGTCCCGCGAGAGATCCGGTTTGTGAACGAGATCCCCAAGCTCGGCACCGGCAAGATCAACCACCGGGCGCTCATCGAAGTCGTCCGCTCGCCGGCAACCGTTTGAACGGATGTCCATGCCAGGCGACATCTCAATGCTTCAACCCGGCGATCCGCGTTCCGAGGCCGTGGTCCTCTTGCACGGCTGGTACTCCTCGCCGATCCCGATGAAACGGCTGGAATGGGCCCTGAGACGCGAGGGCTACCAGGTCTTCAATCCGGCCTATCGATCCATTCGGGTGCCGCTCGCCACCTTGGCTTCGGAGTACTTGCCGGACTATTTGCTGCGCAACATTCCGGACAGCCTCCGACGGATTCATTTCGTCACCCACTCCATGGGCGGACTGCTGCTGCGGGGAAGCTTGGCCGCTCACCGCCCCGCCAATTTGGGACGCGTGGTCTTTTTGGGCACGCCCCACCATGGCAGCGAAGCCGCGGACTTCTGGTCCAAAAGCGCCTTCTGCCGATGGTTGGCCGGCCCCAACCTGGCGTCGCTTCAAACCGGTCCGGCAGGCTACTCGGTCACTCTGGGCCCCGCCGACTATGAGGCGCTCGTCATCGCTGGAGATCGTCCCTTGTCACCCTTCTGGTCTCCCTTGCCTTCCCCGCATGACGGCAAAGTCAGCGTCGCCTCGACCCGACTGGCGGGATCGGCCCGTCACATCGTCGTGCCTCACACCCACGTTGCCCTCCCCATCCGGACCGAAATCATCCGGCAGATCGTGCAATTCCTGCGAAGCGGCGATGCCGGACTTCATGCGTAACCCCGACGGCAAGCCCCCGTCCGCGCGAAACCGAGTCGGCAAACCGCGCCTTTACAGGTCATCGCATTGCGGCAAAGTCTCGACACGTCCCTGCTCTGAACACCCTTTCTGAACATGTCCAAGGTCATCGCTGAAATGCTCGTGGAGTCGGTGAAGATGGAACTTCCCGACACTAAAACCGTCCGCTTCCAATGGCCCGAGGGTTATGCCCCGGACTTCAAGACCGGCCAGTTCATCACCGTGTATTGGCCGCACAAGGCGAAGTACAAGCGGGCCTATTCGCTCAGCTCCTGCGCGCTCGATCGCGGTCACTATGAAGTCACCGTGAAGCGGGATGGCAAGATGGGCACCAGCATCGTGGATTGGGTCGAGGCTGGTGACCGGATGTTCGTCATCCCTCCGACCGGCCGGTTCCTGCCGGTGTTCGATCCTCCGGGCAAGCACCTCATTTGTGTGGCCGGCGGCTCGGGCGTGACGCCCTTCCGGGGTTTCGTTCGCGAGGCCACCGAGAAGAATCTCGATACCCGCATCACCATCCTCTACACGGTCCGCAGCACCAGCGACATCATCTTCGCCGAAGAGTTCCGAGCCCTAGAGGCACGCAACCCGCGCTTCAAGTTTGTGGTCACCTGCACCCGTCTGGCGCCCGAAGACCCCTGGACCGGCCGCCGCGGCCGCATCACCCCGGAGTGGGTCAAGAGCTTCGTGGATGACGCCGCCAACACCGTGTTCTACGCCTGCGGCACCAATGACATGGTCAACGCCGTCGAGCATCTCGTGCTTCATGACCTGGGCTTGCCCAAGGAACAAATGAAGCTCGAGAAGTGGGGCTGACCCTCACACCGCTCTGGTTCAATTCACGGGGAGTCTGCCTGACGGCGGCTTCCCGTTTTCGTTGCCCGGTCAGGATTTGGAATCGAGCGGATCGGCCTAGGAAGCCACAACTGGATTGTAAGACCCCGTTTTTCTGTCTCCCCGTTGACTCGCCGCCAGACGCAGGGTGGACAGCTCATCGACAACCGACTGTCCCCTGTCCACTCACCGATCCGGCTCGAAGGCCAACATCTGAGAATAACCATTCAAGGTGTTTTGAGACAGGAAGCCATGGTTTGAGCGAACTGACGTGCGACCTCAGAAATTTGGTTGGCGAAGAAACACTTTGCAACACGTGTGCCGTTGAGGCCTGCGTTCACTGTGTCGTTGTATCCTGGAACCATTTCCGAGTTGATTTGGGAATTCCCGCTCGCAAGCTGACCGTAGATCACCAAGTCCAATGTTCCATCAACGGCCTTCGCGAGCAGCGACCTGGCGGTTCCGTAACCCTGGGACGATGACGAATCAGCCAGTGGCGCGAACGTCTGGGTTTTCGAGTCAATCTGCTCGCAGGTCGAACACATATCCATGGGCAACCCGACCCTTTCCGAATTCATTCGCTCACGCATCTCCATCCAGGCTCGTGTTGCCCGATTCTTCCAAACCCGGCTTCTCCTCGCCATCGGCGTCGGGTTGACCGTCGGCGGCGTCGGTCGTTTGATGGCCCTAGAGGTCCTAAGCCCACCGACGTCGCAGACGATCTTCCTCGGCGACCCGGTGAGCTTCCGCGTCGAGGCCCGGGGCGGGACGACGCTCCAGTACCGTTGGCTCAAGAACGGCAAACCGATGGACGGGCCGTCCGGCCCAGACCTGACCTTCATCACCTCGGCAACCGACCACGAGGCCTCAATCGCTGTCGAGGTCGTCGATGGGACCTCACGGATCACCAGCCAGCCCGCCCGGTTGACCATTGATCCTGGGCTCCCCGGGGAGTACCGGACCAACCGCCTGGTGGAAGTCGTCCATCCCTGGCGGTACCGTGTGGATGGCGTGCTGCCGCTGCCCCAGTGGCCCGAGGTGGTCGATGACCGCACCGGGTGGGCAACCGGCGGCGGGGTGCTCTTCGTCGAGGATTCGGAGCTTCCAGGACCGAAAACGACCCCGCTGCCCGCGACAGCCGGCAAGCTGCCGACGACCGCCCACTTCCTCACCACGTTCCTCAACCCGGTCACCAACGCCCATTCGATAGAGTTGAGCGCCAGCCTTCTGGTGGACGACGGCGCCCTTGTCTTCCTCAATGGGGCGGAAGTCCAGCGGCTGGGTCTGGATGAGGGAGCGGTGCCGCCGACCGCCCAGGCCAACCGGAGCGTGGGCAACGCGGCATGGGAAGGCCCCTTCCCCTGGCCAACCAACAGCCTGAGGCCCGGGACCAACACGCTGGCCGTCGAAGTGCACCAGTCCGGCACCGCCAGTTCGGATCTGGTGTGGGGTCTCCTGCTGGATGCGGTCTGGCGGGAGAGGGTCCGCGACACCGTCGCCCCTAAGGTCACCTCGGCGACCCCGGCGACCGGGGCCGCCGTCGGGGCCGCACCCCGGATCGAGATCCTGTTCACCGAACCGGTCCGCGGCGTCACGGCCCCGGCCCTCCGTCTCAATGGACAACCCGCCACCGCAGTGACCGAACTGGCGCCCGACCGCTACGCCTTCGACTTCCTCACTAGCCCGGCCGGCACTGTCGCGTTGGCCTGGTCGGCCGACCCCGGCATCACCGACCGCTCGGCCGGTGCCAACCGCCTGGACACGCGGAGCTTCTCGAACCCGGTCGGCCCGGTGATTTCACCGACCCGACTACCGTTTCTGGAAGTCGGCCAGACGAGTGACGCATCCGCAGACACCGCGGCGACCCTCGCCACCGACAACCGTGAGGCCACCAGCAGCCGAACGGCCGACCAACCAGGCAGCCACTGGTGGGGACGTCTCCCGCGGATCCACCGCCTACAACGCGTCGAGGGCGTTCTGCCCGCAGCACCGGACGACACTCTTGGCCGCGGTCTGGTGCTGCGACTCCTGCGCATGGATGACCAGGTGGTCTTCGAGCAGGACCTGCCCGACGTCGGCCCGGGCGGCACTTGGACCATCGACCTGCCGGCCGGGGTCATGGCCCGTACCGTCTGGATCGGACTCCCCGGCGAGCGAACCAACGGACGCGGCACCCGCCAGGTCTCACTGGCCGAGGTGCGCGTCTCCGGGGTTCCGGACATCCCGTTCGGCCCGCCTCCCCCGGTGACGGGGACGCCGATCGACCGATTGGTGGTCTCGAACAATCTGGCGTCCTTCAAACGCAGCACGATGCTGCGACTCACCGATGGCCTCGCCCCCGCCTCCCGGGCCAACGACGACAAGGCCGCCACCGAGACCAAGACCACCGAGCGGACGGTTGACGGATATTGGGAGGTCGATCTTGGGCGTACCTTCGCCCTGCACGGCGTCCGCACCATCGCCGCGACGGGCATCGGCGGACGGCTCACCAACGCCACGGTCCGGCTCTTCGACGAGCGGCACGACTCGGTCTTTTCCCGGAGGATCTCCGGCCGCCCCGACACGTTCGACACCGACTTCGGCGGGCCGGTCTTCGCGAGATATGTCCGGGTCGGGCTCGAGGACAAGCGGCGGACGGACCCGGGCGGCGGCATCGAGTGGTACATCGGATTCCGCGAAGTGGCGGTTTTCGGTCGGCCGACCAACGAGGTGGGCATCCTGAAATTTGAGGCGAATCCCGCCGCGACCGGCTCGGCGGAGGCAACGCTGTCCTGGCAGGTCGAGGATGTGCTCCGGTTGGAGCTGCATCCCGGCGTGGGCTCGGTGGGGTCGCTGACCTCGGCCGACGGGAAGGGGCTGATCCGGCTGACGCCGGCGCGCTCCACCGAATACCTGCTGGTGGCCTCCAACACCGCCGGAATCTTCGTGCGCGCCGCCTCGGTGGAGGTCCCGGGCTCGTCCCTGCCGGTGCGCCTCGACGAGTTGGTCGCGGCCAACCGATTCTCGCTGGCCACCGCCTCGGGCGACGCCACCGACTGGATCGAACTGCGCAATCCAGGCAACCAGCCCGTGGACCTTGCCGGCTGGAGCCTGAGCGACGATCCGACCAAGCCTCGCAAGTGGACGTTCCCGCGGTGGGTGCTCGAGCCGCACCAGTCGCGGGTTGTCTTCGCCTCGGGAAGAGATTCCGGTCTCGACGCCTCCGGGGATCTACATGCGGGTTTCCGCCTGTCCCGCGCCGGCGGCGCCCTGCTGCTTGTACCGCCCACCGCCTTGGGTGAGCCGCTGCAGAGAGTGGACTATCCCGCGCTCAGCGACGACCTCGCCTTTGGCCGCGATCTGGCCGGCCAATGGCGGATGCTCGACCCGACGCCGGGCCGCCCGAACGTGGCGGCGTCCCACGAAGGTTGGGTCCGGGCTCCCGACTGGAGCCAACCCCGGGGGTTCCATGACAAACCCTTCCGCCTGGTGCTGACCGCCCCCGACCCTGGTTCGACCATCCTTTATTCGACCAACGGGACCGAGCCGAGCCTCGTCTACTCCAACGGCCTCGATGTGGCGCGGACGATGTCCGTCCGCGCCCGTGCGGTCCGCCCCGGCGCCCGGCCCTCCCCGGTGCAGACGCGCACCTTCGTGTTCATCGACGATGTGGTCGCCTCGCCGTCGATGAACCGCACGATCACCCAGAACGCCGCACTGGCCGCACGACTCCGGACCGGCCTGCGGGCGATCCCCACCATCGCGCTGTCGCTCCCCGGCCAGCCCGGGTACGAGGAGAAGCCGGGGTCCTTCGAGATCCTCTGGCCCGACGGTCGGGAGTCGGTGCACGTCAACTGCGGCCTCTCCCGTTTCGGCAACGCCTGGACCTCGTTCGACAAACGCAGCTTCCGGGTCAAGTGCCGCAACCGATACGGCGACGACGCGATCCGGGCGCCACTGTTCGACGGTTTCGACCACGGGACGACTCCGGTCCGTTCCTTCGACCAGCTCGACCTGCGGTCCGGTTCCCACGACATGTCTGAGCGCGGCTTCTACATGGCCGGCCGATTCGTCGAGGACAGCATGCTCGACATGGGCAGCCTCAATCCCCACGGCCGCTTCGTGCACGTGTACGTCAACGGGGCCTACTGGGGCCAGTACGACTGTCGGGAGCTGCTCTCGGAGCGCTTCCTGGCCGACTATCTGGGTGGATCGCGCAACGACTACGGGGCGGTGATGGGCAATGACAACGTGACCGACGATTTTGTCATCGGCGCCCCGGAACCGCCGAACCTCGACCCCTGGGAGAGCGCCCGCACCGACCGGAACAGCTATGAGCGGGTCCGCACCCGGCTCGACGTGGCCCACCTCATTGACTTCATGCTGCTCTGGACCTACGGCGACTGCGAGTCGGAGTTCCGGAGCTGCGGCCCGCTCGAGCCCGGCACCGGCTTCAAGTTCTGGATCGCCGACGCCGACGGCTTCCTGCGCACCAGCGCGCTCAACCTCAACCGCACCGACCGCGAGGGCCCCGGCGGGTTCTTCGGGGCGCTGGTCCGCGAAGGGCATCCGGACTTCCGAGCGCTGCTGGCCGACCGGATCCATCGCCACTTCCTCAACGATGGCGCGATGACCCCGGCGGCCTTGGAAAACCGTCTCAATCTCCGCATGCGCGAGATCGCCGACAGCCTCGTGGCCGAGTCGGCCCGCTGGAACCAGCGCACACCGGCCTCTTGGGAAGGAGCTGCCGCCACGATCCGCACGCAGTTGTTCCCAAGGCGCACGGCCGCCCTTCTGAGCCAACTGCGCGCTCGGGGCCTGTACCCCAGCTTCGACCCGCCGAAATTCGATGTGCGGGGAGGGACCGTCGCGTCGGGGTTCCGCCCACAGCTCAGCGCCCCGTCGGGCACCATCTTCTACACGGTCGACGGCAGCGATCCGCGGCTCCCCGGCGGGGCCGTCTCACCGGCCGCCAAATCCTGGACCGCAGACGCGGTGACGGTCGAATCGGACGTCACCCTCACGACCCGGGTTCGTTCCGCAGCCGGCAGTTGGTCCGCCCTGGACGCCGCCACCTTCCGCCTGCGCTCACCCCGCCGACCGGCACCTGGCGACCTGCTGCCCGCCGAGATCCACTACAACCCGGCGACCGGCGGCGCATCCGAGTTCATCGAACTGCGCAACACGAGCTCCGACCGGCTCGACCTCTCGCGGTGCGCCCTGTCCGGAGGCGTGGGCCTGGTGTTCCCGGACGGGACACTGCTGGACCCGGGCGGATCTCTGGTGGCGGTGCGCGACCCGATCGGCTTCGCCGCCCGCTATCTGGGTCCAGGTTCGGCCGGTGCCCAAGCGGGCGTCCGCACGGTGGGGCCCTGGGTCGGGGCGCTGGACAACGCGGGCGAACGGCTCGCGCTGCTCGGAGCCGATGGCGTGGAACTCTGGTCCTTCATCTACGGTACCCGGGCCCCGTGGCCAGAGCGCGCCGATGGGGGAGGCCGTTCGCTGGTGCTGGCCGAACCGGCGAGCCCCCTGTTGGGCCGGGAGGCGGTCAACGCTTTCCTCGGCGACGGGCGCCGCTGGCTGCCGAGCCTCGCCAACCACGGCTCGCCGGGTTGGGCGGATCCCTTCCGCGCCTCCGTGGTGGCGAAGCCCGATGGCCCGGTGCTCGAGTGGCCCGCCATCTTGGGCGAGACTTACCGCGTGGAAGCCTCCGAGCGCCTGACCGACCCCGTCTGGACGGTGCTCGAACAGGGACCAGCCCTCCGCGACGAAATCCGCCAACGGCCGCTGGCCCCGATCCCTTCGCCAGCAACTCCGGCAGGCACCGACCCGGTAAACGACCTCACGCGGTTCTACCGCGTGCTATGGGTGCGGTGATCCTGCCCAACCGCGGTCGCTTTCCCGAAGAAGCCCGACAAGAATACCGAAAAACCGCTTGCCTCCTCCGGGGCAATCGCCTCCGTTCGAGGATGGCGGCTGTCAGTCGTCTGGGGGCGATAGCGGCTGGGTTGGCGGCCACGCAATCCCTGCAGGCGCATCAGGCGTGCCACGCGGTGGTGTACGTGCCTGCGTCCGTGCCTGCGTCCGTGGGTGCGGCCGTGGGTGCGGAGAGCCGCGACGATCCTGGGACTGCCGTAGGTCTGGCGGCTGCGGAGGTGGAGATTGACGATCTGCTGGGCCAGGTCGCGGAACTCGAGGCGGCAGCCGGCGAACTCGACCCGGTAGGTGTTGGGGCGCCAGTTGCAGCTGGGATCGCCGAGGAGGACGAGGGTGACCAAGGGGACTACCAGTCGATGAGGGCGGCGATCCGTGGTAGGCAAAGGCCGCTTCCTTGCTGATTGCGGAGCATCAAAAAGAAACTCCTTTCAGCACGTCCGCCGCGCAGTAGCTTCGGTCAACCGGACCCCGCAGCTACCGCGCCGCACTCCGCGATCGCTGAGCTTGAGATGGTCAGGCATTGCTCGCCGTCTCGAGGTCCGTAGCCAAACAAGCCCACCCGCCTACGGCCAACCAACATGAATGCTTCAACAAAGCCAACAGCCGCACTGCTGTCGGTCTTTTTCCTTTGGCTGGCCACAAGCTTTTCGGGCACGGCGCAGGAAGCCTCCGGTACGCGCCCTGAAGCGGATCCGAGCGCCGCGCTCTTTGGCGGTCCCGGCTTGGTCTTTGAGCTTCAGGTTTCTGAGGAGGGCATCGCCTCGCTGCGTCGCAAACCGCGAGAGAATGTGGCGGCGGACTTAACCGTGGGTGCAGATAAATGGGTGGTTGCCGTGCGTATCAAGGGCAGTGCGGGCAGCGTGAAGCCGGTGGATGACCGTCCGGCGCTGAGTATCGATTGTGACAAGCTCGTGGAGGGGCAGCGGATCTTCGGGCTGAAGCGCTTTTATCTCAATAACTCCGCGCAAGATCTCGCCCGGATGCACGAGTGCTTGGCCTATGAATTCCATACCCGCCTCGGCATCCCGGTGGCGCGGGTGACGCATGCGCTCGTGAAGCTCAACGGGCGCGAACTGGGGGTGTATGTGCTCAAGGAAGGCTACGACAAAACATTCCTCGGGCGGCACTTTGCAAAGAAATCTGGCAACCTTTACGACGCGCCGCTCGGAAAGGACGTCACCGACGACCTTGAGCTCGACTCCGGCAAAGAACCTGCGGACTACGCGGACTTGAAGGCGTTGCGTGCGGCGATTGCGGAGCCCGATCTGGCTAGACGTCTGGCGATGTTCGAGCGCTGCCTGGAGCTTGAGCACTTCATCGCCATGACAGCGTTACAGGCCTTCACAGCAGACTGGGACGGCTATTGCTACGGGGCGAATAACTACCGCATCTATGTCCCGCCGGAAACTGGTCGCGCCGTTTTCATTCCGTGCGGCATGGACCAGCTTTTTCAGCGCGATCCCTGGCCCTTGGACACTCCGTTCAAAGGCGGCGTAGCGAAGGCGCTCTTCGCGATCCCGTCCCAGCAGAAGCGGTTGCGTGAGACGATGCTTCGAGTGCAGCGCGAAATCTTCACCCCGGCGCGACTTTCCGAGAGCTTCGCCCCGCATCAGGCGCGTTTGAAGCAACTCTTGGAAAAAGTCTCGGAGGAGGAGGCTAAGCGGGTGATCAATTTCGCGACAAGCGTGAGGGACCGCACCCTCGCCCGCTCAGTTACCACCGCGCACCTCCTCGGGTTGGAGGCGCCCGTTGTCAAAAAGCCCTGAGCTTCCACCCCTCGATATGCAGCAGCGCTTCACCCACTCCGAGACGGTACAACGTCTGACACCTCAGCGAACAAGATAGGGCGAGAATGTGCATGGACTGCGAGTGAGTGGCCGCACCAATTCATTTCGGGGTTGGACGAGGCCGCGTGATGTTTTTAGCCAGGATGAACAGAATTCACGGGACGACGCACGAAACAGGGGATCATGAGTCCGTTTCCGGACAATTCTGCGAGGTGACGGCGGGTATTTCCTGGAGGATAGGTCACATGCGCGGTCCAGGTTGATCGCTTAAGGATTGTTAATCCTGAAATCTGATCGCGGAGCGTCAAAAAGCAATTTCCCAGCACTTCTTGAAAAACCCGCTTGCCTCCTCCGGGGCAATCGCCACCGTCTGCGGCGCCGGCTGTCACTCGTGTGATGGCACTTTCGGCTGAGAAACACAGTTAAACCAGTCACCTAACCGCTAACCTCCGTTGTCAACCGCAACGTCGGTCACGTTGGGCAATGGAGTCTTCTGAGGGGCAACTTTACCTCGCCCCGATCAAGTCTCCTCGCAGATTAACAGCACAGGCGCTCCGTGCGTCTGTCAAAATACCATTATGTCGGCCTCCGCCGCATTCGCAGAACTGCTGAAGCAGTATGACCGCCAATTCAAGGCCGGTCAGATCGTCAAGGGAACCATCCTCGAAGTCCGTCCGAAAGAAGTCCTCGTGGACATCGGCGGCAAATCCGAAGGCGTCGTCAGCGCCTCCGAGTTCGTCGAGTTCGAGAAGGTTGTCGTGGGCGACATCATCGACGTCCTCATCGAAAAGGCCGAAGACAAGGAGGGCAATGTCCACCTGTCCAAGGAAAAGGCCGAGTTCCAGCAGAACTGGGACCGCATCCAGAGCATTTGCAACGAGGGCGGCAATGTCACCGGCAAGGTGAAGTCCGTCGTCAAGGGTGGCTTGATCATCAACATCGGCGTCGAGGCGTTCTGCCCGTCTTCCCAGGTTGACATCGTTCCCCCGAAGAACCTCGCCACCTTCGTCGGCAATGCCTACGAGTTCAAGGTCGTGAAGCTCAACCCGGACCGCCAGAACGTGGTCCTGAGCCGCCGCGAAATCATCGAGACCGAGCGCAACGCCCGCCGTTCGTCGCTGCTGTCCGAGATGATGCCCGGCGACATCCGCAAGGGCACGGTCAAGAACCTCACCGACTTCGGTGCGTTCATCGACCTCAACGGCCTCGACGGCCTGCTGCACATCACCGACATGTCCTGGGGTCGCCTCACGCACCCGAGCGAGATGCTCAAGGTGGGTCAGGAGATCGACGTCGTCGTTCTCGACATCAACCGCGAGAAAGAGCGCGTCAGCCTGGGCCTCAAGCAGAAGCTGTCCAACCCCTGGGACAACATCGAGAGCAAGTACCCCGTCAACGCCAAGGTCAAAGGCAAGATCGTCAACCTGGTGCCCTACGGCGCGTTCGTCGAGATCGAGCCCGGCGTCGAGGGCTTGGTGCACGTCACCGAGCTGTCCTGGACCAAGCGCATCGCCAAGCCTTCCGACGTCCTCAAGCAGGGCCAGGAAATCGAAGCGGTCGTCCTCGGCATCAACCGCGACGAGCAGAAGATCAGCCTCGGCATCCGTCAGCTCGAGACCAACCCGTGGGATCTGGCTCACACCAAGTACCCGCCGGGCACCAAGGTCAAGGGCCCGATCCGCAACCTCACCAGCTACGGCGCGTTCCTCGAGCTCGAGGAAGGCCTGGACGGCATGGTGCACGTGTCGGACATGAGCTGGACCCGCAAGGTCAACCACCCGAGCGAAGTCCTCAAGAAGGGCGACGAGGTCGAGGCGGTTGTGCTCGAAGTCGACAAGGCCAACCAGCGCATCAGCCTCGGCATGAAGCAGCTGGGCGTGGATCCGTGGGAGCAGATCGAGACCCTCTTCAAGGTGGGCGATCTGGTCACCGGCAAGGTCACCAAGCTGGCCAGCTTCGGCGCGTTCGTCGGCTTGCCCAACGACATCGACGGTCTGGTCCACATCTCCCAGGTCAGCGAAGACCGGGTCGACAAGATCAAGAACGTCCTCAAGGTCGGCGACGATGTCACCGCCCGCGTCATCAAGATCGACCGTGCCGATCGCCGCATCGGTCTGTCCATCAAGGCCGCGAACTACAGCACCGAGCAGCTGAAGGAAGAGCAGAAGCTCCTCGATCAGCTCAAGCCCGGTGAAGACCTGGTCGCCCTCGAGCACGCGTTCGCCGCGGCCGAGGAGAAGAAGACCCAGGACTAATCGTCCGAGTTCCGTTTCCAAGCGCGCACCCTCACCGGTGCGCGCTTTTTTGTTGGGCTGACCCGCTCCCGCCTCGTGCACGGTCGGCGGTCCCATCGGAAGCCCCCGGCCCGGACCACCAGATCCACCATTTCCCCGATTCCAAACGATTCTGTTCGGTTTGGAGGAAATGCGGGAGTTTCGAAGTGAGATTAACGCCGCGACCACGACGTCCGAGCACGATCTGGTGCGATCCTACGCTTCGGAAGGAAACGGGGTCAGGGAACGATTTCCGAATCTGACCGGCTCCGGACGGCTTCTAGTGTATTTCGCGTTGCCGGCCCCGGTCACTTTGGATGCCAAGAAGGCCTACTATCTGGTGAGTTCGGAAACCGCCGATGATGCCTCGCCTGCCAGCGGCAGATGCGGGTGCTGGCCATCATCGACCCTCCCAGGGTCGTGGAGAAGATCCTACAGCACCTGAACCTGTGGTGCCGACGTGCCACCTTCGCCCCGGCGCCTCCGCCGCCCAGCCAAATCCGGCCGACCGGGAACGATGGATCAGACCTGGAGTCGCCGCCTGACCGCCTCGATCCCAAAGAGCAGGAGATTTGTCTGCAGGGGTCCGAAATCATGCCCAACTATGAGAACTTCATCACCGATTGAAACGGGGCCACACCGATTGAAACTGGCGCGGGGGATGCCCCCCCGACTGAACCGCCGGTCACCTGGCGTCAAGGCCGGGGCGCCCCTCATGTGTCGCCCGAAGGCACTGGCGCGCCAACGAACCGTGGCTCTACCACACCGCGACCCATCCTCTTGGGCCTTCCCCGAACGAAGGAGCGGTGGGCCCGTCTGCAACGGCCTCGAAACGGATATCCAACGGCTCCGAACGCCCGCACAACAGTGCCCCGCAGGCCATGGCAGCGCCCCGAACCGCCCGCTGAGCCACCAGCCTGCCGCGACACACTTTAGACAACGGGTTGGGTCCGGTGTACCAAATCAAAACTGCCCACCTTCAGAAAAATCAATTCGCCTGATCGCGGAGCGTCAAAAGTTAAATTCCTATCAATAAATTCGGCACCCGTTTGACCGGGTGTCCGACAGGTGTTTATTATGAATCGGCCCGGCCGGTCAGACCGCTTCCCATGCCAGCAGAAAATTTGTCCGAAAGCGATAGATCGATGATCGGAGTCAATGCCCCTGTGGGAACATCTCGAGAAGGACGGCGAGTTTCGTGATGGAAGCTATGCCTCAACGAGATGGGAAATTCGAAGAATGTGCAGAGCGAGTGCAGACTCCGAGGCGCGGTCCTCTTCGCCGCAGCGCTTCGGAGAAATGGGGCCCAACTTCGCTGGTTTCCACCTTCCTGCATATCCTTTTGCTTGTGGTGTCCGCCGGGCCAGTCTCGGCCGGCCGGGAGAGGCCTCACCTGGATGTGTCCCTTGGATTCAATGTCCTCCGAACGGATCAGGACACCCTGCTCCGTGGCGTGAGTCTTTCGTGGGACGGCGGGGATCCTTACGGCAGCTTGGCGAAGCAAGTCCCTTCGCAGGCGGCGTTGAACGCTTTGGCCACCGAATACGGGCTCAACACGGTCCATCTCTACCTCGAGGGCGATTCCTCCGGAAACACCAACGCGCCGGGGATCAATGCCGCCGATTGTGACCTCCTCGTCCAGCGGACCGAGCAGGCAGGCCTCTATCTCATCATCACCATCGGCTGCAACGGTGAGAACGGGACGATTCACAGCATGCCTTGGTCCCTCGACTTCTGGAGGATCTATGCTCCCCGGTACAAGGACCGGCCCCACGTGCTCTACGAGGCTCACAACGAACCCGTTCGGTTCACCCTGGATTCCTGGAGGAATTCCGACTGGGACAAGCAGCTGCTCCTCTACAACACGATCCGGTCCTTGGCTCCGGACACCTTCATCCTGCTGGGCTCGTTCATGGGTTTCGCCGGCGACCCGACATACGGAGCCAACTACCTGCGGACACGTGGGGTCAGTTGGCTCAATGCCGGATTCGCGCACCATGGATACGAAAGCCGCGCCTCGATCGAAAGCGCGATCACCCGGCTGAAGGCCAACACCTCGTTCCCGGCGCTGTTGTGCACGGAGTTCTGGCCTGGTGACACGGCCGGCCAGGGTTACAACAGCATGTATGAAAGCCATTTCAATGGCTGGATGCAGTTCCAGTGGCTGGGAGCGCGGACTTCGGACTTGGTCGATTTCCGGTCCAAGATCACGGCCGCCGGCACGCTTTGGACACCGGATTCGGCCGCCTGCAACTGGCCTGCGCGCGGGGCCGTCGGTCTCCCCGCCAACGGATCTCGTGTTGGGATCTTCAGTCGGGGCGGGGCGAAGTTCCTCGGCGTCGACCCGACGACGGGAGGAAGGATCAAGGCGGATCGAGTCGGCTACTCCGGTGCCCAACTCGATTCGTTCTCTATCGAGCACGCTGGACCGCGGCGGGTACGCATCCGAAGTGCGGACGGTCGCTTCGTTCGGAGTTCCGGTCCCGCGGATTCGCTGTCGGCAAGCGTCTTGCCTCCTGGAGTAGTCGAAGAGTTCGAATGGTTCAGCCTGCACGACGGAGACTTCGCGCTCCGAGCCTACGGAGGAGGTGGCCATCTCGTCTCCGTCAACCCGTCGACCGGACTGCTGAGGCCCGACGCCGACAACTCCCATATGGCGGCGACTGCCTTCAGGGCCACCACTTCCGCAGGGGGGCTCAAGCCGACGCTGTCGGGCATCCCGTTCCGGACAGTTCCGACCGCCTTGCCCGGGACCCTGCAGGCCGAGGACTTCGACCGTGGTGGCGAAGGTGTCGCCTATCATGATAACACCGGAGCCAACACCGGCGGGCGTTACCGGACTGGTGAAGGGATCGATATCGAATCCTGTGCCGAAGGGGGGTTCAACCTGGGTTTCATCGAAACGGGGGAATGGACTGAGTACACCGTGGAAGTCACCGGACCCGCTGGGGAGTATCTGCTAGCCGCCAGGGTCGCCACCCCAAACACCGGAGGTGCCTTCCGGGTGGAATCCAATGGAGTCGACCTCACGGGTCGACTCGCCGTGCCGAATACCGGCGGTTGGCAATCCTGGGCCAATCTGACGAAGACGGTCGTGCTCGGCCGCGGGGTCCAGATCATAAGGTTCGTCCGGGAAGTTGGGGCCGACTTCAACCTCAACTGGTTCTCGTTTTCCCAGAGCGGCGGAGTCGAGACCCAGTTGTTGGGCGGCGGAAACGGCTTCGGTGTCTTCGGCTCAGCACTCGGTTTCGAGGTGGTTGGACGCAACGGTGAGACCTTCATTGTCGAAGCGTGCCCGGATCTAGCCGTCCCCGTCTGGTCCCCCGTCTCGACAAACACACTTGTCGCCGGCCGTCATGAATTCCGCGAACTCATCGCGACCAATGAGCCTGCCCGCTTCTATCGCCTCCGCCGGCCCTAGCGGTGAGTTCCGCTGGATCCGGGCTACCCGGAGTCTCCAACCTTGAAAACGGGGCCGCGCTTGATCGCGGAGCGTCAAAAAGCAAATTCGTATCAAATAGATTCCGCTGATCCAGTCACGCGGGATGCGGAGTCGGACGGCGACGGGCCACTGACAGTCTCGGAGGCGCTTGGCTCCCACCGACGGCATCGCTTAGGTGGATCCTTCGAGGTTCGAGAGCCCGCCGCCCCGCCGTCCACCGGCATCGCCGTAGTAGCCGAGTCGATAGAACTCCACATCGAAGCGCTCAGCCGGGTCGGTGGAGACGTGGAAGATGAATTCGTCCCAGGCCCGGACGCGCATCTGGGAGCATTAACCTTCGATCGAAGGGGAGCGCCAACCCGTGGTTTTGCACACGCGGGTGGAGGTCAACATCCAGTCGCGTGTACCGGGAAGTTCGTTGTCGTGGCGGATGAGATCGGTGCCGGCTTTGGGCAGGAGAAGATTGGGTCCGGCGCACCCGGCGGCAACCGCGGCAGGCGTGAGGGCGGCGATCTATCTCCGTGCATTCCGGCGGGTGATGCGGGCCATGCGGAGGGAGTGTCACTCCCGCGGGTCGATGCGCCAGTATCGGTTGGCCTTTCCACGGATGGACACAGGCACAGAAACTTCCGTCCCGGTCCCCATCAGTATGGGCCCCTGATCCGTCCAGGACTTCAGATCCTCCGACCACTGAAGTTGATACTTCCGGCTGGGATCGGTCTGGAAGTGGAGTTCGATCGCCGGACTGACCGAGAGGCGATTATCGAACTGGAGGAGTTGGCTGATCTCCACGGCGTCGAGGGCGCGATCGAAGATGAACATTTCATCGAGGGATCCACGGAACGCATAGGGGGCCCAAGTTTGGCCCCCAATGAAGTACCCGACATTCATGCCGATCGCGAACTGATGTTGCTGAGCACGAACCTCGGAGACGCGGAGATAGGGAATTGGCGCAGTCTTCACCGCGATCCCGTCCTTGTAGATCGTGCAGGTTCCCGTGTTGGAGCCCTCCGGCGTGTTCAAGGTCACCGCCACATGACTCCAGACCCCGAGGGAAAGTAGAGGACCTGTCGTGATTGATCCCCAGTTGGGCGTGGCCAGTTCATTCCATAGCTGAACCATGATCGTTCCCTGATAGACCGAGACGTGGCCGGTGAGACCATTG
>JARXAF010000113.1 GCA_029865985.1 Verrucomicrobiota bacterium
TGGAAGTCCGTTGCGCTGCCGAGGTCTTGGGGCAATGGCCGCAGCCCGAGAATCTTCGGCCGATCCTGGACGCACTCAGCCGGACTCCCCCAACGGACACCCATGGGGTTTATGTGCTGCGCAAGGCCCTCCGAGATCACCTCCAGGTTCCGGGCATCTTCGCTCAGGTATTGTCGCGCAACAACTGGTCGCCATCGGATCAGCGAGCCCTCGCCGATGTCGTGCTGGCAGTGCCTTCGGCCGAGGCGGCCTCGTACTTGATTGGTCGGTTGGATCAGCTGGACGGGAAGACCGTTCCCACGTTGGCGGAGGCTTTGCGCCACGCGGCCCGGTACGCTCCAGAAAGCCAATGGCCGGCGCTGTCCGGATTCGTGCGGCGGCGCTTTGACGATCAACTAGATTTCCAGTTCACCCTCTTCCGGTCCATGGATCAGGGGCTCCAACAGCGGGGCGCTTCGCTCACTCCGGCCTTGAAGGCGTGGGGGGCTGAATTGGCCTCCCGTCTTCTGACCTCCGGATCCGATTCGAACTGGATCCAGGCGCCGCTGAATCCACCGACGGAGAGCCCTTGGGATTATCAGGAACGTCGTCGTGCCGATGGGCCGCCGCTGCGGGTCCTCTCCAGCCTCGTGCGGGGCGAGCAGAAGACCGGGGTGCTTCGTTCACCCGAGTTCGATCTGGGTGGAGAGATCCGCTTCTGGCTCTGCGGTCACGATGGCTACCCCGACAAGCCGGCAAAGTTGGTCAATGGCGTGCGATTGAAGGATGCGGTTTCGGGGGCGGTGCTTCTCGAAGTCCGCCCGCCCCGGAGCGATACCCTCATCCCGGTAGCGTGGGATACCCGGGCGCATCCGGGGAAGCGCGGCGTGATCGAGGTGACGGACGCCGACACAGGCGATGCCTATGCCTGGTTGGCGATCGGTGGGGTCGAGGGAGCACCGGTGCTGCCGCCTGCATCGCCCCGCGCCATGGCCGAACGTGCGGCCGGAGCGGCAGAATTGGCCGCGCGGCTCGGGTTGAAGGAGTTGGCGCCTCAGTTGGAGGCGTGGCTGTCCCGTCCGGGAGAACCGGAGCCGAGGGCGGTCGCTGCCAAGGCACTCATGGCCCTGGATGCGCCCCGGGGTGTCACGGTGGCCTCGGCTATTCTGGTTGATGGCAATCAATCGCAGTCACTTCGGGAACGCCTCGGTGTCCTCTTGGCCGAGCGCAACACGCCGGAGAGTCGGGCGGCGGTTTCGTCGGCGTTCAAGGGAGCGGCGTATCGAGTTCAGATGCAGTGGGCCCTCGCGTTGACGGCGAACCGCGACGGCGCCGAGACCTTCCTGAAAGCCGTGGAGCAGGGGGTGGCCTCGCCGCGGATCCTCCAACAGAACGGGACTCGCGAACGCCTGCAGCGGGCCAATCCGGACCGATGGACCGAGCGAGTTGAGAAGCTCACGCGGGGATTGCCCCAGGCCGACGAGGCCCGCGAAAGGCTCCTGGCCGCCCGTCGCGATGGCTTCGACCGTACCCAAGCCAAGCCCGCGGAGGGTTTGCGGATTTTCCAGCAAAATTGCCAAGCCTGCCATCAGTTGGGAGGCGTCGGCGGGTTGGTGGGGCCTCAGTTGACCGGCATCGGCAACCGAGGAGTCGAGCGCTTGTGCGAGGACATCCTCGATCCCAACCGCAATGTGGACCACGCCTTCCGCCAAACCCGCATCACCACCCAAGATGGCGACGAACTGGCCGGATTGATGCGCCGCGAGGAAGGCGACTTGCTCGTGCTGGTCGATCCGGCCGGCAAGGAGTTCTCCGTGAAGAAATCTGCTGTGACCGAAAAGCAGGAAAGCGAGTTGTCCCTCATGCCCGACACTTTTGGCGAGTCCCTGAGCAGCGCCGATTTCAACCATCTCCTGGCCTACCTGCTCTCGCAGCGCTGAACCGCGGATTCAGCTCCGTGTTGCGGACTTCAAGACTATGACCGAAATCCACATCCGACGGGCCGTCCGGGCCGACTGCTCCGGCATCTTGGACATCTACAACGATGCCGTGCTCAAGACCACGGCGACCTACGATTATGAGCCGCGCCCGCTGGAACACCGGTTGGCCTGGTTCGAGGACCATCAGCGCACGGGGCACGCCATCTTCGTGGCCGAGGCGGGCGACGGTCGCATTGTCGGATGGAGCGCTCTGAACCGGTACCACGACCGGATGGGTTTCCGGTTCACGGCCGAGAATTCCATTTACGTGGCCGAAGGATCCCGAGGGCAGGGGCTCGGGGCTCGTCTGCTGGAACCGTTGATCCCTGCCGCGGCGGAGATCGGCATCCGGGCGATCCTGGCGGCGATCGATGCCCAGAATACCGCGAGCATCAAGCTCCATGCGCGCTTCGGGTTCGAGCAAGTCGGCCTCTTCAAGCGGGTGGGGTTCAAGTTCGACCGTTGGCTCGATGTGGCCTACATGGAGCGGTGGGTCTGATCGGTCCGTGCCGCGGTCTTGGAACCGCGGTTCTGCGAGATCGCTTTTTCACAGCGACCCGGTAAACTTCCACTCGATGGGCAAACCGATCCGCATTTCCTACGCGTTCATGGCCGTGTTGCTGATCCTGGTGGGGGTTCTTCAATTGGCGACCCCGCTGATCACTGCCTTGTTCGCCTATTTCGCTCTGAGCCTTCTGTCGCTGAATCGGAGTCGCTGGTTGGGCCTGACCTTGTTTCTGCTCCTGCTGACCGCGATGGGCATCGGCTTCTACAGCTTCGTGAAGCACGCCTACGTGGTGCTACCTCAGATCGCGGAAAAGACCATCCCGGCCGTCGTGGAATTCGCCCAGAACATCGGTTTGGATTTACCCTTCACCGATCTGGCCAGTCTGAAGGTCACCGCATTGGACATGGTGAAGGCCAAATTGGCCAATCTCGGTCAATATGCCCGCATTGTGGCGGTCGAAGCCGTCTCGTTGCTCATCGGTCTGGTCGTTGCCATCAGCCTCTTCCTCAGTCTGAAACTCGACTTCGGAGCCGAACCGGATGCCGGTGATGACAACCTCTATACCGCGGTGGGGCGTGAGATTGCCGAGCGATTCCGCGGTCTCTACGACAGTTTCTCGAAAGTGATGGGGGCTCAGATGCTCATCTCGGCCATCAATACCTTCTTCACGTCCGGTTTCCTGATTTGGAACGGCTATCCGTTCGTCACGGTGGTCATCGGACTGACCTTCCTCTTCGGCATGTTGCCCATCGTCGGCAACCTTTTGAGCAACACCCTTATTGTCGGTATCGGTCTCACCATCAGTCCCCATATGGCTTTTGCCGCCCTGATGTTTCTGGTGATCCTGCACAAGGGGGAGTACTTCCTGAACTCCAAGATCATCGGCAATCGGATCCGCAATCCGATGTGGTTGACGCTCCTGGGTCTGGTCATTGGCGAGAAACTCATGGGCATTCCCGGGATGATTCTCGCTCCGGTCATCTTGCACTTCGTGAAGGTGGAGGTCTCCCGCAACAAGTTCACACCCCAAACCCCTCCAGCATTTTGAGCGGCGGGCGTCGATGCGTTGGTCGTCACCAGTGCCTCGCCTCGCCGGCTCGATTCAGTTGATTTTGCGCAGAACCTGATCGGCTCCGAGTTGCACCACGTGGGGGTTGCGATCCTCCTCGAAGCAAACCGGAACATCGCCCGCCAATTCCGGTTGGGCCAGCAGGCGGCGTCCGTTGCGGGCGCTTTGGGCGGCCTCAGACAAACGGTGCTGGTGGCTTCGGTACAAGTCCCAGGCGATTTGCGCCGAGTCGTCCAAGGGCCAAGGCGGCCGTTCGCCGGATTCTTTGATCAGACGGTCCACGAGAGCGCCCGCTCCCAGCGTGTCTTCGAAGGAGGCGTTCTCCAAGGTGCCCGCACACACCAGACACACGGAAGTGGCCCCGGTGGACAGGAGGTGCTGAGCCAATGCCGTGAGATTACCAAAGGAGGCGATGTGGACGGACTCGGCCTTGCGGCAGGCTTCGAGGGCGCGCGTGCCGTTGGTGGTGGTCATGATGATTTCACGGCCTGCCACGCGGTCCCGGGTGAATTCCCGCGGTGAATTGCCCAGATCGAAATCGACGCCACCCGTCAAATGGGCCCTGATGCGCAACCCGTCCCGCTCGCCGGCCAGCAATGCCTCCGGATGGCCTGTCCGCAGCGCCAGCGCCTCGGCGATCTCCCGGGCTGGCAAGATGCCCGTGGCCCCGTTGCCCAAGGCTTCGAGCATGGTGGAGGTGGCTCTGAGGACGTCGAAGACGACACACGTGACGCCCAGGAGGTCCTTCGCTGCGACGGCTTCGTATTCGGACGGAGAAAACAGCACCCGCAGCGACGGAGTCGGTCGGGCGGCGGCCAAAGAGGGGTGGCTCACGGTTGGCCGAAGCAGTGGAGGGCCTTGGCGGTGCGCACGAAGAGGTTTCCGTGACTCAGGGCGATGCTGCCCTTGCACGGGCCCTCGCCGGTGAAGGCATGGCTGGAGAGCACTTCGAAGGTGTTCCCAGCGCTCAGCGCAAACACGGTGCCGTTCTCGTCGTGGCAATAGAGTTTGCCGTCGGCTCCCGACAAGGAACCCCAGATCGGCCCGTTGCCCGGAATCTTGCCCGACCAGAGTTTCTCGCCATTGGCTGGATTCAGTTTGCTGACGATGCGTTTCTGCCCGTCGAGGACGAAGAGTTGACCGTCCAGCACGCAGGGAGTGCTCCAGTCGGTGGGCGCCTCCTTGAAATCCCAGGCGCGATGGGTGGTGGTCACATCTCCCTGGCCGCCTGGTTTGAACGCCACCACAGGCTGACCCTTCGGACCCGAAGCGAGGATGTATCCGCCGGCGATCACCGGGGAGGTCACAATGCGATACCAGTCGTCCCGCTTCTCGTAGAGTCGGGCCCGCCAAATCTCGGAACCATCCTTGGGCCGGTGTCCACTGACATGGTCTCCGCCGACGATGATGAGCTCCATTCCGTTCGGACCTTTGAAGGCCACCGGCGTGGCGTACGATTCGCTGCTTTCCTTGGTGGAATCGGTGGAGCGGAGGGATTTCCAGAGGTCCTTGCCGGTCTTGGGATCGAGGCACAGCAGGAAGGAATCCCGGTTGGGCTTACCGTCGAATCGCGGATAGTCCGGGGGCACTTCCTTGCGCTGCAGGATCGACAAGTAGAGGCGGCCCTCGTGCAACAATGGGCTGGCCCCGTAGATCCACATGAGCCCGAGGCTGCCGAAGTCTTTACTGAGGTTGCGCGACCAGAGGGGTTTTCCGTCGAGATCGAAGGCTGCGAAGTCGCCCGTGCCGAAGAGCGCATAAACCCGTTTGCCATCGGTGATGGGTGATGGGGCGCAGGTGTTGTTGCGGCCGGCCTCTTTGTCGCCCACGCCGACAGTTCGGCTCCAGAGAACTTGGCCCGAGGTTCGATCCAGACACATCAGTTGCAGGTTCTTCTGATCGTCGGGCGAGGTGAGGAAAACCCGGTTGCCGCTGACCACGGGAGTGGAACCGGCTTTCCCGGGCAAGGGGGTGCTCCAGCGCTTGTTGGCCGGGCTCAGCGTGCTCGGCAGGCCGCTCATGCGGATCGAGCCATCCTGGTTGGGGCCTCGCCACTGCGGCCAATCCGCCGTCGACGCCGCCGACAGGCACAGGGTGAGCGTGGAAGAGAAGGCGAGAAGAGACCGGAGGTTCATGGCTTCAACGAGGTGCTGGTGGGGATCATCGGTTTCAGGATCGCGGATGGCTGTCTCAAAGATGACGAATCTGGGACTTGTACTTCTTCAACAGACGATCGTTGTGGTCATCTCCCTGAGTGTTGCTGCTGATGTAAATCTCCGGCTCCACGCCCCGTTTGACCAACTGTTCGATGGCGTGCACCACGATGAGGTTGATGATGAGGATGCCCGTGATGGTCGAGGGCGGCCCGATGCGGTGGGGAAACCCCTCGATACCCATGGCGGCATCGCCATCGACCCCGCAATTGTCGATGACCAGGTCGGCGACATCGGCCAGACGCTTTCCGGAAGGATGCCGCGAGGGCCAGCGGTGGGTCTGGTCCATATTGGTGATGGCCACGGTCTTGAGTCCGCGGGCCTTGCCCTCGAGCACCATTTCAATGGGCACGGCGTTGCGTCCGCCGTTGGATGCAACCACCAACAAATCGCCCGCCTTGACCGGATATTGGTCCAAGATGGCCTTGGCCCGGCCTTGTTCCCGCTCCAGGTAGGTCGCCTCGATGGCGTTGAGGTGCATCATCAGGGTTTCTTCCAGGATCGGAACGGCCCGTGCGAGATGTCCGGCGCGGTAAAAGATTTCCTCAGCGACCATGTGGGAGTGCCCGGTGCCGAAGGCGTACAGAAAGCCATCGGTGGCCAATGAGTCTGCGAGCCAGTTTCCGGCGGTCGTGATCGGGGATCGTTGGGTGTCGGCGACGCGGTCGAACTGGTTGCGTGCCACGGAGACGAATTGATCGTAGGCGGACATGTGCTGCTGTTGAACGCCTTTGTACCGGGCGGGGCAATCCCAAATTCCACCGAGTTGCAGCCAGTGAGGGTCAAGCATGCGGCCCATGTGGGTTCATGGGCACCGATCGAGGTTTAATGGGAGCGGGAAACTTGGGGGGGCTACGCCATGCGGAGTTTGACCCTTGTCGAAGTGCACCCATAGTGTTTCCAACAATGTTGGTCGCACTTGAGACGCAGTCCGGGATCCCTGAGGCAATTTCTGTTGCCGATTGGGAGCCCGTGATCGCACCGGCTCGTGAATTCCTCGGCCGTGTCTCCGCCATGATGGAGGCTCAGGTCGAAGAGTTTGATTCCGAGATCGCCGAATACGCCCGTTACGCGCTGGAGAATCAGGGCAAGCAGTTGCGTCCGACTCTCGTGGCCCTGGCCGGAGGGGCTGTCGGGCCTTTGAACGATGATTCGGTGGCCGTGGCAGTGATCATCGAAATGATCCACCTGGCCACCCTGGTGCACGACGACATCATGGACGAGGCCAGCATGCGTCGTCGCAAGGCCACGCTAGCCGCCAAGTGGGGCAATCAGGTGGCCGTCCTGTTGGGTGACTGCCTCTTCGCTCACGCTCTCAAACTCGCTGCCAATTTGCCGAGTGCGGAGGTTTCGCGATTGGTGGCATCCTCCAGCGGTCGGGTTTGTGCCGGCGAAATTCTTCAAAGCCACCGACGCCGCCGTTGGGCGGTGGATCGTGCCGATTACTTCAAGGTCATCGAAATGAAGACGGCCGAATTGTTCGCGCTGTCCTGCGATCTAGGTGCCCGTCTCTCCGGGGGCACGCCCGAAGAGGCGGCAGCGCTGCGGCGTTATGGCTTGTCGTTGGGGACTGCCTATCAGATTTACGATGATTGTCTGGATCTCTACGGAGCGGAATCTTCGGCGGGCAAGTCTCTGGGAACCGATCTTGCCAGCGGCAAGGTGACGCTTCCGCTCATTATGGGTTTGGATCATTCCAAACCCGAGGATCGCGAACAGTTGGTCCGATGGTTGGAGGACTGGCAGCCGGAATTCTTCCCCAAGGTTCGTGGGCTTTTGGAGCAGAACAGGGCCTTGGAGCGGTCCCGAGAGGTGATCGGGGAATTTTTGAACACTTCCGATGAAGCACTGTCGACCTTAAAGCCCGGACCGCAGGTCGATGCATTGTACGCACTCAGTCGTTTTCTGGCGCGACAAACCGACTTGCTTGCCGGCTCTTGAGCCGTGAGCGTTGCGTTGTTGATGGATCCAATCGCCGATTCGATGATGTCGGCCCGAGCTACCGCGAATGCCGAGGAGGCGTCCGAAGTAGTGCTCCGTGTGCGTCGTGCCCAAGCGGGTGATTTGGCTGCTTACGATCAGTTGGTCAGCCAGTTCCAGGAGCGGATTTACGGTTTGTGCTACCACATGACCTCCAATCATGAGGATGCCCACGATCTGGCCCAAGACGCCTTTGTGAAGGCGTGGCAAGCGCTGAGGAATTTCAAGGGAGACTCAAGCTTCTACACCTGGATCTACCGGATTGCGGTCAACACTTGCCTCAACCATCTCAAGCTGCGTCGCAATCGTACCCCGCACCTCAGTCTCAATGATTTGGATGTGCAGCCTGAGAATGACCCGGATTTGGTGGCGTTGGTCTCAGAAAACACCCCGCGTCGCGAAGCCAGTCTGGCCGAACTCCAGCGCCGGTTGAACGAAGCCATTCTCAAGTTGTCGGAAGACCACCGAACCGTGGTGACACTCCACGATATCCAAGGGTTGCCTCATGAGCAGATTGCCAAGATTCTCAAAGTGAATCCCGGCACGGTGCGATCGAGGCTCTTTTATGCTCATCAACAACTCCAAGGGTGGTTGTCGGATTGGATGAAATAACCGAAATCAACGTGCAGAGCAGGCCATGACCGAAGACGAATCCTCCAAGAGATTGCAGCAGTTGCTCCGTTTGAAGCGTCACGAAACGCCGCCTCCGGGTTACTTCAACGATTTGTCCAGTGGCGTCATGGATCGCATCCGGGCTTTGGAAGCAGAGCGGAACACACCGCTGTGGCGTCGGTGGTTTTTTCTTGGATCCGATTCTCAGAGTGCTGCCGCCCCGGCCGGTGGGCTGTTGCCGGTGTGGGTTTGGAACGGCTTGGGATTGGCCATGATGGCGACGTTGCTCGGCGGGATTTACTGGGCCAGTGGCACGAATGATTCACCGAACTCCGAGGGCATGCCGTCGCAGCAGGCCGCCGTCACAAGCCCAGGTCTCTCGCGTCCTTCAGAAGCTTTTTCGGAAAATCCTTCGATCGCGTTGAGTGGATCCAGTTGGGACTCCATCTCATCTCCCCAATATTTACGAGCCGCAGCGCCTCTGGTTCATGAGCGTTTCCGGGTGCCGGTGTCCGTTTCAATGTCCAGCCCGTCCGCCGAGTTGTCTTCCACCAATCCGTTTCCTGCCGGGTTGTTCCGATTGCCTGGAACCTCTGGAGACCCAGGCAGCAGTCCTGAAGCTTATCGTGTCCGATTGGGCAATTGGTCACGGTAACTCGCCTAGAGAAAAACGCCTGTGTTTGGGCGGGCATTGGGATCTTTTTGCAGCGGCTTCCCAATGGGGGCTTCGCACAGGGACAGCGTCCGGCCTGAAGTTATGTCCCGGTTCCAGAAGAACCCGCTGAGTTGACCAAGACTTGGCGAAACAAAAAGCCGGAACAATTCCATGGAATCATTCCGGCTGAGATTTTTTGGCTCGGCCTCGGGCTATGATCGAAGCGGAAGGGTCAGCTCGTGCGGACGAAGTAGACGGTGAATTTCTTTTCGCCGGTGCCAAACGACCAAGTCAGGCGCCCCGTGTCATTGACCAAAGCGTCGAGCGATTGCTTGGAGCCCTCAAGCTCCGCCCCGAGGACATATCGGCCGTCGGTCCGAGTCCAAGTGCCGTCGAAGGACTTGAGACCCTGGATGAATTCGATGCCGGGTGGCAGCTTGGCCACCTTGGCCGCCTTGGGTTGGGCTGCTGGGACAGCCGGGGTTCCGGCCGACGAAGGTCGAAGACCATAGCGAGCCATGTAGGCGTTCTGGGTGGCGGCCGGGCTGGGAGCCGCGGCCTCGCCACCCTCCGGGTTGGCCGCAGCCACCGGGGCGGCCGGAGGGGCGATCTTGATGGAGAAACGGCCGTCAGTGTAGGCCACCAGGGTCGCTCCCGAAAGAATTGGGCCTAAAGCCGCGCGAATGCTGCGCATCTCCGCCGGGCTCAAGTTCAGCCGTTCGCGCTTGAGTTGGGTGAAGACGGTGCCCGGATCCATCCGCCAGCGTCCGAGGATCTTTTCGTCTTCATAGCGGGGCGAAATTCCGGTTTCGAGGTACTTGCGGAAGTCTTTCAGGTCCACCTTGGCGAAGGTTTCCCGCAGGGTCGGGCTGAACAGGACCGCCGCCGCCTTCGGGTGGTTGAGCATGGCGGACAAGGCAGGCTTGCTTTGGATCAGCTTGAGGAATTCGGCATCGGAACCGATTTCCGCGAATTCTTGCTGAGCACCGAGGGCCAGAAACGGGGGGTAATTTTCAGCGCGACCCTGAACCAGCGGGTTGGCGTGCAAGATTCCGAGAATGTCCGACACCTCGTAGTACTTGGCCGGGGAGTTGTCCATCGCGGCGAAGGTGCGGGCCCAACCGGTGGATTCCATTTCGCCGCGCAATTGGGCGATGTATCGCACGGGGGTGGCTTCGCCGTTGTCGCTGGTGACCTGGGTGATGAGGTAGCCTTGCCGGTAGACGAAGTTGCCCACACTGAAGAAAACGCAAATGCCTGAGATCAGACCCACGAAGAGTCCGATCGCTTGATTCATCCGCTCGAAGGCGGCGCGAGTCGGCTCATCGGATCGGTACTTGAAGAAGAGTTCCACCGGTCTGTGTGCCGCCACTCCGATCACCAAAAAGATGATGGTCAAGAGGCTGAAGACGATCACGCCGGGCAGCAGGGCCAAGTCGATGTAGTCTTTGACCCCCATCATGGCGAGACCGGCGCTCACCACCCCACCGGCGATTCCCGCCAGCGCCAAGCCCAATGCAGCACCTATGAAGCCGATGCCCCAACGAATGGCTCCGGTCTGATGGCCCAGTAGGCCAAATCCACCGACCAAGACGACTGCGACGACCCAGATAAGCATGACCGGAGGCTAGAAAGTCCCGTGCCAACGCGCACGCGGAAAATCAGATTCTGAGAGGCTTGCGATTCGGGGCATTGGTTTTCATGGTTTGCCTGCATGAGTCTGTTGCCCTTTGGTGAATTACCGCCCCATCGCCCCCGCCGCTTCGTGCCTGTCGATCTGGCGCTGGGACAATGGGATGCGGTCGCTCCGTTTTTCGACCAATTGGAGGCCCGGGCTGCTGGGTGCGCTTCCGTGGCTGAGTTGGAACGGTGGTTGTTGGATGCCGGCGAATTGTCCGCAGCCCTCGACGAGGAGCGCGCGCGCCGATACATCGCCAAGACCTGCCACACCGACAATGCCGAGGCTGAGAAGGCTTATCTGCATTTTGTGGAGGTCATTGATCCGGCCCTGAAACCTCGGCAATTCACCTTGGCTGAATTGTTTCTCAAGCACACTTTCCGTCACCAACTCTCACCGGCGCAGTACGAAGTATTCGATCGCGCCACGGCCCTCCAAGTGGAGTTGTATCGTCCGGAGAATATCCCCTTGGAGACCGAAGAGGCCAAGGTGGGCAACGAGTACAACAAACTCAGCGGCAGCCTGACGGTGGATTTCCGCGGCGAGGAGAAGACGCTCGTGGCCATGGGTCGCTTCCAGGAAGAACCGGATCGGGCCTTGCGTGAAGAGGCCTGGAAATCCGTGGCCGCCCGCCGGGTTCAGGAGGCCGATCGGTTCGATGCGTTCCTGGATGAATTGATCCGCATCCGCCACCAAATCGCCCTCAACGCCGGGTTCCGAGACTACGTCTCTTATGCCTATCGGATGCGCGGACGCTTCGACTATGGCCCGGAAGACTGCCACAAGTTCCATGACGCCATTGAAACGGAAGTCATGCCCATCTTCCGGAAGTTGCAGTCCCAGCGTCGCCAGAAACTCGGGGTGGAGCGCTTGCGTCCGTGGGACACGCAGGTGGATCCAATGAACCGCCCGCCGCTCAAGCCATTCTCCACCTCGGCAGAAATGGAAACCGGTGTTCAGACGGTTTTCGACCGCATGAACCCCGAGTTGGCGGCCGGATTTCGTGGGATGCGAGAGAAGCGCTTGCTCGATTTGGACAACCGCAAGGGCAAGGCCCCGGGTGGCTACCAATACACGCTGACCGAGGCGCGTTTGCCGTTCATTTTCATGAACTCGGTGGGCCTTCAGCGCGATTTGGAGACCATCCTCCACGAGGCCGGGCATGCCTTTCATGCGCTGGCTTGTCGGGAGCAAGATTTACCGCTTTATCGGGAGGCTCCCATCGAGTTCTGCGAAGTGGCTTCCATGGCCATGGAACTGCTCGGCGCGGAACACTTGGAGGTGTTCTACAGCCCGACCGACGCGCTGCGGGCGCGCACGGTGCACTTGGAAGGGGTCATTGGTGTGTTCCCGTGGATCGCCACCATTGATGCGTTTCAGCACTGGCTTTATTCCCATCCCAACCACAGCCGAGACGAACGCCGTGCCGCCTGGTTGGCATTGATGGACCGCTTCGGGGGCGACATCGATTGGTCAGGGTGCGAATCGGCCCGGGCCAACCTCTGGCACAAGCAACTCCACGTCTTCCTGTATCCGTTCTACTACGTCGAGTACGGCATCGCCCAATTGGGTGCGTTGCAAGTTTGGGTGAATGCCCAGCGGGATCCGGTGAAGGCGTTGGCCGATTATCAGGCGGGATTGGCGCTCGGTGGCAGCCGTCCGTTGCCGGAACTCTTCGCCAAGGCGGGTTGCCGATTTGATTTCGGCCGCGAAACGGTTCGACCACTGGTGGTTCGGGTTTCGGAAGCCTTGGATCGACTGGCGGCCCTCTGACCCGTCAGTCGACGGGCGGCTTCAGTACGCCTCGGCGAGGACTTGGCTCAGCACCTCATCGGTCAGACGGACGGGGTTGCCCTTCATGCTGCTGGAGGCTTGGGCGGCCCGGATGAGTTCCGGGAAATCCGAGACGCGCAGCCCATGCTGGGACAGTCGCGGGATGGGCCACCCGTGCACCGATTCGGTGATCCACCGCAGACCGTCGTCGATGGAGGCTCCCGGGATGCCTGTGAGCCACTGGGCGGCCTGTCGGTAGCGTTCGAGGGCGGAGTGTCCGGGGGCCGTCCGCGACAAGGTTTCGACATTGGCCCGCCAGACGGGGCCCAACAGCGCGGCACAAACCGCGCCATGGGGTGCCTGGAAGCGTCCGCCAATGGGGCCTGCCAAGCCGTGGACTGCCCCCAACCCGGAATGAGCCAGCGCCAACCCGCTGAGGAAGGCCCCGTAGGCCAGGTCGGTGCGGGCTTCAAGGTCCTGGCCGTTGGTGATGGCCCGTCCCAACGATCGCACCATCCGCGGGATTCCCTCGCGGCAGCAGGCGTCGGTCATGCCGTTGGCCTTGCCACTCACCCAAGGCTCCAGCAGTTGGGTGAGTGCATCGAGACCCGTGCTGGCCGTGAGTCCCGGTGGTAGCCCCAGGGACAGGCTGGGGTCGATCAAGGCGATGCGGGGCACCATTTTCGGGCTTCGCAGGCTGACTTTCAGGCGATGCTCGGGTGAGGTTAGGACGGCGTTCCGCGTGGCCTCGGCTCCGGTCCCAGCGGTGGTCGGCATTGCCAGGAAGGGCAGGGGCGGGTTTTCGAGCGGGAGCCCTTGCCCGATGATCTCCAGGAATCGGAATGGATCGCCTGTTTGAGGCGTCAGGGCCGCGATGGCTTTGCCGGCATCGAGAACGGATCCGCCGCCGCAAGCCACCACGCAGTCGACGCCGAAGCGTCGGGCCGCATCGGCACCGGCCTGTGCCTCGGATACCGTTGGCTCGCCCGCCACCGACCATTCCACCCAGTTCAACCCGGCTTTGCGGAAGGATTCGCGAACGGGTTCCGCCCGGCCTGGATTGCGGCCGGTGACCAGCAGTGCCGATTGGCCCAGCGAGGCGGTGAGCGTCCCGGCCTGAGCGACCCTCCCAGGGCCGAAGACGATCCGCTCCGGTTGGGCGAATTCAAAGGCACTGGCCGGAGAGGGCATCAGTCCGGAAGGTGGACGGAGTGGTAGCGCACGCTCTGCCGGGGCACGGCCATCATAGAAGCGACCGTATCGCGCCAGGTGGCGTAGTGCGGGGTGGCCTTGTGATCAGCCGGGGCCGATTCAGTGCGGTAGGCCTCCACGAGCATGAACCGGCAAGGGTCGTCCTGCTGTTGCACCACGTCGAAGCGGGCCACTCCCGGTTCCCGCAGTGAGGCTTCGGCATTGGCGCGGGTGGCGGCGATGAAGTCGGCCACCGATTCGGGTTTCACCTGGACCAAGACATGAACGACGAGCATGGGCTTCAATTCTGGGGTGGTGCTCAAATGGAAATTCGGCGGCTGCGAGCTTGGACCGTCCAAGCCCTCGTGGCCCGTCCGTTCTCAGCCAGCCAGACCTCCTGGTGCAAGGCCACGGTCGGGCACACATGCCAGGGCAGGGAGTAAATGACGTCGCCCAAACGCAAGGCGTCGGCCGCCGGCGATTCCACCACCAGGTGCTCTTCGCTGTGACTGAGAGCGGTGGCGTCCGGGAGGTTCAGGAAGACGGTTCGGGGGTGGGGCATTTCCGCGGCCACGGCCTTGTGCCCGAGGTCCAGACACACTTGCCGGGCGGCAGGACGGCTGATGACGCGCGACAGCAGCACGGCGGCGGGCTCGAAGGGCAGGTCGGGCAGTTTTTGGGCGTAGCCGGCGTCCCAGAGAACTGTGGTTCCCGGGCTCAGCGATACATTGGCGCGCGCCGCATGGATGGCGAAAGTCGGGGAACCACCGGCGATGACTCCCAGCGGTCTGCCCAATTCAGTTTCGATGCGACTTCTCAAGGCGGCCACGGGCGCGAAAGCCTCATCGCAAGTGCGGGTGCGCTCGGTGAGATCAGTGATGCCCAAATGGCCGTCGTAGGCATGCAAGCCGTCCAAGCGCAACGCGGGCTCCGAGGCCCGAAGGGGTCGGAGCAACTCACTACCCAAGACTAGATCCGGTGCGATGCCGGTGCGGTGTTGGCCGATGTCGAGGTCGATCCAAATTCCGAGCGGTTTTGAGATGGGACATGCGGCGGCGGCAGATCGAAGCGATTCCACGACGCTGGCGTCGTCGACGACCGCTGACCACTGGAGGTCCGGGAATCGGGAGGCCAGCCGGATCCATCGCTCGATTTGCGGACCCACGGGTTGGACCGCCAGCAGGATGCTCCGGACACCTTCGACCTCGGCCACCATTTCGGCCTCGGCGATGGTGGCGCATTTGAATTGCACAATGCCCAGGCCCACTTGCCAGGCGATCAGTTCGGGCAGCTTGTGGGTCTTCACATGGGGCCACAACCGGAGCGGATCTCCGGCAATGGCCACCATGCGTCGCAAATTGGCTTCGATCCGGCCCCGGTGCAGGACCAGTGTCGGCGACGGGATTTCCGCCGCATTCTCCAGAACGAACCAGGGGTTTGGGGCCATCGGATCGCAGGGATCAGTGGAGTTCGAAGATCACCTCGATCTCGACGGG
>JARXAF010000170.1 GCA_029865985.1 Verrucomicrobiota bacterium
CCCGGGAACCGCAACCCCTCTTTTGGTCAAAGCCTCTCGGTCTGAACCATCAAAACACCCCGTCGCCTCCAAGAGACAGCAGCGGGACCAGGCCGGAGCGAGCATAGGAACGTCGACATACTGATCCCCCTCGCGCGACAGCGCGAAAGCCCAACCGGCCCCAACGTTCCCTGCGAGCGCTGGACCGGTCCCGCGGAGCGCGTCTTCTAGTCAATGCGACTCCACTGCATCCAGCGACCGGAAGAACCGTTGCGCACGAGGAATCCAGCCATGCTCCTTGTCGAGCGATAGCACCACATCGGTTGCTTTGCCCACGATGCGATCGCGCTCCACCGAACCGAAATATCGCGAATCGAAACTGTTGTCGCGATTGTCCCCCATCATGAAATAGCATCCCTTCGGCACCCGAACCGGACCAAAACTTCGCGGGGTTGGCAGGCTCGGAATAGCCATGACCGCATGCGGCTTATCCGATAACTGCTCGATAGCAAAAAGGCTTTCCCGTTGTTCAGTCCCGGAGAGTTGGCCTGAGATTTCCCCGTCCAACGCATCGTACGCCACCGGCTTGCCATTGATGAGCAGGTGCTTATCGCGCAACTCGATCGATTCACCAGGCAAACCGATCACCCGCTTCACCAAGCGCGTGCCATCATGAGGCGAGAAGAACACGACAATGTCTCCGCGCTGCGGATTCGACCATTCGGCCAAGTGCCAAGTGGTGAATGGCACCTTTAAATCATAAGCCAACTTGTTGATGAACACCCGATCTCCTTCCAAGATGGTCTGCTTCATGGAACCGGTGGGCACATCATTCCAGTCAGCCAGTGATGACCGCATCGAGCATACTACCAACAACACGGCCAGCATCGGACGGAGTTCGCGCTGCCACAGCGTGTAGAACCAGGAACGAATATTTCGGATGTTCACTCGCCATCTGACTACCCTGTAGATTCCCCGTTCAATCCACCGCAGAGATTTTCACCTCAACCATCAAACGCGGAGACACGCTTTCCTTGAGGGATTCAATAACCTCGGCAACCACCCCCAGAACAAAACACAAAGCCCGAAAAGCCTGTCCCCAAGTCGCCCGAGACACAGGCCGACCGCGCCGAAACAAGCACTGGAAGCGATCAAACCCTTCCCCTCGCGCACAGCGCGAAAGCCCAGCCGGCCCCAACGTTCCCTGCGAGCGCAGGACCGGTCCCGCGGAGCCCCGTCGAGGCACCGATCTCCAGCGCCAGCCCTGGCAATCGGCCCCGGCAATCGGCCACCGCACCTCGCGGGTACAAAGCCCCTAATCGTTGAACCTGCCTATCAGGTCCATCCGATCTCCAAAAGCAACAGGACCTGAACCCAATGGAGCGGATTTTTGGACAGGTGTCCGAGGATGACCAGAAGACCGAAGGAAGCTGACGAAGACCAGACCCTAAAAAGCAACAGCGGGCTTTGGGGTGACACACGGATTACACCGCCAAAGCCCGCCGGCCCATCCCCACACGGGGATGAAAGTGACGACGGTTCAACAATCCCTAACTTGGGGAGTGAACAAAAATGGGGAGAACGAACCAATGGATAGAGGTTCGAACCCAACTTGGTCAAGCCCCTCTTTTGGTCTCCTTTTTACAACGCAAACTCTAGGTTTCCGAATCCCGAATTCAAATCCGGAACAGTGAATTTCTGGTGTCGGCCCGCTCATGGCTCCGGGCCCGGAAAGACAGGCCTTTGCCACGCACCGAAGGAATCCTTTTGGGCGATTTGATCCGGATACGGACGCGCCCAACCCCCTGGCAACCGCCGAACCGATCACTCTTTCTTGGAGCCGGAAGAACCTGGGGAGGTTTGAGCCCAGCGCTGATCCCAACGGACTTGCATCTCAGAAGGACTCACCCGTTCCACGGGTTGGGAGACCATCCATTCGTGGCCGTCCGGATCGCGAAGCAATGCGCATCGATGTCCGTGGAAGTGGGTCTTGGGAGCTTGCAGCACCGCCATTCCGGCGGCCACACACCGAGCGGTGAGCGCATCGGCGTCGGTGACGAAGAGACAGAGGCGAACCTTGGGCCGCATCAGAGGCATTGCAGAAAGGGTCGCTGTGGGTGGGGCTTCTTCTTCCAGCAGAAGGAGCGGTCCATCGCTCAAGCGAATTTCCAAATGAGCCCATTGACCGGTGGCCGGATCGACGAGGTGATACAACTCCACCGCCCCGAAGGCTGACGAATAACAATCCAACGCCTTACGGGCATCCGCCACGCTGAGCACCGGAGCCAACGAGGGATAGTCGGTGGGTTGGTCCTGAAGCATGGGGGAAAACCCTTCGATCGACGGAGACCGCGGATCCGGTCCACCCAAAGTCTCTGCGTGGAATCCCGGACCGCAACGGACGTATCAGTGGTACTCTTGAATCGTTTTGACCGCGTAGCCCTGACGCTGCAGGGCGGCAATGCCCAGCGCCGCCGCCTTGGCACCGCTGATGGTGGTCATAATGGGGGTGCCAGTGATGACGGCGGTGGTCCGGATCTTGATCTCGTCCTCACGGGGTGCCGCTCCGCTGGGGGTGTTGATCACGAGCTGGATTTCCTTGTTCTTCAGGAGATCCACGATGTTCGGACGACCTTGGAGCACCTTGAGGGTGCGTACCACCTTGAGTCCGGCCGCCTCCAGTCGGGCCGCCGTGCCATCGGTGGCCACGAGTTCAAATCCGAGTGCCAGATAGCTCTTGGCCACTTCCACCAAGTCCTTCTTGTGGGCGTCAGCGATGGAAATGAACACCTTTCCGCTCAAAGGCAGCGGGGAATTGGCCGCCATCTGAGCTTTGGCGTAAGCCACGCCCAAGTCGCTGTCCAAGCCCATGACCTCGCCGGTGGAGCGCATTTCCGGAGACAACAAGATGTCCTGCCCGAGGAACTTGTTGAACGGGAAGACCGATTCCTTGACGGCCCAGTACTTCGGCCATTCTTCGGCGGTGAAGCCCAATTCCTTGAGGGTTTTGCCGGCCATGACCTTGGCTGCCAGCTTCGCCAGGGGGCGGCCGATGGCTTTGCTGACGAAGGGCACGGTGCGGGAGGCCCGAGGATTGACCTCGAGCACGTAGACGACCTCGTCCTTCACCGCATACTGGACATTCATCAGGCCACAAACCCGCAGCTCACGCGCCATGGCGTGGGTGTACTCGCGGATGGTGTCGATGACCTGGGGCGACAAGGTGTGAGGCGGCAACACCATGGCGGCATCGCCAGAGTGGACACCGGCAAACTCGATGTGCTCCAGCATGCCACCGATGACGATGGTGGCGTCTTTGGGATCAGCGAAATGACCCACGTCGGCGATGCAGTCCACATCGACCTCGGTGGCGTCTTCCAGGAACTTGTCCACCAGCACCGGGCGCTCAGGCGACGCCTCGACGGCAAACTTCATGTAGTGGGTCAGCTCGGCGTCGGAGTAGACGATTTGCATGGCACGGCCTCCGAGAACGAAGCTCGGACGCACCAGGACCGGGTAGCCGAGACGGTGACTCGCCTGAAGGGCCTCTTCGGCATTGGTGGCCAGGCCGTTGGGGGGCTGGGGGATTTCCAGCTTGTTGAGCATGGCCGCGAAGAGCTTCCGATCTTCAGCGATTTCGATGCTTTCGGGCGAGGTCCCGATGATGTTGACGCCGTTTTTCTTGAGGCCGAGTGCCAGGTTCAGCGGGGTCTGGCCACCGAATTGGGCGATGGCCCCGGAGCAGCCTTCACGCTCGTAGATGTGCAGGACGTCCTCGAGGGTCAGTGGTTCGAAGAACAGTTTGTCGCTCGTGTCGTAGTCGGTGGAGACGGTCTCCGGGTTGGAATTGACCATCAGGGTCTCAAAGCCGTCCTCCTTCAGGGCAAAGGCCGCATGAACGCAGCAGTAGTCAAACTCGATGCCTTGGCCGATGCGGTTAGGTCCGCCGCCCAGGATCATGATCTTTTTCTTGGCGGACGGGGTGACCTCGTCATCACCACGGTCGTAGGTCGAGTAGTAGTAAGGAGTGTAGGCCTCGAACTCGGCTGCACACGTATCGACCAGTCGGTAGCTGGGCACCAACCCCAACTGCTTGCGTTCGGCCCGCACCTCGTCCTCGGTTCTCCCGGTGAGATGGGCGATCTGGCGGTCGGAGAAGCCGAGGGATTTGGCGCGTTGCAGGAGTTCAGGATTCATCGAAGGACGCAAAACACCCGGAGCAAACCGGAGTCGGGCCTCGGTGTCGAGTCTGCACGGGGCGGAACGGGCCGGCACAGCCGAATTTCACAGCAGTCCGGTCCCCTGGGTCTCCCAGAAGCTTCAAGCCTTGGGCTTGAGCTGCGGGAACAAGATCACGTCACGAATGCTTTCCTGACCGAGGAGCATCATGCACAGACGGTCGATGCCAATGCCGATGCCGCCGGCCGGGGGCATGCCGTGCTCAAGCGAAACCAGGAAGTCTTCGTCGAGCTTCTGCTGCTCGCCGCCCGCTTGATGTTCGAGGGCCTCGCGCTGGGCGATGGGGTCGTTCTGCTCGGTGTAGCCCGGGGAAATCTCCTGGCCATTGATGCAGCACTCGAAGACTTCCACGGTGGTCGGATCTTCCGCGGAGATTTTGGCCAAGGGCACCAACTGCTTGGGCAGATGGGTCACAAAAGTCGGCTGAATGAGTGTGGGCTCGACCAATTTCTCAAAAACCGCGCCAGTGACTTCGAAGTCCTCGTAACCTTCAGCGATGTCACCCGCCAGCTTGAGATCCTCGACCGCTCGACGGCGACGCTCTTCCGGGGAAACGGCAAACCAATCGGCGCCTGCCTTTTCACGGACCAGGTCCTTGTAGCTAGCCCGGCGCCAGTGGGACAGATCGATGGTCTTGAAGACATCGCCGTCGGCATTGCGATGCTCAATCTGGAGTGTGCCGACAACGCTGAGGGCTACGTGCCGGATGAGGGACTCAACGGTTTCCATCATGGTGGCATAGTCGCCATAGGCCTCGTAGGCCTCGAGCATGGTGAACTCGGGATTGTGCCTTCTGGAAAGGCCTTCATTGCGGAAGTTGCGACCAATTTCGAACACCTTGTCGACACCGCCGACCAAAAGCCGCTTGAGGTACAACTCCAAGGCGATGCGCATGTAGAACTCGCAGCCCAGGGCATTGTGGAAGGTCTTGAACGGCTGGGCGGCTGCCCCTCCGGGAATGGCCTGCATCATCGGCGTTTCCACTTCGATGTAGCCGCGTTGATGGAAGAAACTCCGGATTTCCTTGAGGATCAGGGATCGCTTCAGGAAGACCTCCTTCACCGGTTCATTGGCGATCAGGTCGAGGTAGCGCTGACGGTACCGGGTTTCGGTGTCTTCGAGTCCGTGCCACTTGCCGGGCGGCGGACGCAAGGACTTCCCGAGAGGGGTGAAGGACTCAACCTTCACGCTGGGCTCGCCCATGCGGGTGATGAAAAGGGTGCCTTCAATGCCGATGAAATCAGCCAGATCCAAGAGCTTGAAGATTTCGGCCGCATCGTCACCGAGCACCTTGGGCTGAATCCAAAGCTGGATCCGGCCGCTGACATCGCGCAAGTCAAGGAACTGACTCTTACCCATGTCACGGTGGGCCGTGATGCGGCCCGCCAGACGAACACGGGTGCCCTCGGGCAAGCCCACGGGATCACCCTTGGGCTCGGGCGATTTGTTCCATTCCGCCCAACGGGCCAACTCGGCTCGAACGGTACCGCACTGGGCATCGGGTCGAAACGAGTTCATGAACGGGTTGACGCCCCGTGCATTGAGTCCGGCCAGATTCTGGCGGCGCTGTTCGATCAGGGAATTGGTGTCCTCCATGGGGAGCAAAAGTCTGGAATGGCGTGCTTCCCGCGGCATTCCGCGGAGGGACCATTCAACCCGATGGACCGACAGGTTGAGAAGTCAGAAGACGGAGTACCTCTGGGGAGGAAAAAACGGGAAACTGAAACCAGCGCTACCGAACAGCACTGTGAATCGGCCTCGTCGAGGGCCATTCGAACCCTCTTCCCGCCTGCTTCGAGGAAAATGAAACAGGCAATGTGCGGGAATTTTGGAGATTTCTGGGGTTTTCCGTCCTTTGACAAATCGTGTCAAAGGACGTCCAAGAAATCCGGGCCATGAATCCGCAGATCCATTGCCCCATTCAGCCAATCCGGGCGATCGGGCCAATCCGAAACGGATTGGCCTCGGGGCCATTAGGCCGAGAACGACTTGCCGCAACCGCAGTTGCTGTGGGCGTTGGGATTGTTGATCTTGAAGCCCCCACCGGTCAGGGCGTCGCTGAAGTCGATGACCGATCCACGCATGTAATTCGCGGAGAACGGATCCACAACCACACCCACGCCATGGAACTCGGCGCCCAAGTCATCCGGACGGCGCTCGTCGAAGACCATGCCGTACTGCATGCCGCTGCAGCCACCGGCCTCCACGAAGACCCGCAGGCTCTTGCCTGCGTTCTCTGCATCACCGGCCAACATGGCCGCAATTTGCTGAGCAGCGCTCTCGGTGACAGTGACAATTGAATCTTGGTCAACCACGGTTTCCATTGCTTCAGGCTAAAAGTGCCCGTCAGGACTGTCAAACCATCGAAAGGGGCTTTCAAAACGGAGTTGGAGTCGATGCAGCAGACCTTTCCTGTGCCGGCTTTGCTCATTTCATCGCCGCAGTCGGAAGGGAAAACAGGGGTTTATTAAACAGGCCGGGGTTCTAAAGCAGGTCCCTTTGGCTGAGCCCATCCGTGCCAACCGCGACGCCACCCAGGGCAAACTCATTGGACTTGGACCCAGTAGAAGAAAATGTCCCCAGGCGGGGGAGTCTCAGTCAGAGACCCACTGGTGAGCCCTTGGGCTATGACCACCGGCGGTCCGTTCCACCCCACCGACCTCAAGACCGAATAGGTACTTCCAGCCCGGGTGGGCCACGACAGTTGGATCGAGCCACCCGGTCCCGGCACGGCTTCGACCCGAGTGGGCGTGACCGTCGGATCGGACAGCAACGTCAGCGACGCCTCTTCACTGAGAATGGAACCTTCGCCATTGCTGATGCGCACCGTGTAGAGCCCCAAGTGGTCGCGGTAGACCTGAGCAATTCTCAATTCTTGCCGAATGGCACCGGGAAGCGGTTGGCCATTGAGGCACCATTGATAACTCAATGGCTCAGGACCCTGAGCAGAGACTTGAAAGACGGCGCCGCCGCCCTCCGGCACCGTCAGGGACATCGGCTGCCCCGTGATGGTGATGGGTGGCACGGCGGTTCCGGAATCCGAATGGGTATCTCCAGAATCAGGATCCACCGGAGGACCCCCTACCGGAACTCCCATCAGCCTCAGGTGATCGAGGCGCCAAGTCCCCACAGTGCTGTAATTGCCACCGACTCCGACATAGGCATCGCCTTCCCAATCCGAGACAAGGTGAATTCGAAGATGAGGATTGTTGGCAATATCAGGCAGGTGAGAGAGATCGGCCGTCAGGGCGTTGGTGAAGACGCTGGGAACTGTCAGGGTGAAAGACGGTCCGGCCATCAGGCTTGGGCCGTTGGTGGAGTACAACACCTGGATACGACGACTCGCCGTGCTGGTGGCCCGGACATCGAACTGGAGGACAATGGACTGGAAACCCACCGTGGAGGCGGAGATTTCGAGACCAGCCGTCTTGGCCCCGGTGCCCTGCTTGAGAAAACTGGAGAGCTGCAGGGCAAAATCAGCATTCGTGGACGGATCGCTCGATCCTGTGCCGGAGGCGGCCGCTGCGCGAAGACCCCCCAAGACGGCCAACGAGCCCGTGCCGGAAGTAGCCCGCAGGAGATCGTTGGTTTGATTGAAATCCCAGAGGGCGATGGGCTTTTGGGATGCCAGCGACAGCGTGCTCAACAGAAGGGCATGGAGAATAAATAGAGCGAAGAATGGGGCTATGCGTTGCAGTTTCATGGGCAAGGTTTTTTGAGAGGGGGAACCTCCATGGCTCCGCCGTTGCCAGAGGGTTCGTTGGGGCCCACGCAGACCTTTCAGGATCTTTCTCACAATCGGATCGCTCGGGATGAACCACCGGTGTTCCCAAAGGTGGGTGGTTCGATGCCGCTGCACGGCGCACTCGGTTTGGGCTCCTGAAATGCCCGTGGCATTTCAGGAATGAGACTCTAACGTCGCCCCATGAGCGTCGCAGATGCAGGTCCGGTGGCGTGGGGAGTGGCCTTGGGGTTGGGAATCGGTGCCGCAATCGGATCGGTCACCGCAGCAGACCTGCCGGCCCCCGGCTTCACTCCGGAGTCCCGCGGTGAACATGCGCTGACGGGCATCCTCGCCCATGTGCGTCCCGGAGTGACCCTGACCAATGCCACGCTCCTCATTCGCGATGGCCGCATCGCCTCGGTGGGTGTCGGAATCAACGTGCCAGCCTCGGCCCGGACTTGGAACCTGCCCGGCGCGCACGTTTACGCCGGATTCATCGATCCGTACCTGACGCTCGGATCGGCGGCCGGCGCGGTGACCACACAGGGCTCCGATTTCCCGGCGACCGGCTCGGGATCCCTCACCTCCGGGGCCCCGCGGTTTTTTGGAGTGCCCGGCCAGGAACGCGATGCCAGATCCCCCGGTCCCGCCCATGGCATTGCCGAGGTGACACCCGAACGCCGAATGATCGAGGGCTTGTCCCCGGATCCCAAGGAATTGGCCGCGCTGCGTGAAATGGGCTTCACCGCCGCCAATGTCGTTCCGGCCAAAGGCATCCTGCGCGGACAATCCGTGGCCATCAGTCTCTCGGACGTGTCACCGAACCGGGCGATCCTCAAGCCCGACACCGCCCAACACGTGGCCTTCGCCGTCGGCGGCGGCGGCGGCGACGCCTATCCCAAATCGCTGATGGGAGTCATCGCCACGGTGAGACAAGCTTGGATGGATGCGGCGTGGTACCGTGCGGATCAGGCCGATTACGTTTCAGCAGGACGCTCCAGCACCCGACCGCGGCCCGAGTTCAACGCGGCCCTCGCTGCGCTCCAACCGACGCTGGGAAGCCCTTCCGCTGCAGGCTCCCAACCGGTGGTCTTCGAAAGCGGCAGTATCCTGATGCAGGACCGCGCGTTCCGGGTGGCCTCCGAAGCGGGGGTGCGCCCGCAACTGGTGGCCAGCGGTCAAGAATGGCGACGGCCGGACCTCCTGGCACCCCTAGCCAAGGCGGCCGTTCCGTTCATCGTGCCGCTCCATTTCCCGGCGCTACCCAAATTCCCGGAGGATTCCGCCTGGGATTCTGTTTCGCTCGACGTGCTGAGGGCTTGGGATTGGGCCCCGGAAAACCCGGCCTTGCTGGCCCGCTCCGGGTTGACCATCGCCCTGACCACCCACTCCCTGCCGGACCGGAAATCCTTCCGAACCCAACTCCGGACCGCCCTCGACCGTGGGCTCTCCGAATCAGATGCCTTGGCCGGAATGACCACGGCACCGGCCGCTTTGTGCGGACTGAGCGACTCCCTCGGCACCCTCGAATCCGGAAAGCTCGCCCACTTGACCGTGGTGGAACCGGGGGGCGGGTTCTTCGATCCGGCCTCTCGGGTCACGGCGGTCTGGATTGATGGCGTGGCCTACGAAACCGATGCCGCCCTCAAGACGCCTGAAAAGAAAGAACCCAACCCGGAGGCCGAAGCCAAGAAGGCTGCCGAGCGGGATCTGGCCAACCGGCGGGTGGCCCATCCCCCCATGGAAGGCCGCGGACCCATTGTTCAACCGGGTTCGGTGATCGTCCGCAATGCGACAATCTGGACCAGCGGTCCGCAGGGCATCGTGTCACGGGCCGACCTGCTGGTGGCCAATGGAAGGATCCAGGCCGTGGGTTCTTCACTGGCGGCCGGTCCGGCGGTCCAGGAGATCGATGGCACCGGGCTGCATGTCACCCCGGGCATCCTCGACTGCCATTCGCACTCCATGATCTTGGGTGCCGTCAATGAAGCGACGTTGCCGAGCACGGCGATGGTGCGCATCGCCGACGTGGTCAATTCCGAGAGCGAGAACATTCACCAGCAACTGGCCGGCGGCACCACGCTGGTGAACTTGTTGCACGGGTCAGCCAACCCCATCGGCGGCCAGAACTGCGTGATCAAACTGCGCGAGGGCGCCACGCCCGAGGCGCTGAAATTCGAACCCGCTCCCGCTGGCATCAAGTTCGCCCTCGGTGAGAACGTCAAACAATCGGGCTGGGGCGACAAGGCAGTGACCCGATTCCCGCAAACCCGGATGGGCGTCGGCACCTTTTATCGGAATCGATTCACCGCGGCCCAGCAGTACCGTGAGGCATTCCGCAAAGGACGCCAGTCCGACGGCTCGCCGGTTCGGCGGGATCTCGAACTCGAGGCCCTCATGGAAATTCTCGAGGGCACCCGGCTCATCCACTGCCACAGCTACCGTCAGGATGAAATCTTGGCCTTCCTGCGCATGATGGAATCCTTCGGGGTCCGCGTGGCGTCGCTCCAACACATCCTGGAAGGCTACAAGGTGGCCGACGAAATCGCCCGTCACGGGGCCGGCGCCAGCGCCTTCGCCGATTGGTGGGCCTACAAGTACGAGGTCATTGATGCTATTCCCTATGCCGGAAGCCTGATGCGGGAGCGCGGGGTGACGGTGAGCTTCAACTCCGACTCCAGCGACCATGCGCGTCGGCTCAATTTCGAGGCGGCCAAGGCGGTGAAGTACGGTGGCACCCCTGAAGCCGAGGCGCTGAAATTCGTGACCCTCAATCCGGCCAAGCAACTCGGCATCGACCACCGGGTGGGTTCTCTGGAATCGGGCAAGGACGCCGACTTCGTGATTTGGAACGGTTCGCCGTTGGACTCCGCCACCCGCTGCCTCGAAACCTGGGTGGATGGGCGTTGCTATTTCCGGCTCTCCGCCGAGTCGGCCCGGGTGAAAGCGCTTCAGGAGGAACGAACCGCCTTGCTCGCCAAGGCCCGCAAGATCGTCGGCGACGGCGGTGAATCGAACGCTTCGGACAAGGCCCGCAAACAGTTCTTCGAACGCGCCCTCGAACAAGCCCGGCACTGGGGCGTGAAAGAGTGTCAGGATTGTCTGGTCCGACAAGCGGAGTGATGGCCGGCGACGTTGCGCCATGAAAATCCCGAATCCGCAACGGACGGCCCGAGGACGACCGAAGGTCGCCGGGCTCCGCACACCGTTGCCGACCCTCCGAGACCGACCTGGACGGCCCGAACAAACGGCACTGCCGCAGGCCTCCGCGGCGGGACAGTCCGAACAGATCGTGATCTCAGGCTGCGATTACCTCGGCTTGTCGGAAGATCCAGTGATCCGGAAAGCCTGGTTGGAAGCTTCGGCCAGCGGGCCGCTCCAGACCGGGGCTTCCCGGGCGACGACCGGTGACCATTCCCTGTACCGCCGCGCCGAAACAGCCATCGCGGACTTCTTCAACGCACCAACGGCCGTCCTCACGGCCACGGGTTACCTCGCATCGCTGGCGGTAGCGCAAGGGTTGCGAGACCAGGCCACTCATGTGGTCATGGATGAATCCGCTCACAGCTGTGTCCAAGACGGGGCCCGCTTGAGTGGATTGCCGGTCATCCCCTTCGCCTCGGGCGACGCCCGCGCGTTGCGTTCGGTACTGCGCGGACTACCCCCATCGGCCCGCCCGCTGGTGGCCACCGATGGGGTCTACGGCATCCGCGGCGGCATGGCGCCACTGGCGGATTACTTACAAGCAATTCCCGCCTCGGGATGGCTTTGGGTGGACGACGCCCATGGCCTGGGATCCGTTGGCCAAACCGGTCGAGGATCACCCGAAGTGTTCGGCCTCCAAGACTCCCGGCTCATCCGCAGCGTCACCTTTTCGAAAGCCATGGGCGTCGCCGGTGGAGCGGTCATTGGCGAAGCCTCGTTGATGGAACACATTCGCAATCGGGCCGGTGCCTATCGGGGATCGTCGGCTCCGCCGCTGGCCATCGCTGCAGCCATCACGGCCGCCGTGGTCCGGGTGCATCGGCTTCCGGGACGCGTCCGTCGGTTGCAGGAACTCGCCCGCCGTTTTTCAATCGCGCTGCCGACCCGGCCGGAAATCCTCAACGATCCCCGGACTCCGGTGACCGCCATCCATCCCCGCGATGCGGCCCAGGCCCAGCGACTCACCGAGGCCCTGACCCAAGCGGGCTTTGTGCCGCCGTGGATCCGCTATCCGGGCGGGCCCGGTGGCGGATTTTTCCGCATCGCACTCAAGGCGACCCATTCCCGAAGTCAGGTCGACCGGCTGTCGCGGGCCATCCGGGCGGGCTTCGAAAAATAGAAGTCTGCCCACTGTCACCCCACACGCCCATTATTGGGGCGACCCGTCGGCTTCCTGAAACCCCGCACCGCGTCGAAGGCGAAACGGGGCGCTACGAACGATTTCCAAGATCAAGCGGGGTGCCCGGTGGCCATCATTCGCCACCGCCTCGGAGATGTGTTTCACCGCGGGAATATCGTAATACTCCACGCCGCGTCCCAACGCATAGGCCAGCATCTTCTCAGTGAGGTGCCGCACGAAGAGCTGCTTGCGCGCCCCGAGGACTTTCTTGAGGGCTTCAGGGCCAACAAAGGCTTCCCCACCCGGCAATTGGCCACTGGCATCCACCGTCTCTCCAGAGACTTCGGTGCGCCATCGACCGATCGGATCGAAATTTTCGAGGGCGAATCCCAAGGGATCCAAGCGCGCGTGGCAGGCCGCACAATTGGGATCCTTACGGTGCTGTTCCAAACGCTGGCGAAAGGTTTGTCCATCCCGCTTCTCGTCGTTCGCAGATAAGGTGGCGACCAGGGGAGGCGGAGGCGGGGGCGGCGTTCCAAAGACTTCTTCCAGCAGCCACTTTCCGCGCAGCACGGGACTGGTCCGCTGGGGATAACTGGTCTGGGTGAGCACCGCCGCCATACCCGTGACGCCACCCCGGCGGCGGTCCGGCAGGGACACGCGGACGAAGGTCTTGCCGCTGACTCCATCGAGGCCGTAATGCCGTGCGAGCTCGGCGTTCACCCATGTGTAATCGCTGTCGAGCAACTCCAGCAGGCTGCGGTCCTCGCGCAGCAATCCGGCGAAGAACTCAGAGGGCTCGGCGACCATGGCCTCCCTCAGGGCCGGCGTGAACTCCGGGAACTTTTGGGGATCGGGGGCCGCGACCGAACCCAAGGTCCGGATGCCCAGCCACTGGCCCACAAACTGTTCGGACAAGGCGCGGGCCTTCGGGTCTGTGAGCATCCGCATCACCTGTGCCTCCAGAACCTTGGGTTGGGACAAGCGCCCGGCATCGGCCAGGGCGAAGAGCGTGGCGTCCGGCATTGACGACCACAGGAAATAGCTCAAGCGACTGGCCAAGGCATGGTCATCAATGGGCGCCGGTGTCTGGCCGGACGGGTCTTGTTCGATGCGGAACAGGAAGTTTGGGGACACCAAGACCGCCTTGGCCGCCGCCAACGTCGCGGCACGCGAATCCGCGCCGCTCCGCCGCGTCCGCTGGTAAAATGCCACAAGTCGGGCCATCTCCGGCGCGGATACCGGACGTCGCCACGCACGCCGGGCCAAGTCGCGGAGATCGCTGGTGGCTGCCGCGGTCTCGGAACGGTACCAGGTCACCGGATGGCGGAAGAGCGCCTCGGGTGGCGCAGCCGCCAAGACTTCCTCAGCGGCCGTGAGGTATTTTTCCAGCAGCAAGGGCGGGACAAACAAGGTGCTGGCGTTGTTGTCGAACCCACCACCGCCGCCGCCATCAGCGGGGAAATCATCGGCCGGACGCAAACTGACACCCAAGAGGTCCCGGACCGTGTGATTGTATTCGGTGCGGCTCAGCCGATGGACGATCTTGGGACCCGGATCCAACGGGATGACGCCCGGGGCAGGGTTGTCGAGCAGATCACGAAGGCCATCACTGAGAGCCAGCCGTTCTTCCTGGGTCGGTTGCACCTTGCGGCTCTCCGGCGGCATCAATCGTTCTTCGATTTGACGCACGGCCGTTTCCCAGAGCTTGGGCTGGCGATAAATCGACGTGAGGTTGGTGAATCCGTCGAGGCGCACCCCACCCTTGGCCTTGCGGCCATTGTGACAATCCCAGCAATGCCTCTGCAATTGTGGCAAGAGGTCTTGATGGAAGTCCGCGGCCCAAATCGGCCCCCAGACCACACTCAAGAACAACAATACGATTCGACCCTGCATGTGCGAAATTCCCGACGGCGGGATGTCCTTCGCCATTCAGCGCGGCGATGGCCCGCTGATGGTTGGAGAGGTTCCATTCCCGTCTACCGAAGGGTGACCGGTTCGCCCGAACTGGCAACATCGGGCGGTATTCTTGGCGACCGGGCGGGCGAAGGACCACGAGGGACAAGGTCAATTCCTTGGGGCTGGCTCACCCCCATGGCTCCAGCATTGCCTGGCCTGCGGCCGATGGCACCCTGAGGTCGATGCCTTTTCTGTCCCGCTTTCTTCTGGTCGCCGCCGGCTTATTGGCCTTGGACGGCGTTGTGTCCCGCACGTGGGCCGCTACCAATCCGGCCCCGTTCCACAGCCCAGAAACAGCCCTCGACCGGTATGTGGCCCAACCGGACGCCTCGTTCGCCTGGAAAGTGGCGGCGACCACCAACCTCGGCCGTTGTCAGGTCACCATCATCGACCTGACTTCCCAGACGTGGCTCACGACCAACGAGGTGAACCGGACACTGTGGAAACATTGGCTGACCGTGGCCCGCCCGAAGGACTTGGCGCACAAGACGGCCTTGCTGGTCATCGCTGGAGGGGCCAACCGGGAAGGGGAGCTTCCCAAGCCCAGTGCCGAACTCACCCGGATCGCCGAGGCGACTCGCTCGGTGGTGGTGGAGTTGAAGATGATCCCCAATCAACCGCTGATCTTCCACCGCGACGGCAAGGAGCGCGTCGAGGACGACCTCATTGCCTACACCTGGGACCAATACCTCCGCACCGGTGACTCCCGGTGGCCGGCCCGCCTGCCGATGACCAAATCGGTGGTCCGCGCCATGGATGCGGTCGGCGCCTTCACTGCGACGCCGGCCGGGGGAGCCCAGGCTGTGGAAACCTATGTCGTGGCCGGGGGTTCCAAGCGCGGTTGGACGACCTGGACGACTGCAGCGGTGGATAAGCGAGTCGTGGCCCTCTGCCCCATCGTCATCGACATGCTGAACATCGAGCCGTCCTTCAAGCACCACTTCCAAGCCTACGGCAACTACGCACCAGCCGTGGGCAATTACGTCGAGCAAGGAATCATGAACTGGCAGGGAACCCCGGAATACCGGGCCCTCATGAAGATCGAGGAACCCTTCGAGTACCGCGACCGGCTCACCCAGCCCAAGCTCATCATGAACGCCTGCGGCGACCAGTTCTTCCTGCCCGACTCATCGCAATTCTACTTCGATGAACTGAAGGGGCCGAAGTACCTGCGCTACATCCCCAACACCGACCATTCGCTCAAGGGTTCCGACGCCTACCCCACGCTGATGGCCTGGCACCATGCCACGGTCAACAAGACCCCCCTGCCCCGGTTCACCTGGAAACAGGAGGCCCCCGGCCGCATCCGTGTGCAGGTCACCGATGCGCCGAAGGCCGTGAAGCTCTGGCAGGCCCACAATCCGAAGGCGCGCGATTTCCGCATGGAGACCCTCGGCCCGGTCTGGACCTCGACCGACCTCACCCCGGACGCCCAGGGAAACTACCTCGGGCAGATCACGCCTCCCTCGGCAGGCTGGACGGCGGCCATGGTCGAATTGACCTACGACCTCGGAGCCGCAGCGCCCCTGAAGCTCACCACGGCCGTCTACGTCACCCCGGACCGCCTGCCTTTCGCCGCCGACAAGCCCGAACTGCGCGTCAAAGGATTCCTGAGTCGCTGAACCCAAGGGTTCCACGCCGGGGACACGCCCGGATCCCCGGCGAAGGCCCGGGTGAGCGGATCGGGCCTCCGAACGCTTTTCGTTTTTTTCGGGGATCCCGCTTTTGTCTGGACAAAACCGGGCACCTTGGGCTTATGGCGATATTCCCCGTAAGAGTTTTCCACCAGAGGACCGTTCTGGTCCAACGCACGGAGTGTGTTGCAGATCGGCGATCGATGGGTGGTTCGAGCGGGTGATCCGAGCCTCATACCCCCAACCATGAAACATTCGATCAACCATCAGGGTCTCTTGGCAGCGGCTGTCGCAGCGGCACTCCTCCAGACACCCCTCACCACGCAGGCAGGTCTGTTCAAGATCGACTTCGGTCATCTGGAGAACGAACGGATACCCACCGATGCTAACGACACGCCCCTCGATCCCCAACCCTTGCTGCTCGATTGGAATGTCATCCCCACTTGGACCTTCGGTGATCCGAACGCCAACGTCACCGAAGGGTCCGCCAGCATCAAAGGTACGGCCAATGCCGCCGGCACCGAAGTCACTTGGAAACTGAAGGACACCTCGACGACCCCCAACAACAACGTCACGTTGACCATTCTGGACAACCGGACGCTCGCCGAAAAACTCTCCTCCGAGGCACCGCCCTACATGCTGGGCCAGACCGCCAACAACCCCACCAAAGAAGGCCGGGACGTGGTGTATGACGGCGTCCGCGTTCCCGGTGTCGTCAAAGACGACTACCTGTACCGCAATCCCGATGCCGACGGCTCCGAGACGTTGATGCGTATCGCGAACCTCGACCCCGGAACCTACAA
>JARXAF010000186.1 GCA_029865985.1 Verrucomicrobiota bacterium
CAAGATGGGCGAGCCAGTCGTTGGTCTCGAGCTTCTCGATGTGTGGCAGCAGTTCCTTCAGCGCGGCCTTCGCGTCACCCACGATGGAGACATCTGGGCGGATCATTTTGCCATGCTCGGCCCTGTCGAGGTCGATGTGGATGATCTTCGCATTCTTGCAGAACATGGAGGGTTTCCCGATGATCCGGTCATCGAAGCGGCTGCCGATATTGATCAGCACATCGCACTCACACACCGCCTTGTTGGCGTAGGCGGTGCCATGCATGCCCAACATGCCAAGCGCCAGCGGGTGCGTTTCAGGGAACACGCCCTTGCCGAGCAAAGTGCTGGTCACAGGGCAACCCAGGCGGGTGGCCAGTTCCATCAGTTCCTTGTCAGCACGGGCAATCATCGCGCCTTGACCAGCGAGGATCAGTGGACGCTTAGCGCCCATGATCAGCTTTACGGCTTCGTGAATCTTGGTCTTGTCGATGCTCAGCGCGTCTTCGGGGTGATAGCCGGGCAGGTCCATCGGCTCGTCCATGACGCCAGTGAAGGCACCCTGGCTGATGTCCTTCGGAATATCGATCAGCACCGGACCCGGGCGGCCCGTGGTGGCGATGTGATAGGCCTCGCGACCAATGCGCGGCAGGTCGTTGGTGTTCTTCACCAAGTAATTGTGCTTCACGACCGGGGCCGTGATGTTCCAGATGTCGGCTTCCTGGAAGGCGTCCTTGCCCAGCATCCAGGAAACGGTCTGACCGCAGAGCACCACCATTGGCACGCTGTCCATCATGGCCGTCATCAGGCCGGTAATGGTATTGCCCGCGCCAGGGCCGGAGGTCACCAGCACGCAGGCGGGCTTGCCCGTGGCACGCGCATAGCCGTCAGCCATGTGCACCGCGCCCTGCTCGTGGCGGACGAGGACGAACTTCATGTTCGTCTGGATGGTTTCGAGAGCATCGAACAACGGCAGCGCAGCGCCGCCGGAGTAACCGAACACATACTCAATGCCGAGGGCATCAAGTGTCTTGATAAGCGCCTGAGCGCCGTCCATTTTGTCCGTGGCCATAAAGTCGTGGATTGAAAATTGCTGTTTAGGAGCTGATAATCCCACCGAACGGCTGAATGACAAGGTAAAGTTTGATGTTTTTGAGCCAATCCACAGGATTTTGGTCTGCGCTCGATTCAAAAAACCCACTTTGCCGAGTCAATCTTGGGCGTCGCTATCACACTCTTGTCGAAAAGGCCGCACTCGGTGGCGGAGTGTAGCATCGGCTGATACTTTGCTTGCCAGCCCTAGCCAAAGAATGCTACGAAGGCGGTTGGGGCCCTTTAAACTGAGCCTCCTCTTGCACCAGCACGTTCGATGGCATCGGAACCTGTGGATATTCTGATCAGTGCGCGGTCCGACCATCCTCTGGCGGGCCGGTGGCCATTGCGCCTGCGAACCATGGGCGTGACGGTCGCGGACTCAGGCGTGCTGACGGACTGCCGGGCGCTGCTGATATGCCTATCGCGTGCTGACGAGGACGAAGGCGACCGCTTGGAACTCCTGCGCGTGGCACGGGCTATGCGAGTGCCGACTGTGATCGTGCTCGCCGAGGCGTTGAATTTGTCACCCGAGGACCAGCCCCTGCTGGCAGGTATCCCGACGATTGCCGCGCATCGCCTCTCTGATCTGGAAGCTTGGAAGCAAATTTTGCAGGCCCTGCACGCTCAGCAGGCCATCCTGAGCGATCCTAATGAGAAGCCCCCGCTCCTGGATGAGGGCAACCAGTTTCGCCAGCTTCAGGAGTCGAGTTCCGAGTGGCGGACGGCGGCTCTCGCCACCATCGCCGTCGCTCTTGCCTGCCTGGGCTGGTGGGTGTTTTTGAAGCGCGACCAGCAGGAACGCCTGCGCGATCAATTGGGCCACCCCCTGCTCCCCGCGCAGCTCCAGCCCACGCCGAAAGCGATTCCGATCACGCCTCCAAAGGTGCCAACCGGCGAAGCAGCGTCGGCGACACCACCCGGTGTGCACACAGTGCGCGATGAGCAAGCGATCGCACTGGTTGAGGCGTGCGTGCTAGCGGGCAATCGCGACGAGGGCTTCACCGCCGAGAAGATCGACGAGATCGCATCGGTGTTCAGCGATCCTTTGCTGGTCGTGGGCAAGGGCGAGCAATCCGCTACTGCTGTGAAGGCCAGCCTGACCGCTCGTCAGGCTGAATGGCCCACATGGCACGAGAAGGTAGTGTTCATCAAAGTCGATGACGCGCCCACGCCCAACGATGCCACCGTGGTCGTCGTTGTGCGCAGCAGCTTTGATGCGCACAACAGTGCTCGTAACACCCGCACCAGTGGCTCGGCGGTAACCCGTTTCACGGTGGTCTTTGACGCAGAAAACAAGGCGCGTATCAGCCAGATCGATGCGGCATCGCTCCCCTGATCGGAGGAGAATGGGAGCCTGACAGGATTCGTGATGGCTTTTCGCAGCAGTGCAGGGCACAATGAATGGTCCTTCTAGGAAAAACTTATTTCGCTATGATCCGCATCGGACTCGTCCTCGTGTTGTGCCTCAGCGCAATCACTCACGCCGCCACACCAACTCTCACCACACTGGCGGATTTTTCAGATGCCAGTGCGCCCAACAAAGGCAAGACACCTCGCGGGGCGTTGGTGCTAGCTACCGGATTGCTGTGGGGAACCACGGAAACGGGCGGCACAACCCATGGCTCCGTTTACCAATTCAACCCTACCACTTTGTTGTTTACCGGTCTCGTCGAGTTCGCCAACGCGTCGAACGGCAGGGCTCCGACCTCTGGTTTGCTGCTGGCCAGCGACGACACGTTCTATGGCACCACCTCAGCTGGGGGCACCGATGGCAAAGGCACCGTCTTCCAGATGTTGGCCAATGGAACGCTCAACACCGTTTATACCTTTCGCACGGCGACGGAGTCCAGCATTGGCTCGGCACCCAATGAGAGGCTTATTGAAGGTGCGGATGGTTTCCTCTACGGCACCGCATCGGCGGGAGGGTTGAACGGGAATGGCACCATTTTCAAAGTGGCCAGGACACCTGGTAGCACGCCCATCACATTGGTGGAGTTTACTGGCACGACGACGGGTGAAAAGCGTGGTGCCAAGCCTCTCGGCCTCACGCCCGGGAAGGATGGCTTGCTTTACGGCGTGACTGAGGCGGGTGGGGCATTCGGCAACAGCGGGACGTTGTTCAAAATGAACGCCGCGGGCGTGATCACCACACTAGGTGACTTCGGAAGTCCCAGCACCCCTTCCACCGCTCCGAAAACTCCCCGCTCACCTCTTGTGCAAGGGCGCGACGGCACCCTCTACGGCACAGCGACTGCTGGCGGCAAGAATGGGTTTGGCGGTATCTATAAGACCACCCCGGGCTCCAGTTCCGCCACGCTATTGGTCAGCTTTACTGGCACCAGTGGTGCCGCCAAAGGTTCGGTCTGCGACACCCCCCTGGTTCAAGGCACCGATGGGCTGTTCTACGGTGTCACGCGCAAGGGCGGCACCAGCGACCGTGGCACCCTTTTCAGGGTCAGCAGCGCTGGGGCGTTCACAACGCTGATCGAGTTCACCGGCAATGGCGCGATCAACCAAGGAAGCGACCCTCGCGGTGCCTTGGTCCAGGACAACGAAGGGAATTTCTATGGCACCACATCCGCCAGCGGCGCCAATGGTGCAGGCACGATCTTCAAGTTGAGCGGCGTGCTGCCGCCAAAGGCGATCGTGAGCACCGACGCTCCCACCAACATCCGGGGCACCAGCGCCACGCTCAATGGCACAGTGAATACCCAGGGCACAGCAGGCACTTTTTGGTTTGAATATGGGCCGACCTCCAACCCGAACTACGGCAGCAAGGTGCCACTCACTGCGGGTGCGTTGACGGCCGGCAGCGTGGCTGTGCCCAGGAGCGCGGTGGCGACGGGCCTGCTGCCGGACACGGATTATCATTACCGCATCGTCGCCACCAATGGTGGTGGCACGGCGGAGGGCGGTGACTTCACATTCCGCACAGGTCCGCACCCGAAAATCCTGGATCAACCGGATGACCTGTTGGTCGGCATTGGCGACGCAGCCAGCTTTAACGTGCAATCCTCGGGCACGCTTTCGGGCACGCCCGTGACCTACGCCTGGCTGAAGAACAGTGCGGGGACAGCCCTCGGCCCGCAGGCGACCTACACCATTCCTAAGGTCGCCCTCACCCACGGAGGCTCCTATGCCGTGCGGGTGACCAAGGCACCCGACACGGTGCTGTCGGATGCCGCCAAGCTAGGCGTGATCGGCGTGGCCAACACGACTGTCGCCGCCAATCAGGGTGCGACAATCACGCTAACGCTTGCCAATGCAGCCCCCGCCGGAGCCCTGAGCTTTCAGTGGCAAAAAGACAGTGTGGATGTGGCAAACGATTCCCGGATCAGCGGTGCCACCACGGCCAAGCTCGTGATCACCCAGGCCACGAATGCCGATGATGGTGCCTATAAATGCGTGGTCACCATGGGGGCGCTGGCACCCAAGAACAGCGGCACCTTCGCGGTCTCAGTCTTGATGCGGCCGGTGATCACGCCGCCGACGTTGGGACCGTGGACGACGAATGGATTCCTGGTGATAGGCCAAGAAGTGAGTGCACCGAGAGCAACGAGTTACTTTGCCGCGAACTTGCCCGAGGGGATCGCAATCAACAAGACCAATGGGAAGCTCACAGGCCGTCCGATCAATGACGGCACTTACAACATCATCTTCACCGCCAGCAATGCGGCGGGGACGAGCGCGCCCCTGCCGGTGCCGGTCACCGTGTATGCGCTGGAGCTAGAGACGGTGGGCAGCTTCCAGGGCCTGATCGCCCGCGCTGCCAGCAACGATCAACTCGGCGGCCGCGTCAGCCTCACGATCAGCAGCACTGGCGCGGTGACTGGTAGCATCATTCACCAAGGCCGCAGCTACAGCTTCCTCTCCAAGCTCAGCGACCTACCCAATACAACGCGCACCATTACCCCGACCGCCATCAACGGCACACCCGCCATCACGGCCAGCTTCACGCTTACCGAAGCAACCGGGGTCATCACGGGCGGTGTCAGCGGTGCTGCCGTCTCAGCCAAGCGAGCGGTCCCCGTCCTGCTGGCGACGCAAGGTCGCTACAACCTCGGCTTCAGCTCCACCTTGGCCGACAGCACCGATCCAGCCCTGCCCCAGGGCAGTGGTTTTGGCAGCCTGACCGTTGTGACGAATGGCACCGCCACATGGGTTGGCCGCCTGGGTGATAACAATGCTAACGGCGTGGTTTTCACCGTCGTGAGCGGTCTCGCCAGCGATGGCAGCGTGCCTTTGCACCAATCGCTTTACGCCGCAGGCAGTGGCTCGGCGCAGGGCTGGCTCACCATCAGCGGCGCCCAAGTCATCACTGAGCAAAGCTTCGACTGGCTGAAGCTCAACAAGCCCGGCAACAGCACCTCGCGAAGCTACAAGACCGGCTTTGCCTTGCACAGCCTGGAAGCCGATGGTGCTATATACAAGAAGCCCACAGCTCCAAAGAACGTTCTCGGTCTTACGACCAGCCCTGCGGAACTTGAATTCACCATGGGCGGCCTGACCTCGGCGATTACACAGGCTCTCTCCTTGCCCGCGACCAACCTGCCCGCCATTTCGTTGGCCAATCCCAACGCCGTGACCTTGAACATCGACCTCACCCTGGGCACCTTCAGCGGTGGGTTCACGATCCCCGACGCGGTGCCCGCGAACGTGCGCAAGATCACCTTCCTCGGCGTGCTGCTGCCACATGTGAACCAAGGCATCGGTCAATTCCAACTGCCTGAGCTTCCGAATCCCACGACTTCGGCCCTGCTGTCAGGGCGCGTGGTGCTCGGCGCGCCCTAGCAGCCAAGACGCGGCGGTTTGCAACCGCCACTCCCTAGGTTACTCCGCGCCATCCCGGCACCTTCTCGCGCCCAGTAGCGCCACAATGGCGCTTAAAACGGACACACCGGACGCCAACCATCGTCCGGCCATGCACGCTGGAAAGTCCATGCAATAAGGCTTCCAGCGTCTTTAGGGCACGCTGGCACGCTCTGTGCCCTCGTAAATGGTCAACCTTTCCCCTTTAATTTATGAGCAAAATCCTTGGCATTGACCTCGGCACCACCAATTCCTGCATGGCCGTCCTGGACGCCGGCAAACCGATGGTGCTGGAAAACTCCGAAGGCGCGCGCACCACGCCTTCAGTCGTCGCATTCACCAAAAGCGGCGAACGTCTCGTGGGCCAAGCTGCCAAGCGTCAAGCTGTCACCAACCCAACGAACACCGTCTTCTCCGTGAAGCGTCTGATGGGTCGCAAGTTCGCAGAGCTGAGCGCAGTGGACAAAAACACACCCTACAAAGTGGTCGCCGCCGCCAATGGCGACGCGCATGTGCAGGTGGAAGTCGGCGGCGAAACAAGGACCTACAGCCCGCAGGAAGTCAGCGCCATGATTTTGGCCAAGCTGAAGGCTGATGCTGAAGCCCGTCTCGGCGAAAAGATCACCGAGGCCGTCATCACGGTGCCCGCTTATTTCAATGACAGCCAGCGCAACGCTACAAAAGCGGCTGGCGAGATCGCAGGACTGAACGTGCGCCGCATCATCAATGAGCCGACCGCCGCCGCCCTCGCTTATGGGTTGGACAGCAAGTCGGATGAAAAAGTCGCAGTGTATGACCTCGGCGGCGGCACCTTCGACATCTCCGTGCTCGAGATCGGTGACGGCGTCTTCGAAGTCAAGGCCACCAATGGCGACACCCACCTGGGCGGCGACGACTGGGACAACGCCATCATCGACTGGATCCTCGCCGAGTTCCAAAAGGACCAAGGGCTTGACCTCCGCAAGCAAGCCGATGCGCTCCAGCGCATTAAGGAAGAAGCGGAAAAGGCCAAGATCGCGCTCTCTTCGTCCCAGCAGTACGAGATCAACCTGCCCTTCATCACCGCCGACGCCTCGGGCCCGAAGCACATCGCGCTCAAGTTATCCCGCGCCAAGATGGAGCAACTCTGCGACACTCTCTTCGAGCGCACGATCACTCCGACCAAGGCCTGTTTGCGCGACGCCGGCATTTCCGCCGAAACGATCGACGAACTCGTGCTCGTGGGCGGCATGACCCGCATGCCCCGCGTTGTCGAGACGGCCCGCGGCTTGGTCAGCAAACCGCCCCATCAGGGCGTCAATCCTGACGAGGTCGTCGCCATTGGCGCGGGCATTCAGGGCGGTGTTCTCAAGGGCGAGGTCAAGGGCGTACTACTGCTCGACGTCACCCCGCTGTCCCTCGGCATCGAGACACTCGGCGGCGTATTCACCAAGCTCATCGACCGCAACACCACCATCCCGAGCCGCAAGTCCGAGATCTTCTCGACGGCCAGCGATAATCAACCAGGCGTGGAAATCCACGTGCTGCAAGGTGAACGCCAATTCTCCCGCGACAACAAGTCGCTCGGCAAATTCCAGTTGGCCGACATCCCACCGGCCGCCCGTGGCGTCCCTCAGATCGAAGTCACCTTCGACATCGATGCCAACGGCATCCTGAATGTCAGCGCCAAAGACCTCGGCACCGGCAAGAGCCAAAACATCGTCATCACTGCTTCCAGCGGCCTCTCCAAGGACGAGGTCGAAAAGATGCGTCGCGATGCCGAGTCCCACGCCGAAGAAGACAAGACACGACGCGAAGAGGTCGAGTTGCGCAACGAGGCCGACAACGCCGTTTACCGTTCCGAGAAGTTCGTGAAAGACAACGGTGACAAGCTCGGTGATGCCAAGTCGGGCATCGAGTCATCAGTGGCCGCCGTCAAAGACAGCCTCAAAGGCAGCGACTCGGCCGCCATCCGCTCGGCTCTCGACAAGCTCAACGAATCACTCCAGACCGCCAGCGCAGGCATGTACCAAAAGGAGCCGGGCGCCGCGGGTGCCGAGCAGGCTTCCGGCGGTGCGTCCGGCGGTGCCGACACCAAATCCGGGTCGTCCAAATCCGACGATCAGGGTCCCATCATCGATGCCGAGGTGGTAGACGAGAAGAAGAAGGCCTGATTACATCCACACCCCTTTTGCCCACCCGCGCAAGCGGCGGGCTTCATCCGCAAATACACAACAAAACACTAGTAACCATCATATGGCACTGAACGTTAAACCCCTGGGCGATCGCGTCCTCGTGGAAATCGGCGAGGAGAAGGAAGTCAAAAAGGGAGGCATCATCATCCCTGACTCCGCCAAGGAAAAGCCCTCCGAGGGCGTCGTGAAGGCACTTGGAACCGGGAAGACCGGTGACGACGGCAAGAAGGTTGCCTTCGAGGTCAAGGTCGGCGACCGCGTGCTGGTCTCCAAGTACGGCGGCACCGAGGTCAAGATCGACGGCAAGGAATACAAGATCTTCAGCTCCGACGACCTGATCGCAATCGTCGGCTAATTCCTACTCGGCTAATCCCCAATCAGCTGATTCACACTTTCAACAACAACATCCACAACACACCTTAGAACATGGCAGCAAAACAACTTCTGTTCGACGAAGCAGCCCGTCAGGAGATCCTGAAGGGCGTCGAAATCTTGGCCAAGGCGGTCAAGGCGACCCTCGGTCCCAAGGGCCGCAACGTGGTCATCGACAAAAAGTTCGGTTCCCCGACGATCACCAAGGACGGCGTGACCGTCGCCAAGGAGATCGAGCTCTCGAATCCCTATCAGAACATCGGTGCCCAGCTGGTCCGCGAGGTCGCCAGCAAGACCAGCGACATCGCTGGTGACGGCACCACCACCGCCACGGTGTTGGCCGAGGCCATCTACCGCGAAGGTCTCAAGCACGTGACCGCCGGTGCCAACCCGGTGTCGCTGCAACGCGGCATCCAGAAGGCCGTCGAAGCCGCTGCCGAGCAGCTGGCCAAGATCGCCAAGAAGGTCAAGGACAAGGAAGAGATCAAGCAGGTCGCCACCGTCTCCGCCAACTGGGACACCGCGATCGGTGATATCATCGCCGAAGCCATGGACAAGGTCGGCAAGGACGGCACCATCACCGTCGAAGAGGCCAAGTCCATCGAGACCACCCTCGACGTCGTCGAAGGCATGCAGTTCGACAAGGGCTACCTCTCCCCCTACTTCGTCACCAACGCCGAGACTCTCGAGGTTAAGCAGGACGACGCCTATATCCTCCTCTACGAGAAGAAGATCAGCTCCCTCAAGGACCTGCTCCCGATCCTCGAGAAGGTGGCCAAGACCGGCAAGCCGCTGTTGATCGTCTCCGAAGAGGTCGAAGGCGAAGCTCTGGCCACCCTCGTGGTCAACAAGCTCCGTGGCACCATCAACGTCTGCGCCGTCAAGGCTCCGGGCTTCGGTGACCGCCGCAAGGCCATGATGGAAGACATCGCCATCCTCACCGGTGGTCGTTTGATCACCGAAGACCTCGGCATCAAGCTGGACAGCCTCGAGCTGGCCGACCTGGGCCGCGCCAAGAGCGTGTTGGTCGAGAAGGAAAACACCACCATCATCGAAGGTCATGGCAAGAACTCCGAGATCCAGGGCCGGGTCAACCAGATCCGCCGCCAGATCGAAGAGACCACCAGCGACTACGACCGCGAGAAGCTCCAAGAGCGCCTCGCCAAGCTGGCTGGCGGCGTTGCCGTCATCCACGTGGGTGCCGCAACCGAGACCGAGATGAAGGAGAAGAAGGCCCGCGTTGAGGACGCATTGCACGCGACCCGCGCAGCCGTCGAAGAAGGCATCGTCGCCGGCGGCGGCGTGGCCCTCATCCGCACCCTCCCGGCCATCGAGGCCCTCAAGCTGAGCATTGTCGACGAGCAAATCGGCGTGGACATCGTTCGCCGCGCCATCGAGGCCCCGCTCCGCGAGCTGGCTCGCAACGCTGGCGTCGAAGGCGGCCTGATCGTTCAGGAAGTCAAGCGCCGCAAGGGCAATGAAGGCTACAACGTCGCCACCGGCGAATACGAAGACCTGGTCAAGGCCGGCGTCGTCGATCCGAAGAAGGTGACCCGTTCCGCCCTGCAGAACGCCGCCTCCATCGCGGGCCTGCTGCTCACGACCGAAGCCGTGATCACCGAGATCCCGGAGAAGAAGGAAAAGCCGGCGGCTGATCCTCACCACGGCGGCGGCGGCATGGACTACTAAGTCCAGACCGTTTCCACTGGGAAACTTCCAAAGCGCGGCCTTCGCAAGAGGGTCGCGCTTTTTTATTGCCCGCCCTCATTGTTCCACCGCCCTGCTCCGCTGCATGCAGACGCGGGTGGTGATCCATTGGCATCCCAAGCCACCGCCGACTCAACCGTCACGATGCCGTCGGATTGTTGGCTAAACCACAGCGGATTCGAGCAAGGAGACCGCCTGTTTCTTGCCATCCACGCGAACCGGAATCCCCCAGGGCAAGGTCACCTTCCGCGGCACATGCCCATAGGGAAACCCCTCCAGAATCGGAGCCTGGACCCCTTGGAGCACCGATCGCCACACCGCCTCCAAATCATGGAAAGGATGGGCCGGATCGGCTGCCGTCGTGTGCGTGAATCGGCCCAGCAACAATCCGGTGGCTCGGCCCAGCACACCCGCCAAGCGCAACTGCGTCATCATGCGGTCGATTCGATGGAACTGCTCATGCACATCTTCCAACGCCACGACCGCCCCGCGATAATCCGGAGAAAAAGGGGTACCCAGCAGGGCCACCACAAGTGAGAGGCACCCTCCGAGCAACGGCCCCTCGCCGAGTCCTTTCTGGCGGGTCACCAGCGGTTCGTCGTCGGGCAGCGGCAGTCGCCCTCGCGTGCGCCTCGAAGTCACCAAGCGCCAGAAGCTCTCCTCGGTCACCGGATCCGGAGCCGAGGCGAATTCGACCGCTCCCAGCGGCCCTGAAAAACTCACCAGCCCGGTTTTGCGATACAGCGCCATTTGCAACGCTGTGATGTCGCTGTAGCCCACTACGATCTTCGGATCCCGACGCACGGCCGCATAGTCGATCCGGTCAAGCAAGCGTGGTGTTCCGTAGCCTCCTCGCAGGGCCAGAATGGCCCGGATCCGCGGATCCCGGAGCATGCCGTTGAGATCGCACAATCGTTCGTCATCGGTGCCAGAAAACGCACCGTCATTGCCGAGAGCATGGGCCCCGACCTCCACGCGATAGCCCTGCCCCTCCAGATAGCGGATGCATCCTTCGACGCGATCGGGCCGCCAGAGGGCACCGGCCGGCGCCACCAAACCGATGACTTCGCCGCGGCGCAACGCCTTTGGACGCAAGAGACTCTTCATCGGCGGGCCCGAACGAAGCGCTCAACGTATTTGCCAAGCATGTCGGCCTCCAAATTTACCACGTCGCCGACCTGACGCTCCCGCAAGGCCGTAACCTCGAAGGTGTGCGGGATAATCCAAATACGAAATCCGCCCCGAAACACATCGGCCACGGTCAGGCTGATGCCGTCCACGGCCACTGATCCCTTGAAGACAATGTACCGGCAAATGGCCGCCGGGGCCGTAATCTCCAGAATGTGGTCGCGCCCTCGGCGCTCCCAGGTGCGGATCTTTCCGGTGCCATCGATGTGACCGGTGACAAAATGTCCACCAAGACGGTCTCCAGCAGCCAGAGACCGCTCGAGATTGACCGCCGACCCGGGCTTCACCGCCGACAAATTCGTGCGATCCCAGGTTTCCTGAAGCAAATCAAAGGCAAGGCGGGTCACGGCTCGTCCTCCGGTTCGGGTCGCTCGGCGAGCCACCACGGTGAGACAGCTGCCATTGACGGCAATGCTATCGCCTAATCGGGCACCCTTGGCCGTGACCCGGGCCTCCACCCACAGACGGACCGAAGAAGCCCCGGGTTCGATCCGGTGCACGGTTCCTGTCTCTTCCACCAATCCAGTGAACATGTCTTGTCCTTAGCCGGAACAATACCATGGGCCGATACACATCACCTGCCCTCCTTCGAGAAGGCCCGAATAGTTCTTCACCCACCGCTTGTCCTGCACAACCTTCCGCATCGCAAGCCCCCGCCGTCCAACGGAATCCTACAGCCTCAGCCCGAAGTGGGTCGAACCACCCGCGCCGTGATGAACAAATCCTCACCCAACCGCCGTGATTCCACATCGGTGAGACGAGGAGCTTCAGCCAACGAGCGAAATCCATGACCGGCCACCGACCGTCGGGAATCCTCGCCGCCCAAGATGAGCGGCGCGTAGAAAAACGCGGTTCGATGCACGAGACTGGCCTCGAAAAAACCGGCCAAAACCGTCCCACCGCCTTCCACCAGCAAATGCAAGACTCCCCGGCGACCCAACTCGGGCATGAGCCATGCGAGATCGATCCTTCCTTCTCGCTCCGGTGCCTGCAGCACGGTCACCCGCGTCCGTAAGGCTTCGACGGCTTTACGGGCAGCCGATTCACCGACCACTACGATCGTGTTGGAGCGCCCCTCATCGGAGACCAACCGGCACCCCAAAGGGGTTCGTGCGCGGGTATCGAGGACGATCCGCCGCTTCGGGGGAACCGCGGCCGGCACTCGAAAGCCCGGTTGTGTCCGAAGATTCAAACTCGGGTCGTCGGCCAGGACCGTCTCCACGCCGACCAAGACCGCGTCCGCACCCAAACGCAGTCGGTGGGCGTGCGCACGTGATGCCGGGCCGGTGATCCACTTCGACTCGCCCGAAGCGGTGGCGATCTTGCCATCGAGCGTCATCGCCGACTTGGCCGTCACCCAGGGAGTCCGGTGTACGATCCAGTGGTTGAAGGCTTCGTTGAGGCGCTGGGATTCCGCGGCCAGCACCCCGGAATCAACCATGATCCCCGCCTGCCGCAACAATTCCAGACCCTGGCCGGCGTGGCGCGGGTTGGGATCAACCGCGGCCACCACCACGCGGGACACTCCCGCCCGCATCAAGGCCTCGGTGCAAGGGGGCGTGCGCCCATAAGTGCAGCACGGTTCCAGGGTCACATAAATCGTCGCGCCGACGACCGCGTGCCGACGTCGGTCCGCATCGGCCAAGGCTTCGACCTCAGCGTGGGGCGCACCCGCCTTGTGGTGCCAACCACGCCCGATCACTTCGCCGTCTCGCACCAGTATGGCTCCGACCAGGGGATTGGGAGACGTCTGTCCGTAGGCCCGTTTCGCAAGCTTCAGCGCCTCGGCCATGAATCGCTCGTCGAGGGTCATGCGGCCACCGGTTGAAGGGTTCAAGCCTTCGCCGAGAACAAGGCCTCGGCGAACTCGCGGGCATTGAAGGCCTGGAGGTCGTCGGCCTGTTCACCCACGCCGATGAACTTCACCGGGATGCCCAACTCGCGTTGGATGGCCACCACTGCCCCGCCCTTACTGGTGCCATCGAGCTTGGTGATGACCAGGCCTGTCAGTTTCACCGCCTTGTGGAACTCGCGCGCCTGAACCATGGCATTCATGCCCGTGGAGCCATCGAGCACCAGCAGCACCTCATGCGGGGCTCCAGGAAATTTGCGGTCCACCACACGATGCACCTTCTGCAACTCCTGCATCAGGTTGTGCTTGGTATGCAATCGGCCAGCCGTGTCGATGAACAGCCAGCGCGCATTGCGGGCCTGAGCCGCCACCACCGCGTCATGGGCGACGGCCGCAGGATCGGCCTGATAAGCACCAGCGATGACAGGCACTTCCAGTCGGCTGCCCCACAACTGGAGCTGCTCGATGGCCGCGGCACGAAAAGTATCACAGGCCGCCAAGAGGGCCGGTTCCCCGCGTTCGACCATGCGCTTGGCGAGCTTGGCGCAGGTGGTCGTCTTGCCGGTTCCATTGACTCCGACCATTGAAACCACCGTCACACCGTCCGTCCGGGCGGTCAGGGCCGAATTCATGCCACCCAGACTCCGCTCCACCTCGGCGATGGCGATGTCCACAAAGTCCAAGCCGGACTTGCCCTGGGTCTCAAAGGCCTTGCGGACCGCCGCCAGGATCTGCTGCGTCATGGGCAGCCCCAGATCGGCTGCCAACAAGGCCGCCTCGAGTTCCTCGACGCTTTGCGCCGTGAGCTTTGGAGAACGGGTGACGATCCGCTGGATTTCGTGAGCCAGCGACGTGGCTGTCTTGGTAAAGGCGGACTTGAGCTTGTCGAAGAATCCCATGAAATCGGTCCGTGTTCGCTAGGAGGCTTTTGAAGAACGGCGGGCCCTCAGCGCTTCCACCTGAGGATACGGCAGCTTCACCCGGCCGATGAGGGGCTGTCCCTTGGCCATGCCGTGACAATCGCTGCCGCCCGTGGCGACCAGGTCTAGATCGGCCGCTTTTCGGGAATAGTTCTCACTGGCCTCGGGAGAATGCCGCGTGTGCCAGCACTCCAAACCGTCGATGCCCGCGTCTTTGAGTTTTCCGATGAGGCTGTCATTGCGGTAAAGGCCTGGATGGGCCAACACCGCCACACCCCCCGCCTCCCGAATGAGCCCGACGGCATCTTGCGCGTTCATGCGAGCCTTCGGAACAAACCCGGGACGCCCCCGCTTCAGGAACTTGTCGAAGGCTTGGTCGTGGTCGCGTGCGAAGCCTTGTTGCACGAGAGCCCGGGCGACGTGCAACCGACCCGGCGCCTCACATTGGGCCAACGACAGCACCAACGACTCGCTGATCCCGACGCCACTGCCATTGAGTTGGGTCACCATCTCGCGCACTCGGCGTTGACGGACCCCCTGAAAGCGCTGCAATTCCGAACGGAGTCGTTCGGACGACAAGTCCATCCAATAGCCCAGAATGTGAACCTCCTGACCGGTCACTTCGGCCGTCAATTCTGCACCCGGGATGAACTCGAGGCCTTCCTTCTCACACGCCGTCCCCATCCGTTCGCATCCCTCCACACTGTCATGGTCGGTCAAGGCAACAGCATCCAACCCTTGAGCACGTGCATGCGAGGCCAGTTCTTCCGGGGAATAGGTCCCGTCGGAAAAATGGGTGTGCAAGTGCAGGTCGGCGAGTTTCACAAAAGGGCCTAGGCGGTGGTTTCCTTGGCGGTCCGCGCCGGTCGGAGCAAATCGGCTTTCACCTTGTCGAGGATGCCGTTGACGAACTTGCCGCTGTCGGCGGTGGAGAACTTCTTCGCCACATCAACCGCTTCGTTGATGCTGACCACCGGCGGAATATCATCGCGGTGCAGCATCTCGTGGATGGCCAGTCGCATGACATTGCGATCAACGGCAGCCATGCGGTGCAAATCCCAATTCTTGGCGTGCTTGCGGATGATATCGTCCAATTGCTCCCGATTCTCAAGCACCCCTCGAACCAGTCGATCGGCGAAAAGTCGCGTGGCACTTTCTTCGGCATTGGGTGGCGGCAACTCAACCCGTTCGCCCCACGTTGGACCATGCGACTCCAGAAGATCGCTCATCCTCTGGGCATCCCAGAATTGGTTCAGAGCAGCCCCCAAATCCTCCGGCGGATTCAGATCGTGCTGAAAGAGAAACTGCACCGCTCGTTCACGGGCCTCCCGGCGCTTGCGCATGAGGTCACAATAGACCAAAGCCCCGCCGGACAAGAGCGTTTTATTGATCTGTTGCTCCGGAAGCCAAAGCGACCCGTTGAGCACCCGCATAGATGTTGAAACGTCCATCGCGCAGGAACCCGACCAAGGTCTGCCCGGATTGGTTGGCAAACTCGACCGCCAGACTCGACGGAGCTGAAACCGCCGCCACGCAGGCGATTCCCGCCGCCAAGGCTTTTTGGACAATCTCAAAAGACACCCGACCACTGACCATCAACACCGAGGGCCCGATGGGAAACGCCCCGTCCAGGAAACGGCGGCCGATGACCTTGTCCACCGCGTTGTGCCGACCGACATCCTCGCGCAGCACCCATAACCGTCCTTCGGGGCTAAACAACGCCGCTGCATGGAGACCGCCCGAAACCGAGAATCCTGCCTGGGCAGAGCGAAGTTGCTCCGGCAACGACAACAAGGTTTCCGGTGTGATCTGGAAATCATCGGTCGCCGAAGGAAACCGGCGCCGCAGAGCGTCAATGCTGGCGGTGCCACAAAGCCCACAACTCGAAGACGCGAAGACATGACGAGTCAGCGAGGCAAAATCGCAATGCACACCCTCGCCCAGAAACACATCTACGACATTGCCGGATTCATTCCGGGGATAGGGGCGAACCGCCTGGAGGTCCGACGGAGACTGCAGCAGTCCCTCACTGACCAGAAAACCCACCGCCAGTTCGTCGTCATGACCCGGAGTCCTCAGGGTCACGCTCACACTGCGAGTATCGACCCGAATTTCCAGTGGCTCCTCGGTGGCAACGGCATCCACTGAGGGAGTTTCACACCGGCCGTGAATCCATCGCTGAATGGTGGTCGGCCGGGTCGATGGATCCGCCGGCTTCACAGCGTCTGGCTGAGGAAACCACCGTCCACCCGGAGGTCGGTCCCCGTGACAAATCCGGCGGCACGAGGGCTGGCCAAGAACACCGCTGCTCCGCCCAACTCTTCGGCGACACCGAACCGGGCCATCGGCGTGTGGCTGAGGATCGCTTGGGCGCGAGCAGTCGGACTGCCATCTTCATTGAAGAGAAGCCGGCGATTCTGCTCAGCCGGAAAGAAGCCCGGTGTGATGGAATTGACCCTCACTCCACTCGGCGCCCATTCACGTGCCAGAAATTGGGTCAGGCTCAGCACGGCCGCCTTGGCCGCCGAATAACTGACCACCCGAGACAAGGGGATATGGGCCGAGACGCTGGCCACGTTGATCACGGTGCCACGGCGACGGGCACAGAAACCCGGACCAAAGGTCTGACACGGCAACAAAACTCCACCCACGAGATTGAGGTCGAAATTCCCCCGCCAGGCGTCCAACCCAATCGCCTCGAACGGCAAGTCCGCTGTGACAGTGGCTTTCGGGTCATTGCCGCCGGCTGCATTGACCAAAACGGTGGGCACTCCCAACTGTCGCTCCACCTCGGACTCGACACGGCGGAGATCATCGCGGCTCATGGCATCGGCAGCAAAAAAGGCGGCACGAGTCCCTTGCTGCTGCAACGATTGCACGCAGGCCTGTCCCCGCTCGGCATTGCGGCCCACCACCGCCACAGCCGCACCTGCTTTGCCCAAAGCGTGAGCCATGGCCCCACCGAGAGCGCCAGTTGCACCGATCACCACTGCCACCTCGCCGGAAAGATCGAAGAGATTCATGCGCCCGAAGGTGAACCAAGCCCGCAGGCGAAGGGAGCAGAAAGGCGTCGCTGCAAAAATGCCGACGAGGAATCCATCGCCACCGCCGCGAAAGAAGCGGCCAAGTCCATCGGCCTGCTTCGCGGGTCGATCGCTCAGGCCGGCAAGCGATTTCGAAATTCCCGGCAAGCGGCCGCGATGTCCTGCGCATTCAATATGGCACTGACCACGCAAATGGATCGGGCTCCGGCCGTGACCACGGCGTCGACGGTACCCAAATGGATGCCACCGATCGCAAACCACGGAATCGAGACATTCTTGGAAGCCCATTCAACGTAGTCGAGAGTCACAGGCCGAGCCGTCGGTTTGGTGCCTGTGGCGAATACCGGACCAATCGCCACGTAATCGGCTCCGGCGGCAACTGCGCGGGCGCATTGATCGGGAGCGTGCGTGGACAAACCGACTCGGCAGCCAGCCTTCTTGCACGGCAGTTCGCTCACCTGACGATGACCCGAATCAAAGAAGTCTTCTTGTCCGAGGTGAACCCACGGAGCACCGACTTCCAGAGCGATGTCTGGATGGTCATTGATCACCAATCCCACCTGAGCCTCACGCAACACCGGAGCGATCACTCGAGCCAACCGGAGCACTTCAGATTCGGGAAGACCCTTCGCTCTCAGTTGAACCAAGTCGGAACCGCCCTCACACAAAGCAGCTGCCACCGCGGCTGGATCCCGGCCGTTCAAATAGGCGGCATCGACGAAGGTGTAGAGCCGGCAATCGGCAATCGGTTTCATTCCAGATGGAGACACCTCCAGCACTTCAGCGGCGCACCGTGGTGTGCTCGTTGAGCCAAGTCAGATCGGGCCGACTGGATGTTCCGGGGTAACCGCTTCCGTGGACACTGTGGTGGTCCACATTCGAGGTTGGATTATTGAATGTGCCATTCACCCATCGATGCGATTCCGCGTGGCCATCCGCGAACGAAAAATTGGAATTGCGCCCGTGGTAATTGCCAAGGACGTGGTAGGCACCACTGGTGGTGTTTGCCATGTTCACTCCAAGAAATGGCCGGCAAATGCCCTTCGGGTGAATTTCACCATGAACGAAAACATCTGCGCCCGAAACCAAGTCCGAGGTTTTCCGGAAATTGCGGTAGGTGCGGTCATCGCCGAGGGAACCGGTGGTGTAAGGAGCATTATCAGACCAATTGACCCAGGCGTTTTGACCGTAGGTCCGAGGGTTGGTCTGCTTGCGCCCGTTGACGATTTCCGTGTATCGGTCGCCCGGACACTTGAATGAACCCAACGCTGGCAGGTAGGTCGCCAGCAGCGAAACCCGCGGGTTGATCATGCTCGATGCGGATGCATCCACCAGATTGTTACCATCGCGTCCCTCCACCCAGTATTTGGGCACGTAATTGGCCGGAGGGTTCGTGAGGTTTACTGTCGGATCTCCCGCTCCGTTGGGCGGGAAATAATCCCGATTTTCTCCGACATAGAGCATCGAAGCCACCATCAACTGCTTCTCGTTGTTGATGCAGGCGATGCCGGTGGCCTTTTGGCGCGCCTTGGCCAATGCCGGCAAGAGCATGCCGGCCAGGATCGCGATGATGGCGATCACAACAAGCAACTCGATCAGGGTGAAACCGAAGGTCCGCAGTGGGCGGAATTTGGAAATTCTCACAGTGTTAATTGGCAGGGGAGACCTGACTTCAGAGTAGATCGCCACCGCTGGTGTTCAATTCCGAAAGCAGTTCGAGCAATTCGGCTTCCGGGCCTTCGTGGTGTTGCACACGAGCCAAATGAAGAGCCTGTTCAAAAGCGTTTTTGGCAGCAGCAGCGGACCCTTGGGCTAGGTCGCATTTACCCAAAAGGATTTGAACTACCATCCAATCGGGCTTTCGCTGAAGCGCCACTTCCAGATGTTCGCGGGCCCCCGAAAAGTCGCCGGCATCAAACAGCGCGCGCCCAAGACTGAACCGCGCCAGTTCATTTTCAGGGTACTGCCGAACCATCTCACGCTGTCGGACAAAGGCATCGCTCACGGGAACACGTTATCTCAAAGTCCATCTTGAGGCATTGGTGTTTTTTACCTCATTTGACATTTCTTGGCTGACGGGATGAATGGCTGACCGAAATTGCGAGTACAAGGCGAGGCACTCCAAACATTGCCGCTTCCCTACCCGATGGCGTTGACGCGGAGGTCGCGGAGGGTTTTGAGGTGTGGGAGTGGGACGCCGCGGATGGGGCGTGCGCCGTCGAGGCGTTTTGGGCCGAAGTGTGAGCGGTGGTGCTGGAAGATTTGGTTAACGA
>JARXAF010000038.1 GCA_029865985.1 Verrucomicrobiota bacterium
AGCGTTGAAGAGGAGGCTGTCGAGGAGGTCGAGGATGCCGCCGATGCCCGGGAAGAATCGCCCGGAATCCTTCACGCCGGCCTCGCGCTTGAAGAGCGACTCGATGAGGTCACCGACCACGGCTGAGACGCTCAGGATCACACCCAACACCACCGCGTGGACCGGAGTCATCCCGGCCAGGCGATCACCCAACAGCGCGGCCAAGCCCAACGAGCACGCCGTCGAAATCACCACCGCGCCGGCGAATCCCTCCCAGGTTTTCCCGGGGCTGATGCGTGGGATCATCTTGTGTCGGCCAATCAGTGAGCCCGTGCAGTAGGCCCCCACGTCGCTGAACTTGGTCACCACGATGAAATAGAGCACGTAGAAGCGCCCATCCACGCCGGGGAAGAAATTGATCTTCTGGATGAAGTTCAGCAGCCACGGCACGTACATGAGGCCCAACAAGGTCATGGAAATGGCCGTCATGGCGTTGCCTTGGTTTTTCTTGGAGACGAACTCCCGCAAGCACAAGCCCAGCACGAAGAGCACCAGCACCGCCGACTCGAAATCGGCCGCGCGCGAGGGCTGACCCGAGAACCGCGACCCGGGCTGGTACACCGTCAGGTACACGAAAGTGGAGGCCATGAGGAGGAGCCCGTTGGCCAAACCCCAGAACCGGAAGCACACGAACCCGCGCCGCTCGACCATGCCGTAGAACTCCACCAAGCCCGTCCCCGCCAAGACAATCATCAATCCCAGGAACACATAGCTACGGACAAAGGGATCGGTCGAAAAAATGGCAGCCAAGACGATGGACCACAGGAAGAGCGTGCTTCCGAGGCGTCTCAGGAAGATCTGCCCTTTCGACAGGGCGGCGGGAGTGGGCACCGGAGCATCGGCCATGGGTCAAGGCTGCCGGCAAAAACCGAGAATCATCAACCTCGGTGTGGGAAGAAAAGACCCGACCCCGGCCACGAGTCTTGGTAACCGAGGTCTGCCCGCAGCATTTCGCCCCCGGCCAGGTCCAATTCGCCCCCCAGTTGTGGAAAACCGCGATTGATAGTTTCTTTATGCAATCACGCTCATGGGAGAAACCGACCCGACAACCAATCCACCGGCCGCACCGAAGCGCTATGTCCGCGCCATCGGCCCGCGGCTTCGCTGGGTCCTGAACACCATTTGGGTACTCTTGGCGCTCTTGGGGGCCAATTCGGTGTACTTGCTCACCGTCACCTTCATGACCTGGAAAGACCGGGCCAGCGGGGTGAGCTACCAGAACTACGCCTACCAAATCCAGTTCCTGGCCCACCTCATCCTGGGGCTGCTCTTCGTGGTGCCCTTCCTGATCTTCAATTGGGTCCACATCGCCAACACCTGGAACCGGCCCAATCGCAAGGCGGTGTATGTCGGCTATGCGCTCTTCGCCATCAGTCTGGTGGTGCTGATCTCGGGCGTGGTGCTGGTGCGCTTCGATGGCCTCGAGTGGATTCAGGTCAAGAGTGAGCGCAGTCGGTCCGTGGCGTATTGGGCTCACATCATCACGCCGTTGCTCTGCGTCTGGCTTTATCTGCTGCACCGGCTGGCCGGGCCGCGCATCCGCTGGAAGATGGGAATCACCTGGAGTACGGCCGTCGCCGCGGCGGTGGTGATCCTCGTGGCCTTCCACCGGCACGATCCGCGCATTTGGTCGGCCAAGGCGCCGGCTTCGGGCGAGAAGTACTTCATGCCCAGCAGTGCCCGGACGGCCAACGGCAAGTTCATCCCGGCCAAGTCGCTGATGAACAACGAGTACTGTCTGGAGTGCCACAAGGACGTCTTCAACTCGTACATCCACTCCGCGCACAAGTTCAGCTCGTTCAACAACCCCTTCTACCTGTTCAGCATCCGCCAGACCCGTGAGGCGGCCCTAAAACGCGACGGATCGGTGCAGGCTTCCCGCTGGTGCGCCGGCTGCCATGACCCGGTGCCGTTCTTCTCCGGGGCCTTCGATGATCCCAACTTCGACATGGTGAACCACCCGACCTCGCAGGCGGGCATCACCTGCGTGACGTGTCACTCCATCACGCACCTGGAAGGCGCCGACAAGGGCCCCATCGGCAACGGGAACTACACCATCGAAGAACCGGTGCATTACCCCTTTGCCTTCGCGCCCACCAACTCGCTGGCCTATTTCGTCAACAAGCAGCTGGTGAAGGGCAAGCCGCAGTTCCACAAGGAGACCTTCCTGAAGCCCTTCCACAAGACAGCCGAGTTTTGCTCCACCTGCCACAAGGTGGGCATCCCCTACGCGGTGAACCACTACAAGGAGTTCCTGCGCGGCCAGAACCACTACGATTCGTACCTGCTCTCGGGCGTATCGGGCGTGAATGCGCGGTCGTTCTATTATCCCGACAAGGCCAAGGCCAATTGCGCCGAATGCCACATGCCGCTCCAGGCCTCTGCGGATTTCGGGGCCAAGAAATACGGCACCAATGACTTCCTGGCCGTGCATAGCCATGCGTTCCCGGGAGCCAATACCGGAATTCCGGCCAAGGTGCTGCCCGCCGGTCCTGAACAAAAGGAGGCCATTCGTCGCCAGCAGGACTTCCTGAAAGACTGCATTCGCGTCGACCTCTTCGGCGTCAAGGAGGGCGGCACCATCGACTCGCCGCTCGTCGCACCGCTGCGACCCACCTTGCCGCGTCTCAAGCCCGGTAAGACCTACCTCATCGAGACGGTGGTCCGGACGCTCAAACTAGGACACCCCCTCACCCAGGGTACGGTCGATTCCAACGAGATCTGGGCCGAGGTGTCGGTGACCGATGGGCAAGGCCATAGGGTCGGCCGCTCCGGAGCCACCGGACGTCATGGCGAGGTGGACCCGTGGTCGCACTTCCTCAACGTCTACATGCTCGACAAGGACGGCAACCGCATCGACCGCCGCAATGCGCAGGACATTTTTACCCCGCTCTACAACAATCAGATCCCGCCCGGTGCGGCGCACGTGCTGCACTACAAACTCACCGTGCCCGAAGAGCAGCGTTCGCCGCTGACGGTCGAGGTGAAGGTCAACTACCGGAAGTTCGACACGATCTACTTCAACTACACCTACGCTTCGAACTACGTGAAGGACGGTCCGTTGCTAGTGACCAACGACTTGCCGGTCACCGTCATGGCCTCAGACCGGCTCCAGTTCGAGATCGAGGGAGGGGCCAATGGAGCGACCGCGACGACCAACGCCCCCTCCAAGATCCTCGAATGGCAGCGCTGGAATGACTACGGCATCGGACTCTTCCTGAAGGGCGACAAGGGCAGCGAAAAGGGCGAGCTCATCCAAGCCGCTGGCGCCTTCAACCGGGTGGAATCCCTCGGTCGTGCCGACGGCCCGCTGAACTTGGCGCGTGTCTTCTTCAAGGAGGGTCGTCTCGACGACGCGGTGGCTGCATTGCAACGCGCCAATGACGCCAAGCGCTTCGACCCGCCCGGCAACCGCTGGACCATCGCCTGGCTCAACGGCCTAGTGAACAAGCAGAACGGCTTCCTCGACGAATCCATCCAGCAGCTCACGAGCATTCTCGAAGACCGGTACCCGGAGCTGGAAAAGCGCGGCTTCGATTTCAGCCGAGATTACGAGGTGATCAATGAATTGGGGCAAACGCTCTTCGAACGGGCTAAGATGGAACGCGCCAATCCGGCTCGAAAGGAAGAGTTCTTGCGGGCCGCGGCCACACGCTTCGACCGCACCCTGACCATCGACCCCGAGAATCTCACCGCGCACTATAATCTGGGTCTCATCCATGGGTCGCTCGGCGACTCGGCCGCCAGCGAACGTCACCGAAAACTCCACGAGCGCTACCGCCCCGACGACAATGCCCGCGACCGCGCCGTGGCCACCGCCCGACGCAACAATCCCGCAGCCGACCACGCCACTCAGGCAATCGTGCTCTACGACTTACAGCATCCGCAGAGCCTTTCCATCGGTACGTCCCCGTCCCGAGGCGTATCGACGTCCAGCCCCATCCCGGCCCCGCTGCCGGCCAAGACCACCGCCGCCCGCTGAGTCGCTGACCACCGGCCGCTGCCCTGATACAGTCACGCTATGCCCCAACGCCCCAACGAACCCGAGGAGTGGGTGGAGTCCGACGACCGCGCCATCCGCACCGGACTCCGCTGGTCCCTCGTCGCCTTGATCGTACTCGGAGTCGTGGGAGTCGGCGCTTTCTTCGCCCTGCGGAAAACCACGGGCCCGGCGAAGGTTCAGGTGACGCCCTTGGCGGCTCCGCAAACGGTTCAAACCGCACAGAAACTCACCCTACCAAAAGCACCCTTCACCGAGGTCAGCGCAGTGGCAGGGCTCCAGTTTCGTCATTTTACGGGAGCCACTGGCGAGAAGCTCCTGCCCGAAACCATGGGGGCCGGCGCGGCCTTCTTCGATGCGGATGGCGATGGCGATGCCGACCTGCTTCTAGTCAACGGCAACCGCTGGCCTTGGGATACTCAGGGGCCGGCCTCTCCCGGTTGCGCCCTGTACCGAAACGACACGCCAGCCGGCGGAGCCATCCGCTTCACCGATATCTCAGCCGGATCCGGCCTCGAGACACCGTTCTACGGCATGGGCGCTGCGGTGGGTGACTACGACAACGACGGCAAGCCCGACGTCCTAATCACCGCCGTGGGTGGGGCTCACCTCTTCCACAATGAGGGCGGCGGACACTTCAAGGACGTCACCGCAGCGGCCGGCGTCGGCGGCAGTCCGGACGAGTGGAGCACCGCGGCCACTTGGTTCGACCTCGACAACGACGGCGACCTCGACGTGTTCGTGGCCAGCTACGTGAAATGGTCCCGAGCCATCGACGCCGAGGTGGGCTACAAGATCGACGGATCAACCCGAGCCTACGGGCCGCCCATGAATTTCCAGGGATCGTTTCCGCACCTCTACCGCAATGAAGGCGGCGGGCGTTTCACCGACATTAGCAAGGAGGGCGGCGTGCAGGTGACCAATCCGTCCACCGGGGTGCCCGCGGCCAAGTCGCTCGGCGTGGTGGCCGTGGATTTCAACACCGACGGGTTCACCGACCTCATCGTGGCCAACGATACGGTCCAGAACTTCGTCTTCGAGAACCAACGCGACGGCCACTTCAAGGAGGTCGGGGCCCTAACGGGCATCGCCTTCGACAGCTACGGCAACACGCGGGGCGCCATGGGCATCGATGCCGCCCGCTTCACCGACGACGGCAAGCTGGGCATCGCCATCGGCAACTTTGCCAATGAAATGACGGCCCTCTACGTCGGCGGCACCACAGCGGGTCTCTTCACCGACGAATCCATCTCGTGGGGCGTCGGACCGGCCAGCCGTCTGCC
>JARXAF010000124.1 GCA_029865985.1 Verrucomicrobiota bacterium
GATGGAGTCCATCGAAGCCACGGTGCCCCGGCCATTGTGGCTGACGAACGGGGGAACCCGATGATGGTTTCCGGCGCGCAAGTCGAGGGCCGCATCGGCGAGGTCTCCCAAGACGGAACTGGCGGTGGGGTCCTGGCCGGCGCCGCGTCCGTAGAACAGGGTGTCTCCCACGGTGTCACCGCGGACGGCCACCGCATTGAAGGCGTGGTTCACCGAGGCCAACACATGGGTGTTGGGCACGAGGGCCGGGTACACCGATACTTGGATGGCCGAGGCATGTCCGTCGTCGGCCGTCTTCTTGGACTTCTTTCCCTGGGTTGGGGCTGTCGCTGCGACCGGTTGGATGATCCCGAGCAGTTTGATGGTGTAGCCGAGTTGCCCGGCGAACTGGATATCGAGTTTGGAGATGTGGCGGATGCCCTCGGTGTGGATGCTGCCGGGTTTGACCCAGAAGCCGTGCGCTAGAGAAGCGAGGATTCCAATTTTGTGAGCGGCGTCGTGGCCGTCGACATCGAGCGAGGGTTCCGCTTCGGCGTAGCCCAGGCGTTGAGCGTCGGCCAAGACCTCCGAGAACTCGGCCCCCTCGAGCTTCATCCGGGTGAGGATGTAGTTGCAGGTGCCATTGACGATGCCGGCGATGCGCGTGATCCGGTTTCCGGCGAAGGATTCCCGGATCGCCTTGATGATGGGAATACCCCCGGCGACGGCGGCTTCGTAATACAAGTTCGTCTGATGCTTGGCGGCCAGGGCGAAGAGCTCGGGGCCATGGGCCGAGAGCAGAGCCTTGTTGGCGGTGACCACGGGCTTGCCCAGTTTGAGGGCCGCGCGGACCACCTCGCGGGCCATCGTCGTACCCCCCATCAATTCCACCACAATCTGGACATTGGGGTCGTGGACCACTTCGCTCCAATCGCCGGTCAGCACCGACGCGGGCACGGTGAAGCCGCGGGTCCGCATCGGATCCCGCACGGCCATGCGGACGACATTCAGGCGCACGCCCAGCCGTGCCGCCATGAGGTCGCCGTTGCGTTGCAGCGCCTGCCAGACGCCGCCACCCACTGTTCCGCCACCCACCAAACCTAAGTTGACCTGCTCCATCATAGAAGTGGCAACAGTGCCCCCGCCCACCATCCGGGAACAATGGGGTTTTTTAGGGTGAATCCCGCTCAGCCGGAACGATTCAGTTGGGAGGAAAGGGATGGCGTGGCGGATTCTTTCGCAAGACGAGGCGAGAGCGAGGCGCGGGCCGATAGAAGGCCCATGGTTGAGACCCGGATCGAGCGAACAACGAAGCTCTAGCGGAAGAAGGCGCAGCCAGCACGACCGATCCTACTGAATCGTTCCGGCTCAGGCCCGGGAGAGCGCGGTGCAGGACTTCAGAATTTCATGATCAACTGCAGGGCGCCCAGGTGGTTGCCTTCGGGCTCGCGGCCACTCTTGTCGCCCAGGCTGTACTGCAGCTTGGTTTGGATGTTTTCGCTCACCCGCCAGCCGAAGGCGATATCACTCCGCCAGCCGTTTCGATCCCACGAAATATCCAAGCCCGGCACATCACCGAAGGCGGCTTGGTTCCACCGGAACGCCGTCCACAGGTCGGCGGTGATTTTGTATTTCGCTTCAACGAATCCGCTGACGGCCTCCAGTGCACCCACCCAAGGGACCTCGAAGCGGGTGCCGATGAGCTCACTCCAAATCTGCCATCGTCCGTGCTCATAACCCGCATCGATGCCCCAGGTGGTCTGGGTGAAATCGTTCACGCTGGAGCCGACGGGCAAAAGGCTGGCAGTGCTGTCTTGGAGGTACGTTCCATGACTGACTGAGGTGCCCAACGACCACTCGGGCGCCGGGCGCAGTCCTACCCGGCCGGTGAAGGTGGGATTGGTGGGAAAACCCACCTGAGCGGCATCCCAAACCTCCGGTGACGACGAGATGGACGCGTTTTTGACTTCGAAGGCGTACTCCACCCAGTCGATCCGGTCGGAGACCGAGAGGCCGGTGGTGTAGGCAGGTCCCCACAAGATGGGCAACCAGTTGGTTTTGTTGTCCGGCAAGTCCCGTCGTTGGGCGAATTTAACCCCCGAAGGTGCCAACTTCCGGTCGCTGACGGTGAGAACGTCTTCATAGGCCATCGGTGCCGTCACGAACGGGTTGTTCCAGCTCAGGCTGCGTTTGGCCCAAGAACCGAAGGCGGTGCCGAACTTGCCCACACGCACGTTCAGGTCGTCGTCCCTCAGGATGCGTCCTTGGAGGTAGTACTCGTCCAATCTCACATCTCCGTCGGGCACCGCACCCGGGTCGAAACCCCGGTCGGCGCGCATCTGGGTGTGCAAGGTGAGTCGATCACCCATTTGCGCGTCAAAGAACGTCATCAGGCGCGGCACGAAGAAAACGTGGTCATCCGATGTCAGCAATCCTTGGGCGGGGAGTTCCGGCACGTACAGCGTGGCGTCCGTCATGAAGGACAGGTCCGCATGGAGTCCTAGCGCATCGGAATCGAAGCGGGTTTTGTCGTCCAGCGTGTCAAAAAAACCTCCACCGCGGAGTGCTGCAGTTCCGCTGAACAAGAGGACGAGGAGTCGTTGAGACGGTTTCATGGGACGTTAGCTGTTGAGTGAGGCGAGCCGGAAGGCGGGTACCGGCTGGGCAAAGCCCTTCAATTTGAGTGGTTCGAGCGGAGCAAACACGGCGATTGCGGCGGTTTTTCGGTGGGTCTCCGCATCGAGGATGATCTGGCCGGCGCCGGCAGCACTGCACAGTCGGGCAGCGAGGTTGGTCTTTTCGCCGATGACGGTGTACTCACTGCGGCTTTCAGCTCCGATGCAGCCCGCCACCATTTCGCCCGTGGCGATACCAATGCCGATGCGCAGTGGTTCGGCCGCCTCGCGATTGAGACGCTCGCGCTCTTGCATCATTTCCCAGGCGCATCGTACGGCGTCGGCCGCGTCTTCGCCGTAGCCCTTGGGGGCGCCGAAGAGGATCATGATGGCGTCACCGGCGAACTGGTTGATCACACCGTGGTGGCGCTGCACCACCCGGGCTAGGGCACCCATGTGGTCGTTGAGCAGGTGGATGACCTCGACGGGATTGCGTCCGGCACTGAGGGCCGTGTACCCACGGATGTCGCAGAAGATCACGGAGACCTCCCGCAGTTCACCGCCGAGCTTCACACGGCCAGCGACGAGTTCTTCCGCGACGCGCGGGTCGGTCAACTTCTGCAGGACGGATTGATAGCGGTCACGCAAGGCGAGGCCCGCGGCCATTTCGTTGAAAGCGCTTCCCAACTGGGTCATTTCGGTGGTCCGTGTTGGCGGTAGCCGCACATCATAATCCCCCGAACGAACCCGTCCTGCCGCCTTCACCAGATCGGCCACGGGCTGAGCCAGTTGGCGGGAAAGACCCGTGATCACGAGGGCCGACACGACCAGCGCCAGCGCGCCGGTCAGTAGGATGCGCCCAGTCAAAATCCGCTGTTGCCGCGCCAACTCGGCCATGGAGAAGACGGACATCCAGTCAGCCGCGGGGTAGAGCGATCCTTCGTTGAGCGTGAACCGGGTGAAGCGGTATTCGATGCCATCGGCCATGAACCGACCGTTTTTGCCCGATTGGGTCAGCATCGGAGCCCGGAGCGACTCGGGAATGCCCGTGCCGAGAAGCTTCCCGCCGACGACGATGGACGTATCGCTGGCCAGAGGATGGATGAGCAGCAGGGTGCCTACCGTCAGGTCGAATTTGCGGATGGTGCAGGCCATCAACTGATAGGCTTTGCCTTGCCGTGTCGCCGCGAATCCCAGTGAGACGTTGGAGTTTTCGTTGCCATGGGGTAGCCAGTCGTGGGTGATGTCCTGATCGGAAATGGAATTCGGATCCGCCTTGTCGCCGCCGGCGATGAGCTTGCCTTCGGCGTCGATGAGTCGGTACGAGTCGGAACCTTCGAGATGCAGTTCCGCGTCGGTGATGTGGTAAATTTCCTCGGGATCGCCTTCCTCGAGCGCTGCGAACAGACGCACCGACTGGGACAGGATCAATGCCTTGGCTTTGGCGGCCTCTATGGGCAGTTCCTGCGTCTGACGGAAGGTCCTCATCTGCGCATCGAACAATTGGTCCACGACACCTCGGACCATTTCCGCGTTCTGCCGCTGCGCGATGATCATCGCCGCACCGGTGGTCATGATGACGACGGCCAGAAGGGTGAGCAGAAGCCGCGCTCGGAAACTCATGCGGGTTCAGCGGGTCAAGTTTACCGTGTTCGTCTGTCCGTCCGTCACCGTCACGCGCTGTTGGATGAGTCGCTCGGACGGTTGGAAGATCTTCAGCGAATAATCGCCAGGCGGGATGTTGTTCAGTGAGAATTTCCCCTCGGCATCCGTTTTGACAAACCACGGCGTGTCGAGCACCACCACAAAGCAGCGCATGTGCTGATGGATCTCACAGTAGATCTTCACCACGCCCGGTTTGTTGAAGAGCACCTCGGGGCTGGCTTCTTCCTTCCGGAATCGCCCGAGGTCGAAGTGTTTGGCCTTGGAGCAGGAGAAAACGTTGTGGAATTCTTCGTCGAGGTTGGGAAAATCCACCTTGGTCCCCGTTTGAATAGCCACCATCGATGGACGGAACTGGTAGCCGGATTGCCGAATTCGAACCGTTTCGTTGGTTTTCGTGCGAGGATACACCCCGTCGTCCCGCTCGAGGTAGACGATGGCCGGTGCGGACTCGGGTTTCAGCACGGGTTGCTTGGTTGGCGAGGGTAGGTAGCCCGGACGGGAGGGCGAGGGCTTCATCGACTCCACCGAAAGTTTGCCTTCGATGGTACCGTCGGCGATCAAGGCATGGACGCCTGCAAAAACCAGGAGGAGAGTGGGCAGAGGCTTCATGGTTTTAGTGATCGTTTGATTAACTGTCGTACCTTGTCAAAAGAAGGATCCTAAAGACCTTGAGATGGACGCCATCGGTTCTGGGGTTGTCAGCGAAGAGGGTGACCGAAAATGAATCGTTCGCGAACCCGATTTCGGCCCGTGGACGCTCATCGGAAGTGTCTGCGGGAGGGGTATTACACGCTGTTGTGCGATCGTGGTCACACGCGACGCGATCGCTGTCAAGAGTCGTTACAATGGTACTCAGAATCGCTATCCGGACGCATCGTGACGCTGGCCACAGCCTGGGTTACGCCCTATTGCGCGCCAACCTCCATCCTCTCGCATTAAAACGATCCCAGACGCAGAGCGGGCGCCGGCAGTGCACGCACCGTCTCAGCGCCGGCGTAGCCGAAGCCGGGCCCGGTGAGAGTGGACAGGTCCACGCAGCCGTTGCGCCGTTGATAGAGGCCTGGATGAACCGTGGCCTCGAGGTCGCTCGCCGCCGGGTAGAACTGCATGGCGTTGGTCTCGACTCCGCGCAAGGTGGGCAGGTGCGCCGCCAAGAGGCAGTGGGGGATCTGTGCCAAGCGAGGATTGGTGAGGTCTTGGACCATTAATTGCATTCCATGCGCCTGTGCCCAAGCGGCCGAGAGCAGGGCACCGGTTTGGGTTTTGCACGTCTTGAGGGCCACGCCGGTCCAGCCGAGTTCACGACCGAGCCGCACCAGACGCCAGTCATGGGCACTTTCGTCGAGGAAGAGCGGTTTGCGGCGGCTCACCTCGTGCACGGCAATAGGATGCGCTTCGAGGTCGTAGGGGAAAGGTTGCTCGACGTAGGTCAGCGCCTGGAAGAGGTCGGGATGGTCGCGTTCGAGTTGGTCGAGAATGCCGCACACGTAGGCCGGATCTCGCACGGTACAATTGAAGTCGGCCGTGAGGTCGGTGACCCCGAGCGGCAGTCCGAGACGCCCCACGCGGACGATCCGTTGGTAGTCCCAGTCGGCATCATTGCCACGCAGCTTGATCTTGAGGCACTGAAGGGCATCACGGGTAATCCAATCGGCCAGCAGCACGGGATGCTCGTCGTGGGGTTCGGAGCCAGTGAGCTCGGAGGCGTCGATCGGGTCCAGCCCACCGACGAGGTGCCAGGCCTCGAGCGATTCGCGCCGGGCCGGGAGCAAGAAGCTGCCGAGTGTTCGTCCCTGGAACGACACGCCCGAGCCGTTCGCGGGCGATAGGAACTGCTCAAGGGTTTCGGAAAACACCTCGGGCTTCAGGATGTCGAAAGCGGTCTGTCCGAGCAGTTGTCCAAAGGCGTCGTGCAAGGCGATGTCGAAGGCCGAATTGCACACCAAGGCTGCCAGATGGGGCAGGGGTTCCAATCCTTCGGCGGTGCGCTCGGCGTTGAAGCCGGCTTGCAAGCGAGGGAGCACGGATTCGTTGAACGCATTGCCCAACCGCATCGGGTGGCCGCGTTCATCGAAGGTATTCCACGCATGGGCCAGACGTTGGCAGAAGTCTTGGAGCGCCTGATGCCGTGGGCCATAGGGCAGGGTCGAGGGCCACACCCACTGGACACTGAGCGGGGTTTCTCCCCAACCGGAGGCCAATCGGCCATCCACGCCGCGAACGGTGACTTGCACCCGAGCGCAGGTGACACTGGTTAGCGCTTCGGTGCCGAATTTCAGCGGCACCCGGGTCGTGACCGGCAGGAACCACAAAGCGACGCCGGTGACTTGGCACGGGTTGGCAGACATGGGGACAGGCATGACGGAATCGTGGGAAGGAGGTTTAGGCCACGTGCTGCTTCAGATGGGCGAGGCTGCGGGTGGCGATTGCTTCGGGACCTTCATCGAACACGAAGACTTCCACCGACACCCAGCCTTCATAGCCCGTGTTGCGCAGGGCTTGGCCGATGGGCCGGTAGTCGGTGTCGCCGAAGCCCGGACCCTTGAGATTCTCGTCGTTGGCATGGAAGTAAGAGAACCGCCCACGGAAGGCCTCGATGGTCTCGGCCACCGGACGGCTTTCGGAGCACATGGCCTTCACGTCGAGCATGATTTGAAAGGCCGGTGAACCCATGGCATCGGCTAGGTTGCGGGTCTCCGCGGCGGTATTGAGGAAATTGGTCTCGGACGGCGCCAGCGGCTCTAGGCAAATCACCACGCCGCGTTCTTCGGCCGTGCGCGTCGCTGGGCGGAAGGTCTCTAGTGTCCAGGCCCGCGCCTGCTCGGGCGTCACCCCGGGCAGAATGTCCCGTCGCTTGGGCGAGCCGAAGATCATGCGTGTGCCGCCGAGGTCGGCGCAGAAGTCCACCGCATGCTGCAGGTATTCGGCGGCCCGTTGGCGCGAGGCCAGATCCGGATGGTTCACGTGCATGCCTTCGGTGAAGGCCAGCACCCAATGAATACCCGAGACGACGATCCCGGAATCTTCGGCCAGTTGCCGGATTTCACGCCGTCGACCGGCGGAAATATCGGTGATCAACGGCGCCAGCGTGAAGGGTGCGATCTCGACCCCCTGATAGCCGGCTTTCGCGACGAACGGGAAGGCCTTCTCCAGAGGCCACTCCTTGAAGATCTCGTTGCAGATGGCCCAGTGCATTCTTCGACCATCGGCGGGGCCGGCCGGGGCATCAATCCAATTGAGGACCCCGGCCTCGGTCAGGTTCCGCAGAAGGTGCGACAGCGGGGCGTGCCCAGAGGGGGGGGATTGCGGAGGGAATCCGGCGCTCCGGCCTTTTGGTAAGGAGATTGCAACGCTGCAAGAAGCGCATGGAACCCACTCCAGTCGTTGGATTGAGAGGCCGCATCGAGCGCAGCCTGGACCGCGTGGTTGCGCGGAATGATCACGGGGTTGTGCTGGTGCATGCATTCCAGCACCCGGGCGAGGGGGAGGCCCTGGCGTGCAAGGCGCTCGGTCCAGCGTTGATGCCAGTCGAGGTATTTCGGGTCCGACGGGGTGGACTCCGAGTGGGCCACGTCCTGCTGATCCGCATTCAGATTGGGCGCTGTCGATTCGCTCTGGCCGGGGTCGATGGGATGGAGGCCGCGAAAGGTCTGGGTAAAGTCCGCCTGCGTCGAATGCATCCAGGCGAGGAGCTCTTCGATCAGGGTGGCGTCGCCGTCCTCCTCGGTCACGAGTCCGAGCTTGCCGCGGTAGGCCGCGAGCCAGTTTCGTTGAAACTGGGCGGGGAAGGATTCCAGGCACTCCTGGGCCAGAGCGATGGCGGTGGCCTCGTGGTCGTCTAGGATTGGCAGGAGTGCCTCGGCGAAACGGGCGAGGTTCCAAGAGGTGATCTTGGGTTGGTTACCGAAGGCGTAGCGGCCTTGTCGGTCAATGGAGCTGAAGACGGTGGCCGGGTCGTAGGCATCCATGAAGGCGCAGGGGCCGTAATCAATGGTTTCGCCGCTCACAGCCACATTGTCGGTGTTGAGCACGCCGTGGACGAAGCCCACCCGCATCCACTGGGCCACGAGGGCCGATTGCCGTTCGATGACCGCCTCGAGCAGGGCTTTTCCGGGTTTCGGGTGGTTGGAGCGCTCCGGGAAATGCCGAAGCAGGGTGTATGCGGCGAGGGTCTTCAGGGCCTGCACGTCGCCGAGGGCCGAGAACAATTCGAAGGTGCCCACGCGAATGTGGCTGGCGGCAATCCGGGTGAGGACAGCGCCAGGTAGGGTTGTCTCGCGGAAGACCGGTTCGCCGGTCAGGGCGACTGCCAGGCTGCGGGTCGTAGGAATTCTCAGTGCGTGCATGGCCTCGCTGATGAGGTATTCCCGAAGCATCGGGCCCAGCGCCGCCCGCCCGTCGCCCCCGCGCGAATACGGCGTCAGGCCCGGCCCCTTCAGTTGCACGTCCCAGCGCCGGCCCGAGGGGTCGAGGTGCTCTCCCAGCAAGATGGCCCGGCCGTCGCCCAGTCGGGCGAGGTTACCAAATTGGTGCCCGGCATAGGCCTGGGCGATGGGTTCAGAACCCTCGAAGAGCCGGTTGCCCACAAAGAAGCTGGCTTCCTCGGTTTGCCCTAATGCGTTTCCGTCGAGGCCCAGAGTGGTCGCCAAGTCTTGGTTGAAGATTCCCCAACGAGGCTGGGAGACCGGCGTGGGATGCACGGTGCTGTGCAAACCCTCCGGCAGTCGGGCGTACGAATTGTCCCAGCGCCATCCGAAGCCGGGATCCGCCGGGGGTATTTCAGAGGGCATGGGCTTGGAGCGCTTCTAGCGGGATGAGGTCCAGCACCCGCTGGTGACAGGCTTCGAGAATCACCGGAGGAGCGCATCCGGCGTCGAAGGCCTCTTTCCAACGCAGGGCGCACAAGCACCAGCGATCCCCAGGACGCAGGCCCGGGAAGCCGAATTCCGGCCGGGGCGTGGAAAGGTCGTTTCCAGCGGCCCGTGTGAACTCCAGAAACTCGAGCGTGAGTTCGGCGCAGACGATGTGGCGACCGAGATCTTGAGGGCCCGTGCGACAGTAGCCGTCGCGGTAGAACCCGGTCTGCGGCGCAAAGCAGCAAGGATCCAGGCGTTCGCCCAAGACGTTGAGTTCCATCGGTTTGGCCGGACGTTGCGGTTCCATTGGTGAGGGCACGGTAACCCGGAACGGTTTTGAGCAAAGACGGGATTCGGAAAGAGGCAGGGAAAAGGTTCGCCACAGTTGGTCCCTGGGACACTTCCTGTGACAAAGTTTCCATTCGGACGATTGCCTCTGGCCTCCGGTACAACACTCCGGTATCCATCGGTCGCTTTCTTTCCATGCACGAAACTCGAATGAATTCCCGCTCTTTGCGGATGGCAGCCGCGCTCGCGCTGTCCATCGTCTCTCTGTCCGCCGCCGAGAAGATCAATGAAGCTTTGCTCCAGAAGGATTTCCCCTTCCAGGGCGCCTGTATCAGCGCTTCGTTCCCGGCCAAGAACACCGCCATGAAGGGTCTGGCCATCCGCATCCCAGGCGCGGCCGACGCCAACATGCTC
>JARXAF010000037.1 GCA_029865985.1 Verrucomicrobiota bacterium
GCGCCGACTTGATGGCCTTGGGCCAGTCCGCCCCACACCGATTGCTTCCAGTCGGATGCCTCACCGCAGACCTTGAGTTGGGCGAAGATCTTGTCGGCCGTCGCGGGCATCACCGGTTGGACCAACACGGCCAGGATGCGGCATGACTCGATGAGGTTGTAGAGAACGGAGTCCAAGAGTTCGGCTTGGACAGGGTCCTTGGCCAGGTGGAAGGGCTTGGTTTCTTCGACAAACAAGTTGGCGCGGTTGACCAGTTCCCAGGCAGCGATGAGGGCACCTTGCGGGTCGTTGGCCAAGTAGCAGGCCCGGGTCTTCTCGACCGCCGCCGTGGCTTCAATGGCCAAGGTATTCGATGGAGCCGGCACCACACCGGCCCGATACTTGTTGAGCATGTTGACCGCCCGGTTGAGCAAGTTGCCCAGCCCGTTGGCCAGCTCGGAGTTGTACCGCACCCGAAAGCCTTCGTCGGTCCAGTTGCCGTCGGGTCCGATGCCCAACTCGCGCACCACGTAGTAGCGGAAGGCATCCAGGCCCCATTCGGCGATGATGGCCAGCGGATCCACCACGTTGCCCGTGGTCTTGCTCAATTTGGCACCGTCTTTCTGCCACCAACCATGGGTCAGGATGGTCTTGGGCAGCGGGGCGCCGAGAGCATGCAGCATGATCGGCCAGTACACGGCGTGGAACTTGAGGATGTCCTTGCCAATGAGGTGGATGTCCGCGGGCCAGAGCGACAGAGCCGAGTTGGCCGGTGAGTCGGTGCCCAGGGCGGCGAGCGCCGTCGGATCTCCGAGGGATGCCGGGATGGAGAAGTAATTCACCAGCGCATCGAACCACACGTAGGTGACGTAGCCGGGGTCGAAGGGCAGGGGGATGCCCCAGGAAAGACGCGATAAAGGCCGCGAAATGCAAAGGTCCTCGAGCTTCTGGGAGCGCAGGAAACCGAGCACCTCATTGCGACGATTGGACGGTTGGACGAACTCTGGATTTTTCTCGAGATACTCCACCAACCAGGCCTGATGTTCGCCGAGTTTGAAGTACCAGTTCTCCTCCACGAGTTCCTGCACGACGCCCCATTGCGGGTCCCAGGAACCATCGGGATTGCGATCCTTCTCGGTGAGGAAGGTTTCCTCCTTCACCGAATAGAAACCGGTGTAGGCCGACTTGTAGAAATGTCCCGTCGCATGGAGGCGGTTGAGCAAGGCTTCCACGATTTTCCGGTGACGGGCATCGGTGGTGCGGACGAAGTCGTCGTGACTCAAGCCGAGGGACTGGACGAAGGCGCTCCACTGGATAGCCAGACCGTCGCAATAGGCCTGCGGCGTTTGGCCCAAATCGTGGGCCGCCTGCTGAACTTTTTGGCCGTGCTCGTCCGATCCCGTCAGGAAGAACACGGACTGCCCCATGCTTCGCCGAGCCCGAGCGATGACATCGGCCACCACCTTTTCGTAGGCGTGCCCCAGGTGGGGAGCCCCGTTCACATAATCAATCGCTGTGGTGATGTAGAACCGCTTGTCCATGTCCGGGCCATTCAACCCGAGAATGACTCAAAATCGAAGTGTTTACTGGAGCGCGGTCTCCGCTGCGGACACGAGGGTCGCGCATTCAAGCTCGGCCAGCACCTCAGTGCGAACGCCCCTGACGCCACTTGTCCAAGCCCACGGCCATGACGATCACTGCTCCGATGATGATTTCCTGGATGTAGGAATCCCAACCCAGCTGGTTGGTGCCGTTGCGCAGAACCGCCATCATGAGCGCCCCCATGAGCGAGCCGCCGATACCGCCGATACCGCCATTGAGGCTGGCTCCGCCGATGACCACGGCCGCGATGATGTCCAATTCCAATCCCACGGCCACAGTGGGGTCGCCTTGGGCCAGGCGCGATTGCTGCATCAAACCGGCCAATCCAAAGAATGCGCCGGCCAAGGTGTACAGCCAAAGTTTGACCCGCTGAACTCGCACGCCGCACAACCGGGCCGCCGGTTCGCTGGATCCGATGGCGTACACGTGACGTCCGAAGACGCTGCGCCGCATGATGAAGCTGGCGACGAAGGCCAACGCCAAGGCGATCCAGACGCCCGGCGGCAATGGCAGGAACCCTTGTGGCTGGGTGCGCTCCATCAGGGCGTTGAGGCCGCTGCTCTCCGGGTTGTACACCGCCTGCTTCCCGCTGATCCATTTGGCTCCCCCGCGCACCACTCCCATCATGCCGAGTGTGATGATGAAGGGGGAAAGCCGTAGCCCGGCGATCAGCCCGCCATTCGCGGCTCCGATCAGAGCCCCGGTGGCCACGACCGCCGCCGCTGCTGACCAGGAGTTGTGGCCGGCCGTGAGCATTTTAGCGCCGACCACGGAACTGAAAGCGACCGCGGCGCCAACGCTCAGGTCGATGCCACCGCTGACAATGATCATCGTCATGCCAATGGAACCCAAGGCCACGATGACCGTTTGGGTCAGGACGATGGCGGCGTTGCGGCCGGTGAAAAGGGTAGGGCGGGCTTCTTCACTGATTGCCAGCAAACCCAGGACAAAGACCAGACCCAGCAGCGGTCCTGCAGTTTGCAAGAGGCGTCGCCAAGAGGGAGCATGAGGTGCAACAGAGGAGGCCATCGGATGACTAGGAAAACTCCGAATACCCTGCCGACTTTAAGAAGCCTCGCCAATCTCGGAAAACCATTCCAGGTCTCTGTTTCGGCAATCCCTGTTTCGGCGTCGGGAGCCAGCGCGAGTCTTTGTGAAGGCATGAATCGGACTTGCCGGTCGACTCGGCGCCGGAACACCGTTGGTACATGAACTCCCCGACGCGTCGTCAATTTCTCCGGGATTCCCTCTTTTTGGCCGGAGGGACCGTCTTGGCCGGATGCCATGCCCCGTATGTCAGTCGTCGTCGAGTGTTGGGCGCCAATGAGCGCCTCCGCATCGCGGCCGTCGGCGTGGGCGGCAAGGGTTGGACCGATGTCACTCAAGCCGGGGCCACCGAGAATGTTGTGGGGCTTTGCGATGTGGATGCCGGCCGACTCGCCCAGGCGGGCAAGACCTTCACCTCGGCCCGTCGCTTCGCCGATTGGCGCGAAATGTTCGACCAGTTGGGCAACCAGATCGACGCAGTCACCGTTTCCACGCCGGATCACACGCACTTTCCGCCGTCCCTGCGCGCCGTGCAACAGGGTTGGCATGTCTACTGTCAGAAGCCGCTGACCCACACGATTTGGGAGGCCCGTGAGTTGACCCGGGCCGCGCGCGCTGCCGGCGTCGCCACCCAGATGGGCAATCAAGGCATGTCCCGGGCGTCGGTTCGGCGAGATGCCGAGTGGGTGAAGGGCGGGGTGCTGGGCTCGGTGAAGGAAATCCATTGTTGGACGGATCGCCCGGGTCCGTGGTGGGCCCAAGGCCTTCAGCGCCCGACTGATCGCCCGGCCGTTCCCCAAGACCTGTCTTGGGACCTATGGCTCGGCACTGCTCCGGAGCGGCCGTATCACCCGGCCTGGGGGCACTTCAAATGGCGCGGATGGTGGGACTTCGGAACTGGCGCTGTGGGTGATATGGGGTGTCACCTCTTGAACGTACCGTCGTTGTCCATGGATCTCTCCCATCCCAGCACCGTGGAAGCCACCGCCGAGGGTGCGAATGAGGAAACCGGTCCGGTGCGCTCGCATATTCTCTGGGATATTCCGGCCCGGCGAGGGCAAGCGGCACTGCGGTTCCATTGGTACGACGGTGGTGGGTTGCCTCCGGCCCATCTTTTCCCGGGCCAGACGTACGGGGGCAATGGCGTCCTCATGGTGGGTTCAGACGACACGCTCCTGACCAGTTACGAGAGCCTGCCGGGTGGCGGAAAGCTCCGGTCGGGTCGGACCGCCGCCGATCTCAAGGCCATATCGGAGAAGTTTGAGAAATACGCCGACTCGGAAGGAGCCCACTATCAGGAATGGATTCGGGCCTGCAAAGGCGGGCCGAAGGCGCAGTCGAACTTCGATGTCGCCGGTCCCGTCACCGAGACTCTATTGCTGGGCAATCTGGCCATCCGGGCCGGACAGCGGCTGGAATGGGACTCCAAGGCGCTCAAAATTCGGAATTTGCCTTCGGCCAATGCGTGGGTGAAGACCCAGTACCGGCCGGGGTTCGTGGGCTGAGGGTGTTGTGCCCAAAAGCCGACGGCCCGTAGCGTTTTTGTGCCACGGGCCGATCGGTCTTTGCTGAATGGCCTTTGGGCCGAAGAGTGGATTACAAGGTCACCACGCGGACGTTGGAAATCGACCGGTCGGCCGCCAACTGATCCAGGCAAGCCTTGGGCGGGCGGCTGTCGAGAACCAGTACGGTCAGAGCCAGACCGCCTTCGGTTTCGCGACCGAGGCTCATGCTGGCAATGTTCACATTGTGGTCGGCCAGGATGCTGCCGAGCTTGCCCACCATGCCGGGGCGGTCCTGATTGTTGAGCAGGAGCATGGTGCCCGAAGTGGGGATTTCCACCGGCGTGCTGGAGACGCGCACGATCCGGGGATTCTGGGACGATCCGAAGAAGGTGCCGCCGGCGCTGCCTACCTTGGTGTTGCCGTGGAAGAGTTGGACGTGCAGCCACTCATTGAAGGTGACCGGCTCGTCAGACTTCTTCTCTTCGACGGTCAAGCCGAGGTTGGAGGCGATGGAGCGCACATTGATGTTGTTGATGTCCTTCGGGCCGGTGCCGCTCGCGTTGAGGTAGCCCTTGAGGATGGCGCGGGTCACCGGGTCGGTGGCCGGCAAATCCTTGGCTTTGCCGCCGAAGGTGACGTAGAGACGGTCCACACCCGGAGGCGCCAACTGGCTGACGAGGCTGCCGAGTTTCTCACCCAAGGCCACATAGGGCTGCACTTGTTCGAAGGCCTTGGCATCGACTCCGGGCAGGTTGACCGCATTGCGCACCTCGCCGGTGAGCAGGAAGGCGCTGATGATTTCGGCGACTTCCAGACCGCATTTCTCCTGGGCTTCTTCGGTGCTCGCGCCGAGGTGCGGTGTCAGGACGACGTTGGGGAGCGTGCGGAACTTGTGGTCGGCGGCCAGCGGCTCCGAGGCAAACACATCGAGGGCGGCCCCGGCCACTTTCCCGGACTCCAAACCGGCGACGAGGTCGGCCTCGTTGACGATCTCGCCACGAGCGCAGTTCACGATGCGCACACCCGGCTTCATCTTGGCGATGGATTCCGAATTGATCATGCCCCGGGTTTCCGGGGTCACCGGTATGTGGACGGTGATGAAATCGGCGGAGCGGTAGACGGCGTCGGTGTCGGCAACCAACTCCACTCCCAATTGACGGGCGCGGACTTCGGTGAGGAAGGGGTCGTAGGCCAGTACCCGCATGCCGAAGGCGATGGCGCGCTTGGCGACCTCGGACCCAATCCGGCCCATGCCCAGCACGCCGAGGGTTTTGCCTTGGATCTCCGTGCCTTGGAAGGCCTTCCGGTCCCACTTGCCCGCGGCCATGGTGGCGTGGGCCGCCGGGATCTTGCGGGCCAGTGCGCCCAGCATGAAGAAGGTCAATTCGGCCGTGGTGACGGTGTTGCCGGCCGGGGTGTTCATCACCACGACGCCTCGCTGGGTCGCCGCAGAAACATCCACGTTGTCCACGCCGACGCCGGCGCGGCCTACGACACGGAGCATGGGGGCCGCTTCCAGGACCGCTTTGGTGACCTTGGTCTCGCTGCGGACGACGATGGCCTCCACATCTCCGAGCAGGGGCAGCAGCTCCGCCTCGGAGAGCCGCTTGGACAGGACGGTCACCTTGAATTCAGGGCGTGCTTGGAAGAACGCGATGCCGCGCGGGGAGATGGGGTCGCAAACGAGAACGTGCATAAAGCGGTGTGACGGTATGAACCGGGCCGGCGCAGGTCAACGCACCGTTGGGTGTCCAATGGAATGCATTTGGGTGAAATCGGAGGCCAGGAAACGGCTGGTTCTTGCTCCGAAAGGGGCGGTGGCGTCCAATGGTTTGCATGGCAACGCTCTCCCGGCGGCAGTTTGGTGCGGCTCTGGCCGCGGTGGGTGGTCATTGGGCTGTACCCATCATCGGCGCGGTGCCGGCCGTCCATTTGGGAGCGCGTCCGCAGGTGACCCATGGGGTGGCCAGTGGCGATGTGGAGGCGTCATCGGCCGTGATTTGGAGCCGTTGCGATCAGGCGGCCCGAATGATCGTGGAATGGTCTGAAGACGAGTCGTTCCGCACTCGGCAGCGACGGGTGGGGCCGGTCACGGGTCCGGAGTCGGATCACACGGCCAAAATGCTCCTGCGGGACCTTCCGACCGGTCGTCGCATTTTCTACCGGGTGTGCTTCGAGGATCGCCAAGGCGTGGCCGGAGACTGGGAGGCGGGATCGCTGGTGACGGCTGGGACCACCGCGGGTCCGGGTTCAGAAGTGCATTTTGTCTGGTCAGGAGACACCTGTGGTCAGGGTTACGGCATTGATGAGGCGCGCGGTGGTATGCGCACTTATCAGTCCCTGTTGGCCCAGGATCCGCAGTTCTTCGTCCACAGCGGGGACACGATTTATGCCGACAATGCGCTGGCAGCGGAGATGCGGCTTCCGGATGGAACCGTCTGGAAGAATCGGGTCACCGAAGAAAAATCGAAGGCGGCTGAGACATTGGGCGAGTTTCGCGGCAACTACCGCTACAACTTGCTGGATGCGCATGTCCGGCGTTTCAATGCCCGCGTTCCGATGTTCGCCCAGTGGGATGACCATGAGGTGCTGAACAATTGGTACCCGGGTGAGGTTTTGCCGGTTTCGGCGGGGTATCGGGTGCGCGATGTGAACTTGCTCGCGGCGCGGTCCCGGCAGGCGTTCTTCGAGTACCTGCCGATCCGCAACCATCCGGAACGGCAAATTCATCGACGCATCCGACGCGGCCCGCTCTGCGAATTGTTCTTCCTGGATTTGCGTTCTTACCGGGGCCCCAACAGCGCGAACCGCCAGCCCATCTCGGGTCCAGAAACCGATTATCTGGGACGTACCCAACTGGACTGGTTGAAGGAATCCATCGCGGCCAGCTCGGCCACCTGGAAGTTCGTCTGTTCGGACATGCCGCTGGGATTGCTCGTTCGGGATGGTGCCGACGCCTTCGAAAACGGGGCCAATGGGGATGGCATTCCTCTGGGTCGCGAATTGGAGGTCGCGTCGCTGCTGCGGCATTTGCGCGACCATCGAGTGCGCAATGTCGTTTGGTTGACGGCCGACGTGCATTATTGCGCCTCCCATTTTTACGATCCGGCGCAGGCTCAGTTCACCGAATTCGACGGCTTCTGGGAGTTTGTCAGTGGCCCGCTTCACGCGGGCACCTTCGGGCCGGGAATCTTGGACAACACGTTTGGGCCGCAAGTCCGGTTTTCATCGCGCCAACCCGGACAAGCCATCTCGGGGCCGTGGAGCACCGAACAATTCTTCGGATCGGTCCGCATCGCCCCGGAGACGCGGGTGGCGACCGTGAGCCACTTCAACCGCGACGGAAAACGGCTGTGGAGCGTGAATTTGGAGCCGGCCCGAGCATGAGTGCCATGGCTCCGGAGGCTTCTCCGGTCCTGGTGGAACGGATTCGGACGGCGATCGCGGCCGCGGGAGGAGTCATTTCGTTCGCGCAGTACATGGCCATGGCTCTCTACGAACCGAAGGTCGGCTATTACGAACAAACGCCGCGGGTCGTAGGTCGCGGCGGAGATTTTGCGACCAGCGTTTCAGTGGGATCGCTCTTTGGTGAATTGGTCGCCCACTGGATTGAGAGGGAGGTGGGTGCGCTACAGTCCCTGGCTTCAGGTCCGCTGGAGATCGTCGAAGCTGGAGCCCATGACGGCCGATGGGCGGAGGATATCCTGAGCGCGTTGACGCAGGGATCGGAACTGAACCGAGAGCGTTTCCGGTACCGAATTGTTGAGCCCAGTGCCACACGGCGGACATGGCAGCGGGAGCGACTGGCCCGTTTCGGAGACCGCGTGGTCTGGAGTGAAACGCTGCCGACCGAGGTTCGCGGGGTGATCGTGTCCAACGAACTCCTGGATGCATTTCCGGTGGAACGGTGGCGGTGGAACACTTCGCAGCGCCGGTGGGTGGAGCAGGGGGTTTGCTGGACGGGCCAACGGTTCGACTGGACGGCACTGCCGACGCCGGCGCCGGTGGAGTGGGAATTGCCGGAGGAGGTTCAGTCGGTTCTGCCGGAGGGGTTTGTCCGCGAGCGCAGTCCGGCCGCGGTGGCCTGGTGGGGGCAGGCGGCGATGGCCTTGCGCGAAGGATGTTTGATCACCTTCGATTATGGGCTGGAGGCTGAGGAGTTTCTGACGCCCGGACGATCGGCGGGAACGCTGCGGGCCTACCGTCAGCACCGAGTATCCGACGACCTCTTGTCGTCGCCCGGTGAGGTGGATTTGACGGCCCATGTCGATTTCAGCGCCATAGCTGAGGCCGGTTTGTGCCAGGGTTTGTTGACTTGGCATCGGGAACGGCAATCGAGGTTCCTCATGAGGATCCTCGAGTCCACCCAGCAAAACCCCGGCCACTTTCCGGAATGGAACACGCCTCGTGTGCGCGCTTTCCAAACTCTCACCCACCCCGAGCATTTCGGCCGAGGTTTCCGAGTCTTGGTTCAGGGGCGTGGGCCTAGCCCTTGGGGTGCTTGACCCGGCGAGGGCGGCCCCTCAATGCCGGTGCTTTCCGAACTTCCCGTTGCCCCTGAGGCCTGCGTGCGCCAGTTTTCGTGCAGCGCGATGATGGACTTGGCAGGCACAGCAACCTGGCGACGGCCGGACCTCCGCCCGCTGGCTTGGGCGGCGGTGGTGGCCGTGTTGGTTCATCTTCTGATCTTGCTGCTTTGGACGGCTGCAGGGGTTTGGGTTCGTAAAGCTCCGGAACAAGCCCCGGACTGGGTGAAAAACCTGGTTCAACCGGTGGCTCCAATGGCCTTGAAACCCATGGATCCCACGAAGGACCCCGCGTGGGAAGAAGTGCCCTTGAGCTTCATCGAGGTGGATCCCGCTCTCGCGGTCAAAGATCCGCCGAAAGACGCCAAATTCTATTCCGCGGCCAATGCTGTGTCCGGCCAACCGGTTCCTTCCCAAAAGGCTTTGAAGGATCCGGAGATCACCGGTGTTCAGAAAACGGTGCCCAAGACCTTCGATACAGCCAAACCGTCACCGGCGCAGCCTCAGTCTCAGCCGAAGCAAGAAGAGTTGCCAGCCACGCCGGAGACGGCGGTCAATCAGCAAAAAAAAGAAGCGCAAACCCCTCAGCCGTTGGGAGGCGTCAAGGATCCGGGCGAGACTCAATTGGCCAAGGTCGATCCGAAAGCCGTTGTCGATCGCCCGCAAGAGGAGAGAAAATCGGTCGAGCCGCAGGAAGCAGGGGCACCGAGGCGCAAGCCCATCAAGCGTTTGGCGCAGGCCATGGAGCAAAAGGGGATTGTCCGCGGCGAAAAGATGCTCCAGCAGGGGGGCTCCAGCCGGTTCAGCATCTCGCCCTCCTTCGATGTCAAGAGCACGCCCTTCGGCGAGTACGACCTGCGGATGATTGCCGCTGTGCAAGAGCGCTGGTGGGCGTTGCTGGAGGAACGACACTATGGTTTGGAGCGCACCGGCAAGGTGGTGCTCAAATTCCGGCTTCATGGAGACGGATCTGTTTCGCAAATGACCACAGCCGAAACCACCGTGGGCGAGACGCTCAGCTTCACGTGTGAGGCGGCGGTCATGGGGGCCGCACCGTTCGGTCGATGGCCCAGTGTCCTGAAGGCTCAGGCGTTGGATCCCCGCGAGATCACCTTCACCTTTCACTATTACTGACTTCGACGCCCCGGTCTCGGGGCAATACCCTCAAGAAACTCATGCGATCATTGTTGGATGGCGGCCCGTTTGTGTGGCTTCTGCTTGGACTTTCGGTGACGGCGTTGACCGTCGTGCTGGAGCGTGCCTGGTCGATGCGGCGTGACCGCATCTTGCCGCGCTCCTTGATGGAAGCCTTGGCCGATGGCGATGTGGCCCGACTGCGGGGGGCTTGCGAGGCTCAGCCTTCGCCGATGGCCCGTCTGATTCTCTCAGTGCTGGATCATTTGCCGTGGCCCAAATCCGAGAACGTGGCGGCCCTCGAAGTGCGTGCCCGTCAGGAGATTGCAGGTCTTGAGCGCGGCTTGGTGATCTTGGAGATCATCGTAGGCATCGCGCCGCTCCTCGGGTTGGTCGGAACCATTTACGGCATCATTCCGCTGCTGGGTGATTTCGGTTCCAACTTGCAAGCCGACAACGCCTTTATCGCCAAGGGCATGTCGGTGGCCCTCTACAAGACCGTGCTTGGATTGTTGGTGGCCATGCCCACGTTGGCCGCCTGGAGCCTCTTCAATAAGCGCGTCGAACTGCTGGGGCTTGAGTTGGAGAGTGTTTGCGATGCCTTGATGCGCCGGCATTACCTGCGGGAGGGAGGGGCGGGTGGCGTGTGTATCGAAGGGTCTCGTTCATGAAGTTCCTGACCCGCCGCCGCAAAGCCGCTCCAGCCATTGTCATCATCTCGTTGATCGATGTGTTGGTGGTGCTGTTGGTTTTCCTGATGGTGACCACGCGGTTCAGGAATACCCCCTCGGTCGCTCTGACCTTGCCAGAGACCCGTGAGGCGCCGAAGGCCGGTGCCAGTGCCGAAAAACCGCCCATGGTGGTGACCATTGCTGCGGCCGCGCCGCAATTCTACATCGGCCCCCGTGCGGTCACTTCCGACAAATTGCTCAATGAGTTGAAGGACGCCGTTGCGGCCGACCCCAAGGTCAAGGTGGTGCTCCGCGCCGATGAAAACGCCAACTGGGGCGACGTGGTCAAAGTCATGGACTTCGCCAAGCAGGCCAAAGTCCAAAACATCCGCGCCTTCACCCGCACGGCGGGAGGCAAGTGAGGGGGCAGCGGGAACGGTCCTTCGCTCGCAGGGAAGCTCGGGGGAGGATGGGCTTTGGCGTTGTCGCGCCGGGGACGAGGTGATCGCTTCCAATGCTTGCTCTGGACCGTTCCCGCTGCTGAATGGGCGGCGGTGGGATGGGGCCTTCGCTCGCAGGGAAGCTTGGGGGAGCCAAGAGGGCGGGGTGGGGGAAGGTCGATCTGGGCGTGGGATTGAGGGCGGTTCGAAGCCCGAATCTCCGCATGTACCGCGCGGAAGCTTGAGTGTTGGTGGGTGTGCCTGCGCCTGAGATGGGTGCCGACCGTGCTGTTGGGATGCTTGAGACGTAGGTTCGAGCGGGCTAACGTTGCCTTGTGAACGCTGAGTCCACCGCAACGGTGACAGATCGTCGAACCATCCCCCCTGAGGTGGTGGAGATGGCCCGGCGTGCCGTGAGGGATTTCCACAGTTGCTTCTGGTGGTGGAACCCGGAGTTCGTTCCCCGGACCGAAGCGGATGTGCGGGAAATCGTGCTGAATCTCCGCAAGGGCGACCACAAAGCATGGCAGCGGGCCCAGGAACTCAATGCATGCCTTTGACCGTCCTCCAGAAGCAGGTCCTGCGTATCTTGGCTGCCAATCGGAGCGAGGAGAGTCACTTTGCGGGCGGTCTGGTCCTGAATGCAGGAGAGGATTCTCCGCGTTACAGCCACGACTTTGACATCTTCCACGAAGCTGAAGCCGAAGTGGCACGCGCCAGCGATCTCGATGTGCTCTCCTTGCGCTCGGCCGGCTACGAAGTTCATCAGACAGGGGGCGACTGGAAGAACCCGGTCAGTTTTCGCAAAGCGAAGCTGATCCACGGGGGCGAGGAACTCGAGATCGACTGGGCGGCGGATTGCGCCTTCCGATTCTTTCCCATCGAGCCTGATCCCGTGTTGGGCTGGCGGCTGCATCTCTTTGACATGGCGACGAACAAGGCGCTGGCGCTTGCCGCCCGGTCCGTCACGCGCGACTACGTGGACATCGTTGAACTCGACCGCACTTATCCCTTGGAGGCCATCGTCTGGGCCGCATGCGGCAAGGATCAGGGGTTCAGCCCGATGTTGCTGTTGGAGATGATGCGTCGCTTTGCCCGAATCAACCCACGCCAACTTGAGACCATTCAGGCCCGCCAGCTCGATCCCGTTGCACTGAAAAGGGACTGGATCATGATGTCGGAACGGGCAGACGCGGAGATCACCCGAATTGCCGACACGTTGCCGGAGATTCCCTTGGGGGTCGCGTTCGTGGATGGCGAGGGATTGCCAGGTTGGATCGGGAGGGATTCCGCGTTGCAGATCCATCGTCCTACAGTCCGGGGGTGCTGGCCGCGGGTCATTCCCGGATCTGCGGAGGGCTGAAATCGCTTCCTTCCTGAATCAAACTCGAACGGGATGGCGAAGCGGGCATCGACAAGATGCAAGGTTTTGGCGCGGTGCATCCCGATCACGGATAGGTTTTCTCGGGTACGGAGGAGGAGGCAATGGGGTCAGATTCTCAGTGCGGACCTCGACTGTCATCGGGGCCAAACAGCACCGCGTTGCGGACAATTTCCGCAATCCGGCTAAGACTGGCCCCTGGGGCAAGGGTGACGTTCATTGCAACCGCTCCGCTCATGCAGAGTGCTGCCGATAAGGAAAGCAGCCAGCCGGATGGGCGGTTCAAGGTCGGCTGCCCCGATGGCCATGTCACCGTCGCTGACAAAAGGGTGGATCGCTTCCAATGCTTGCTCCGGACCGTTCCCGCTGCTGAGTGGTTGGTGTGGGGCAGCGGTGATGTGGTGGCTTGGGATTTCTTCTGCGATTACGGGTAGGGCTTGATCGAAACATTATTTTTCAGCCAAGGTTCATACCAGAGCTGTTCAATCGCATGAGGCACGCCGCGCAACCTGAGTCGTCGGAAATCGAGGGTGAAGCCCCGGTCGACCTGTCCGGGGCGGATGGCATTCAGGTGGCATCAGTGGCGCAGTCATTTGGTGAAACCTGCTGGGCCAACGTGTTGGAAGCCGCCTTCGGAAAGGGCCCTGACGCCGTCGACGCCTGGGGCCGCTTCGCCCAGCAGTACTGGAAACCCCTCTACGTTTTCTGCCGGTTCAAGGGCGATTCGCCCCAATTGGCCGAGGACCATGTTCAAGGCTTGTTCGAGGGGTTCCTGGCACGCAACGAACTGGCGGTCTTGGATCCCTCGCGTGGCCGACTGAGGTCTTGGTTGATGGCCGCGATGGAACAGCACCGCACCCGAGTGTGGCGCAAGGCCAGGGCCCAGAAGCGCAACCCGGTCAATGGGTTTGACCCCCGCGAGGTCTCCGAGATCGAGGGAGTCTTGGAAGTCACGGCGGACGGACGACCCGACCAGGAGTATCAGAAACAATGGGCCTTGGAGGTCCTCGAGCTCTCTCGGGATGCCCTGTGCCAACGGTATCGCCAGCGCGGTCAGGAGGCGCGATTCGATCTGTTTTGGTCCCGTTTGCTTCCAGGGGCGACCTCCGACGACCATGCGTCATTGGCCAAAACCCTGGGCCTGACCCCCGGGGCCTTGGCCACCGCGCTCTGGCAGTTCCGGCAGGAGTACCACCGGACGCTACGGCGGATCGTCCGTGATACGCTCGGGCCGGACGATGACGTCGATGCCGAGGTTCGCGAACTCATCCGCGCGGTGGCATGAACCCGACCTGCCGGTCTTGTGGTGTTGAGTTGGTGTCGGCCGGCGACCAGCCTGGATGCCCCGCCTGCATGCTCCGGATGGGCTTGATGGGTCTGGCTGGACCGCCGGAGGCCCTCATCGGTGGTCCGCTGCCCGGGGAGCACGTCGACGGGTGGTTGCTCGTGGAGGTGCTGCGGCGCGGCCCGGCTGCCTCAGTGTTCCGCGCCGAAAGCCCTGTCGATGGTCGGCCGGTGGTGCTCAAGTTCCTCGCTTCGGTGCTCCTGCAAGACGAGGTGGCCTACCACCGGTTCGTGCTCGAATCCAACCGCCGGCTCCACCATCGCCACGTCGTGCCGGTGCTGAGTTCGGGCCTCCACGGTGGGGTGCCCTATCTGGTCGTGCCGTTCTATCCCGGAGGCACCCTCTCCGATTGGATCCACCGCGCCTGGAAAGATCACCGAGACGCCGGAGGCAAGGCCGGGCGTGACCTCGACTTCCGGCAGATCGCCTGCTGGATGCGCGATGTCGCCTCGGCGGTCAGCCACCTGCATGAGCAGGGCATCATCCACCGGGACCTCAAGCCCTCCAACATCCTCCTCGACGACGAGGGGTGCGTCCGGGTGGGCGACTTCGGCATCAGCGTCGCCCCTGCGGCCAGCGGGGCCAGTCTCACCCCGACTGGCTTCGTACTGGGCACGCCCGGCTTCATGTCCCCGGAATGGGTCGCCGGCAAGGACGCCGCCGGCAGTGTCCCGGCCGACATCTTCGGCATCGGGGCCATCCTGATGAACCTGCTGACCGGTGCGCCCCCGTATTCCGGCAAGAACATCTTGGAGGCCCTTCGCGAGGCCGCCGAGTCGCCGATCCCGGCTCCGAGTTCCCGAAACCGTCGCATTCCGCGCGACCTCGACACCATCTGCCGGAAGTGCCTCTCCCGCGATCCTACCAACCGTTATCGCACGGCCGTGGAGGTCGCGGACGATTTGGGGCGATTCCTCTCGGGCGAAGCCCCCCTCGCACCTGCGCCCAGCGCCTTGGGCCAGCTCGTCGACTGGGCCCGGCGGCACCGGTTCCTGGCCGGTGCATTTGGCACGGGTGCCGTGGCCTTGGGTGTGGTGGCGATTGTGAGCCTGGTGGCCCTCGAGCGGGTGTCCGAAGCCCGGGACGCCAGCCGAGAACTGGCCGAGGGTCGCCGCCGCCAGACCATGCGCCTTTGGGTCGAGCGCGGGGTCGATGCCATGGCCCGGCACCGTTTGGGTGAGTCGCTGGCTTGGCTCGGGGCGGCGCTCCGGTCCGAGACCGCTGCCGGTGCGCGCGGTGCCGAGGCCTCCGCCCATGCCGCATCGTTCGAGATGGCTCGCGCGCAAATGCCGGAACCCTTGCAGGTGGTCGTTCTTCCGCCGGACATCGCTCAGCTCTGGAGCCCACCTGGGAGTGGTCGGATGGTGGCCCTCGGCGATGGCGGGTCCGTGACACACTGGAGTCTGTCCGACCGCGACCCAGCCGTGGCGACCGTCCCGGGCGATCAAGCCTTCCTCAGGTTTTTTTTGCAGGGCGACGTGCTGATGGCGCATGGAAGGGGCATCTCCAATCGCAACCACCTGCACTGGATCGGTGCACCGCCGGAGGGCCGGACCACGTCGTTGCCCTTATCGGCCCATCTTTCCGACGCGGCCTTGTCGCCGGATCGACGTTGGCTGGCCGTGGCCCTCGAAGCCACCCCGCCGGTCCTCGAGATCCTCGAAGTCGGCGAGGCAGCCGCCGTGTCACGTTTCCACCGGGTAGGCACCTTGGCCGGCCACACCGATCGTATCCGGCGGGTGGCCTGGGTGGGCAACGATCGGTTGGTCTCGGCCTCCTGGGACGGATCAGTGAGGCTTTGGGATCGGTCTGGACGCCGCGAGATCGCCTCGTGGCAGACCGGCGAGTACGTCCGCGATCTCGCCGTCGATCCCGGCGGTCGCTGGCTGGCTTTCGGAGGCGATGATCGCCGACTGCACCTGGTGGACTTGCGCACGCTCGCTGAGACTCATCAGCAGGTGTATCCCTCCTGGGTGATGCGCCTTGCCCCGGCCCTCGACGGCTGCCTGGTGGCGGCCGGAGATCGGGGGGGCAACGTCTGCGCTTGGGATCCCATGAGTGGAGAGCAGCGCATGAAATGGACCCGGCTCTCCAACAGTGAGGTGCGACGGTTGCTGCTGAGCCCGGATCGCACCCGATTGGCCATTGGCGGCACCGATCAGACCCTGCGGGTGGTATCGGTGTCCGAGGACGCCTCAGTGGTGGCCACCCTGCCTGTGGCTGATGAGCGCGTGGGCTGCGCGTGGATCGCCGACGACATCTTGGCGACCGTTCCCTTCGTCGGCATCGGCATGGTGTGGCGCATCCCGGCGACGCATCGACTTCAGCCGTCGTGGACGATCCCATCGGATTCGTTCGTCCGGGCGGTCGCCCCCGATGGTTGCCGTATCGCCGTCTCTTCCGGTCGTGACGCGGTGGTCTTCGATGCGGCCGATCCGGTCCGCCTTCCGGTCCAGCACCCGTTGCCCGGAGCCCTAGCCGGCTTGGACTTTTCCCCCGACTCCCGTCGCCTACTGGTTGCGTCCAAAGAGGGTCTCCTTCAGGCCATCGACCTCGATGGATCGAATTCCGGACCTGGGGCCTCGGCGGGTTCGGCCGCCTCTGCGATGTCTGTGATGTCCGCGATGTCGGCACCATCGCCGACGCTTGCCGCGGGCCTGCGGCTCGCCGAGGCCGCTCTCGAGCCGTCGGGGGAGCGGTGGCTGGCGGTGACCGAGGACGCTCGCCTGGTGAGCCTTCGGGTGCCCGGAATCTCTCCGGCTGTCGTGTCCGGCGACCGCGGGGCGGACGGAGCGATTGATCAACCGGTGGTGCTGGGAGTGCCTGGGGCCCGCTTGCAGGCGCCCCCGATTGCTTCGCAGATCGTCAGCAGTCCCGATGGGCGTTGGTTCGTGGCCGTGGTGGCTCCGTCGCATCGCCTGAGCGCGGCGACCGAACAGAAACCCTGCCTGTGGCTGGGCCGCTTCCCGCATGAACCCACCTCGGAACAGGCGCTGGACATGCCCGGCATTTGTTCCAGCGCGGCCTTTTCGCCCGACTCGTCGCGCATCGCCGCCGGGACTTGGGACGGGCGATTCCGGGTGTTCCGTGCCGCCGATGGCGTCCCGATCGGAGCCCCGATCCAACAGGAGGGACCGGTGCATAGCCTGACCTTCGATGCCACCGGATCGATCGTTATCACCGGTTCCACCGATCGGCACATCCGATTTTGGGACGCTGCGACCGGTCGCCGGGTGGCACCCGACATTGAATTGCAGGCCAGCGTCGCCCTGCTGCGGACCACCGGGTCCGGCGACCTGGTCGGCGTTGCCAGCGACGGATCGGTGTCTCTGTGGGCCGGCGGATCCTGGACTCCGATGTTCTCGCGGGCCCCCATCGACGAGCCCTTCCGCCGCTTCGCCATGGCCCGCGACGCCAACCTGCTGGCCGTCTCCACCAAGGACCGGCAACTCACCGCGCTGCGGTTGGGCCGCAACACCGTCTCCCCGCCCGATGCCGCCCTCTGGGTGGACCTGCTGGCCCCCTATCGCCTCACCCCCGACGGCCAGCACCAACCCATCACCCCCGACCAGCGCCTCGCCGCCTGGCGTCGGTTGGCGCGATAATGTCGACGTTGGACGATTCGCTGGGTTGGGGGTTGCCGGTCGCCTGCCCAATTCCCCCCTTGAACCGGAATCTTCCGCGGGGGGGCGCCGTGCGATTCGCAGAATGACGGGGGAAGCTGGGATTAGTCAGTCCTCAGCCGCGCCCCGTGCTGATGATGGATCTACTGAAAAAACATGTGCCGCCATCGGATAAAGGTGCGATGTCGGTCGAGTGTCCGTTTGCGGATTCGAGTGGATTCCTTGGTTTGCGAAAAACTTCCCCTGATCAAGGACCGGGGCCCACATATCTCTCAGTGGGCACAGGGTGAATCCGTCCCTTGATCGCTCCGCGTCAAAAACAAAGCACCATCATCAACACCCGTCGATGCCATCACCGACGCGCCCCTCTGATCCTTCGTTCCTCGATCATCCGGACTTCCGGGAACCGGCGGTGAATCAGTTTTGGAACCACTTGTTTTTCCTTCACTGGATCGAGCGGGCGGAACGACTCCGGGCAATCCTTCCTTCAGGACTGGAACTTGATGAACACGCGGGCAGTGCGTTCGTGGGCATCGTCGGATCTCTCGTGGACGCGGTCCGACCTGAGGGTCTTCCCGTCATGCCTTGGTTGTCGTATTTCTGCGAACTCAACGTTCGAATTTACGTCCGTGACCCTCGAGGCACGCCCGGAGTCTATTTTTTGTCTCTGGACTGCAACCGTGCTATCGCGGTGTGGATCGGACGATCGTTCTTCGGGCTCCCGTACCGGCATGCCTCGATGAACTTTGGGGCTACGACCGAAGAGTTCACTCTCCAATGCCGGCGATTGGGGTGGAACCGCGATCGTGCTGATTACGCTTGGCAACCGGTTTCCCTCCCCAAGGTTTCGCCCCCAGGTACCTTGGAACATCATCTTTTCGAACGGTATCAGTACTTCACCCGTCACCGCGGTCGTCTGTACGAGGGAAGCGTATCGCATGCTCCGTGCGAAGTTTCACAGGCACTCTTCTCCAACTGGAGCGCTCTTCCCCTCGCTTGGAATGGATTGCCCATCCCCGATGGTCCTCCGGATTTCGCCCACTATTGCCGAGGGGTTTCTGTCGCCGTCTATCCGATCCGACCCTTCGAAACATCAGTGTGAATCGGCGAGGTGGCAAATGGGTGAATCCAACGAGAGGCGGCCACCGGCGAGGTGGTATGTTGTTGTCCGCGGGTCCAAGAAATCCACGCCTGTGGGTGGAATCTCCGGGGTCGGAACCTGGGATTTGCGATTTGGCCGGGGTGGGGTTTCGGGGTAGGGTCTTCGGACAAACATGGAAAACGTCGTCATCATTGGGACTGGCTGCGCCGGTCTGACTGCTGCCATTTATACGGCTCGCGCCAATCTCAAGCCTCTGGTGCTCACGGGCACGATGCCGGGCGGACTTTTGACCACCACGAGCATCGTTGAAAATTTCCCGGGCTTTCCCGAGGGGGTCGATGGCTACGAGTTGATGACTCGCATGCAGGCCCAGGCCGAGAAGTTCGGGGCCCAAGTGAAGTTTGCCACTGTGGATTCGGTGAAGTTTGGCGACGGTGTGACCGAACTCGTCGTCGATGGCGAGCCGGTCCAGACGCGCACGTTGATCATCGCCAGCGGCGCAGGCCACAAGCACCTCGATGTCCCGGGCGAAGATGAGTTGGAAAAGAAGGGCGTGACCTACTGCGCCACCTGCGACGGCGCGTTGCCCATGTTCCGCAATCAGCCGGTGGTGGTGATCGGCGGCGGTGACTCGGCCTGCGAGGAGGCCACCTACCTGACCCGCTTCGCCTCCAAGGTGTATTTGATCCACCGCCGCGACACGCTGCGGGCTTCGCGAATCATGGCGGAACGCACGCTGGCCAATCCCAAGATTGAAATGGTTTGGGACAGCGTGGTGACCGAAGTCACCGATGTGGCCGCCGACAAGGTCACGGGCGTGAAGCTCAAGAATCTCAAGACCGGTGCCGAATCACACCTGCCGTGTACCGGGGTGTTCGTGGCCATCGGTCATGTGCCCAACACCTCGCTTTTCAAGGGTACTTTGGATCTCCACGAGAATGGTTATTTCAAGACCGATGGAACGGTGAAGACGAAGATTCCCGGTGTGTTCGTGGCCGGTGATTGTGTGGACTCTGTTTATCGTCAGGCCATCACGGCCGCTGGGCTCGGTTGCTCTGCGGCGATTGAGGCCGAACGCCACCTGGCTGGGTTGAACAGCTGAGGTCGCAGGTTCCGAGACGCTGGGGATCCCTCGCTCTCCCTTTGTTTCATCCAGTCTGACCATTCCTTGGGTTTGCCGCTCCGGACTATGACTTCCATCACGCCGAAGGATTTGAAGGCTCAGATCGACGAGA
>JARXAF010000020.1 GCA_029865985.1 Verrucomicrobiota bacterium
GCACAGCAGCTTGATGTACTGCACGAAATGCACGTGCGTATCGAGCTTCATCAGCGGCTGCGACCAACGATACAGCGCGCGCGCCGCATCCCATTGACCGGCCTTGGCCAAGTCCCACAACTGCTGGTTTTCCTTCGGGAAGGCGATGCCGCTGCCGGCGACCCAACCGTCGATCCCCAGAATGGCCGACTCCAGGAAGAGGTCGTCCACACCCGTGAAAATCTGGTACCGATTGCCCACTTGATTGCGCAACTCGGTGATGCGACGCGTGTTGGCGCTGCTCTCCTTGATGGCCACCAAATTGGCCACGTCGGTCAACTGGGCGAACATCTCCGGGGTCACATCGGCGTGATAGCCCACGGGGTTGTTGTAGAGCATCCACGGCAGCGACGTCACCGCGGCCAGCGACCGGAACCAGTGCAGCAATTCCGCGGCATCGGCCTTGTACACCATCGGAGGCATGACCATGAACCCGGAGATGCCCAGGGCCGCGCAGTCCCGCATGTAGGTGGCGGCCGACTGCAGGCTCATTTCGGCGACACCGCTCAACACCGGCACGCGCCCCTTCGCCGTCTCCAACGCGCAGCGCACCACGGCCCGCTTTTCGTCGGGCTGCAGGCATTGGTTCTCACCCAACGAACCGCATACCACCAACCCGGCCACCCCGGATTGAATCAGCACCTCGAAGTGATGCGCCGTCGCCGCAAAGTCGATGGACTGATCGGCGTTCAGGTGAGTGATGGCTGCAGGGAAAACTCCGGTCCAACGGGGATGATTCATGGCGCTCTCTTGAGTTCGGCACTGGGCCTGGCGGCGTTCTGACCCCGCATCTTTGCGGCAGAACAGCGTCTTCAGGCATCGCCCCAATAGGGCTTGAGGCGCAACGTACCGTCCGGGTTTCCGGCGGGTCAACGCACCGTTTGGCCGATGGCAACCGTGCCTCCAGGCACCTTGAATCGCCTCACTGTCGGATTACATCCAGAGCCAATACGCCCTTGAACCCCATCGCGTTGTGACGGAAGGCTTGGAAATCCTGTCATGTCTCCCTCTCGGATCACGCTGTGGTTCCTGCCCATACTCCTGCTGATCGGGGTCGGCATTAGCCATCGAGGGCTCGCCGCGAACGAGCCGGTTTTCTTTCGGGGGATCAACCTGAACGGCCCTGCCATCCGGATCGACGGTCATGACTGGGAGGCGGAGACGACCACGAATCTCGTCCTCAGCGGGAAAAGCTTCGAGAACCAGCAGGTGCCGCTGCGGCCGGCCACCGATCCATCGCGGAGCCGGATGATCCGCAGCAGTCGCTGGGGCAGTCGGGTGGATGTCAGCCTGACTTCGGTGCCGCCCGGGACCTTCCAAGTCTTCGCCTATGTCTGGGAAGACAATCACAGTGAGCAGTTCGATCTGCTGCTCAACGGTCGGGTGGTCGCCGAGAAATTCCACAGCGGTGCCGCAGGCTCCTGGCAGCGGTTGGGTCCGTGGCCCCTCCGCCTCGAAGGCACCAACACACAAATCACCCTTTCGGCCCGGGGCCCAGGCCATGGCGCGGCCAATTTGTCCGGCATCGAGGTGTGGTCGGGCGCGGGAACCATTCCATCTCCGGAAGCGCCCCGATTCGCCGGCACACCGTCGGCCGAACAGGCGGCATTCTTCGAGAGCCGGATCCGACCTGTCTTGGTCGAACACTGCTACGAATGCCACAGCGCGCAGTCCGCGAAGCTCAAGGGGGGCCTGCTGCTGGATTCGAGGGCCGGCGTGATCCGCGGCGGGGACAGCGGACCGATCATCGCCCCGGGTGACCCCGAGGCCAGTCTGTTGATCCGGGCGGTGCAGCGCACCGATCCCGCCCTCACCATGCCGCCGAAACAATCGCTGCCGCCCCAGGCGATCGAAGATCTGATCGCATGGGTGCGCATGGGCGCCCCGGACCCGAGAACCGAGGATACGGTCGCCCAACAAGGTGCGCGGTCGTCGATCGACTGGAACCGTGCCCGCGAGTGGTGGTCGTTCCGCCCCGTGGTGGATCCGCCGTTGCCGAAGCTTGGAAATCCGTCCTGGCCGGCCAACGGCCTCGACACCTTCATTCTGGCCCGATTGGAGTCCGCCGGGCTCGAGCCCACTCCGGATGCGGATCGCCGGACACTGATCCGAAGGATGAGTTTCGATCTCCTCGGCCTGCCTCCGGACCCGGCCGAGGTCGACGCCTTCGTGAGCGATCCTTCACCGGACGCCGTGTCGCGGGTGGTGGACCGATTCCTCGACTCTCCGAGATACGGCGAGCGTTGGGGGCGGCACTGGCTCGATGTGGTCCGCTATGCCGACACGGCGGGCGACAATTCTGATTTCCCCGTGCCACAACTCCATCAGTACCGGGACTGGGTCATCCGGTCCTTCAACCAGGACCTGTCCTTCCACCAATTCGTCCGGGAACAGATCGCGGGCGATCTCCTCGAGAGCACCGATTCGGAACAACGATTCTCACGGATCATCGCCACCGGCTACCTGGCCAACGCGCGGCGGTTCGGTTCTCGGGTCGACGATTATCCATGGCACCTGACCATCGAAGACACGCTCGACAACCTCGGGCGGAGCTTCCTGGGCCTGTCGCTCAACTGCGCCCGCTGCCACGACCACAAATTCGACCCGATCCCCACCGCCGACTACTACGCGCTCTATGGGATCTTCAACAGCACCCGCTACCCCTGGCCCGGGATCGAGCTGGAGCAGCGCCAACGCGACCTGATCCCCCTGGTGGACCGCGATCAATGGCCCGACTATCAGGTCAGAAAAGAGGCTCGCGATGCGGAGGCCAAGCGCCTTCAGAAGCGGGTCCAGACCTCGAAAGACGCCCTGAAAGCCGCCCCAGCTGAGGGCAAATCCGAGGCGGAGGCCCAGGTCCGCGCGGCCGAGACGGCCCTTCGTAATCACGCACATCTGGCCCCACTGGCCGAGATGGCCTACGCCGTCACGGAATCGGACCGGACTGGGGACGCGCAGATCCAGATCAAGGGGGACCCTGCCCGACCCGGATCCCTGATTCGGCGACGCTTCCTGCAGGTGCTGGGCGGCGACCCGCTGCCCGTGGGAACGAGCAGCAGCGGCCGACGCGAACTCGCCGAATGGATCACCCGCCCCGGCAACCCCTTGGTGGACCGGGTCTGGGTCAACCGCGTCTGGCAGCATCATTTCGGCCGCGGCCTCGTGCCCACGCCCAACGATTTCGGCCGGCCAGGTCGCCCGCCATCCCACCCGGAACTCCTCGACTGGTTGGCGGCCCGCTTCCGGAAATCGGATGGCTCCACTAAGTCGCTGCATCGGTTGATCGTGCTCTCGCGGACTTACCGCCAGTCGGCCACTCGGTCGATGGCCTCCCTCGAACGGGATCCATCCAACGAACTACTGAGCGCCTTCCCCCGGCGACGACTCGATGCGGAGGCCATGCGCGACACGCTCCTGCTGCTCGGGTCCTCGCTCGACCTCTCGCCGGCCGGGGCCCACCCCTTCCCGCCGGAACACGAATGGAAGTTCACCCAACACAACCCGTTCCGGGCCTTGTACGAGACATCCCATCGGAGTGTCTTCCTGATGACCCAACGCATCCAGCGACACCCCTTCCTGGCCACCTTCGACGGAGCCGACCCCTCGGCCAGCACTCCATCTCGACTCACCAGCACCACGCCAGTGCAGGCCCTGTTTCTGATCAATGACCCGCTCGTCCACACCCAAGCGGCGCGTTTTGGGAACCGCGTCTTCCGCTCTGGAGGATCACCGTCCCAACGGATTGACCTCGCGTACCGCATGGCCCTCGGACGCCCCGCGGCACCGGAAGAAGCAAGACTGGCACTGCGTTTCCTTGGAGCCGCCGCGGCCGCGGAATCACGCTCCGAAACAGACCACCCGGCGGCGTGGGAATCCCTGGCCCGGACACTGTTCCGACTCAACGAGTTTGTTTACCTCGACTGACCCCAACGCCACCATGATCCCTCAGCTTGGCAAGATGACTCGACGTGCCTCAATCCGTTCGCTGGTGGGCGGCTCGCTGCTGCTGCCGGGCATTGTCTCTGACCTCCTGGCACAGGGGCAGCCGACCCTGGGCGAGGCGTCTGGTAATCCACTGGCACCCCGAGCACCGCATTTTGCAGGCCGGGCCCGTCGGGTGATCTTCATCTTCTCCAATGGCGGCGTGTCCCACATGGACACCTTCGACCACAAACCGAAGCTCTTCGCGGCGGACGGGAAGACCCTCGGCGTCGGCGGAGGCCTGTCGAACCAGCAGCGCCGGTTGCTGCGGCCGGGCTGGGAGTTCCGTCCGGGCGGCCGCTGCGGAACCCTGGTCAGCGACCTGTTCCCGCACCTGCGCGAGTGCATGGACGAGATCTGCCTCATCCGCTCGATGAAGAGCGACGACAACGAGCACTATCAGGCAACCCTCGCGATCCACACCGGATCGTTCTTCTTCTCCCGTCCGAGTCTGGGATCGTGGGTCAGCTACGGACTCGGCACCCTCAACCAGAACTTACCCTCGTTCGTAGTGATCTCGGCCGGTTCCCCGTACGCCGGCACCCAGATCTTCAGCAACGACTTCCTGCCGGCCTACCACCAGGGCGTGCGAGTCATCCCCGGTCGCGAACCGATCGCCAACCTCGACAGACGATCCTCCCGTTCCGGAGCTCAGGAACTCGAGCTCGGCTTGGCCGAGGCCCTCAACCGGCGGCACCTGGATGCGCGTGGCCATGACACCGACCTCGCCGCCCGGATCCGAACCTTCGAGACCGCCTTCCACATGCAAACGGATGCCCGAGACGTCTTCGACTTGTCGAAGGAATCGGAGTCCACCCTGGGATTGTACGGCCTGAAGCGCGGCCAGACCGATGGCTTCGGTTGGCCCTGCCTGGTGGCTCGCCGTCTGGCGGAGCGCGGGGTCCGGTTCATCGAACTGGTGGATGGGTCATCCTCGCACAACTGGGACCAGCACGGCGACATGGCCGAACACGCCCAACACGCTCGCAACATCGACCAACCCATCGCGGGATTGCTCCGGGACCTGCGCCAGCGGGGCATGCTCGACGACACCCTAGTCGTGTGGACCACGGAGTTCGGGCGCACCCCGGGCGTGGACGGCGACAAGGGCCGCGGCCACCACAGCGCGTGCTTCTCCTCATGGCTCGCCGGGGCCGGCGTGCGCGCAGGGAGCACCTACGGCAGCACCGACGAACTCGGCGCGAGCGTTGCCGAGAACCGGGTTCACGTTCACGACTTCCACGCCACCCTGCTCCACCTCCTAGGCATGGATCATGAACGCCTGACTTTCCGGCACGGCGGCCGCGACTACCGTCTCACTGACGTGCACGGTAATGTGGTCCAAGCGCTGCTGGCCTGACCGGTCGGCCGGGATGAGCCGCCATCAGTGCTCCCTCGGCAGCTGGTTCCGGATTCGCATACGTTCCAATAAAGTATGCGTATGAAGGACCGAGTAACCGTCACCATGGACCGTGAGCTGATCGTCCGAGCCAAACGTCAAGCCCACCGGACCGGAACCAGCCTGTCGGGTTTCGTGGAGCGTTCGCTACAGGCCTCTATGGCCCCCCAGACCAAGCCGGCTGGTTCCTTCGTGGAACGGTGGGCAGGCCAGTTCACCCTTCGTGAAGGCGGGATTGAGGACCTTCGGCTGCAGGCGTTGAAGACCCAGCACCGTCTCGCGTGAAGATCCTGATCGATACTGACATTCTGCTGGATGTCGCTCTCCGCCGCTCCGAGTTCTATGCGCACTCCGCGGCGGTTTTGTCTTGGGCTGAAGCCAATCCTGGTCAGGCCGCTGTGGCGTGGCACAGCCTTTCCAATCTGGCCTACATGATAAAGCCCGATGCCCGAACGCTCATCGCAGACCTGCTCGATTTCGTCGAAGTCGCACAGGTCAGCACGCCAGACATGCACGCCGCGCTCGGACTGCCGATGAAGGACTTGGAAGATGCCATGCAGGTGGCCGCCGCGCTTTCATTTGGTGCCCGCCACTTGGTCACGCGCAATCTGCCGGACCACCGCCGCTCGGCGGTGCCCGCACTGGCTCCCCAAGCGTTCCTGGCACTGGTGGAATAAAAATGAAAAGGAGCGAAGATCGGAGGTGCGTTAAAGACTCCTGACAAAATCGCAGTGCCTGACGAACTCAGCGAGATCCCTTCCAGGCTCACATCGACAGAGAAACATTCCACCGAAGAAAACCGTGCGAATGGCCGAAACCGGAAAGTTGCTTTCCTTTTAGCCGGGATACGTTAGCGATCCCTCACATTGAACGAGAAGACACCCGATCCGAGCCCGAAGGTCGGCAACCCATCCGACGCTCCGGCCGCCAACGCAGCGGCATCCCCGCATAGGAAAACCGGTTTCCCGTGGTTTCCCGCAATCACCGTCGCGCTGGTGGCGGCAGGCATCGCTGCCGTGCAGTGGCGACCGGAACTGGAGCGCAACCTGCGCGCCTGGGCTACGGCAGCTTTGTCTCTCCTTGGGATTCTCCTGCTGCTGGTCTGGTTCCTCGCCTCGTCCCGGTTCCGGGCCCGGACCCGGCTGGTCGGCCTAGCCCTCGTCGTTCTCTGCGTACTCGCCCTGAAGGGGTCCTTGCGGGTGGATGGCACCATCAATGGCACGGGACTGCCCCGGCTGGTCTGGCGAGGAATCCATTCAGGCACAGTCCCCTCCGCGGCACCGCCCACTGAAACGGCGCGGAACCCGGTTCACGCAGCAGCCCTTCCTGGCCTGGAAGACTCCGCCCAATTCCTCGGGCCCGACCGCTCCGGCGTATTGCCGGTCGCCCGATTCTCGACGAATTGGAGCGCCCAAGCCCCGCGCGAGCTGTGGCGTCGTCCCATCGGACTGGGATGGTCGTCGTTCGCGGTGGTCGGCGGACGCGCCTGGACTCAAGAACAGGTCGGGGATGACGAGCGGGTCACCTGCCTCGACGTAGCCACGGGCCAAACCCTCTGGAGCCATTCCGAACGCACCCGCTTTTCCGAATGGCAAGGCGGCGACGGCCCGCGCGCAACACCGACCGTTCAGGACGGCCAAGTGTATGCGATGGGCGGAACCGGAATCCTGCTCTGCCTCGACGCGACGACGGGGAAGCTCGTGTGGCGACGTTCGGTGCTCGAAGACAACGGGTTATCCAACCTCGTCTGGGGCACGAGCTCATCACCGTTGATCGTGGATGGCCTCACCGTGATCACCGGCGGTCGGGGTTCCGGCGCGGTGCTCTACGCCTACCGCTCCTCGGACGGCACCCC
>JARXAF010000032.1 GCA_029865985.1 Verrucomicrobiota bacterium
GCACAGCAGCTTGATGTACTGCACGAAATGCACGTGCGTATCGAGCTTCATCAGCGGCTGCGACCAACGATACAGCGCGCGCGCCGCATCCCATTGACCGGCCTTGGCCAAGTCCCACAACTGCTGGTTTTCCTTCGGGAAAGCGATGCCGCTGCCGGCGACCCAACCGTCGATCCCCAGAATGGCCGACTCCAGGAACAAGTCATCCACACCCGTGAAAATCTGGTACCGATCGCCCACTTGATTGCGCAACTCGGTGATGCGACGCGTGTTGGCGCTGCTCTCCTTGATGGCCACCAAATTGGACACATCGGTCAACTGGGCGAACATCTCCGGGGTCACATCGGCGTGATAGCCCACAGGGTTGTTGTAGAGCATCCACGGCAGCGGAGTCACCGCAGCCAGCGAGCGGAACCAATGCAGCAACTCGGCCGGATCGGCCTTGTACACCATCGGAGGCATGACCATGAACCCGGAGATGCCCAAGGCCGCACAATCGCGCATGTCGGTGGCGGCCGATTGCAAACTCATCTCGGCGACCCCGCTCAAGACCGGCACCCGACCCTTCGCCGTCTCCAATGCACAGCGCACCACGGCCCGCTTCTCGTCCGGCTGCAGGCATTGATTTTCACCCAACGAACCGCAGACCACCACCCCAGCCACCCCGGATTGAATCAGCGCCTCGAAGTGACGCGCCGTCGCCGCAAAGTCGATGGACTGATCGGCGTTCAAGTGGGTGATAGCAGCAGGGAAAACACCGGTCCAACGGGGGTGGCTCATGGCAAAATTCAGGAGATATCGATCAGGGTTCAACCGATTGAAACGCAGAGGATTTAATGAGGAAATCCAAGCTCCCAATCACCACCTATTCAGACGGCGCGCGCAAGCTACCGCCCCAGTTTCCAGCCGGTCAACGCACTGTTTAGTCCGAGAATACGGGCGACAGGTCGAAGTGGGATAGCGAGTTCGCATGGCTTTCGGTAAGGTAGACACATGAAGCATCGAGTGACCGTCACCACGGACCGCGAGCTGATCGTCCAGGCAAAACGTCAAGCCCACCAGACAGGGACCCAGCCTGCCGGAACGACTCAGTTGGATCGGTCCGGCTTCGTGGAACGGTGGGCAGGCCAGTTCACCGTTCGTGAAGGCGGGACAGAAAACCTTCGCCTCCAAGCGCTCAAGGCCAAGCACCGCATCGCGTGAAGATCCTGATCGATACCGGCCTCCCGCTGGCTGTCTCCCTCGGCCGCGCCAGATGAGCCGAAACCGGAAAGTTGCTTTCCTTTCGGTCGGGATACGTTAGCGATCCCTCACAGTGAACGACAAGACCCCCGATCCGAGCCCGAAGGTCGGCAACACATCCGGCGCTCCGGCCGCCAACGCAGTGGCATCCCCGCAAAGGAAAATCGGTTTCCCGTGGTTTCCCGCAATCACCGTCGCGCTGGTGGCGGCAGGCATTGCTGCCGTGCAGTGGCGACCGGAACTGGAGCGCAACCTGCGCGCCTGGGCCACGGCTGCCTTGGCCCTTCTCGGTACACTCACGCTGTTGATCTGGTTCCTCGCCTCGTCCCGGTTCCGGGCCCGGACCCGGCTGGTCGGCTTGGCCATCGTCATACTGTCTGGACTCGCCCTGAAGGGGGCCTTGCGGGTGGATGGCACGATCAATGGCACGGGCCTGCCCCGGTTGGTCTGGCGAGGGAGCCAATCAGGCTCGAACCCCTCCGCCGCAACGCCCACCGAAACGGCGAAAAACCCGGTTCACGGAGCGCCCCTTCCCGGCCTGGAAGACTCCGCCCAATTCCTCGGGCCCGACCGCACCGGCGTTCTGCCGATCGCCCGATTCTCTACGAATTGGACCACCCAAGCCCCGCGCGAGCTATGGCGACGCCCCATCGGACTCGGATGGTCCTCGTTCGCGGTGGTGGGCGGACAAGCCTGGACTCAGGAACAGGTGGGCGATGACGAGCGGGTGATCTGCCTCAACGTGGCCACGGGCCAAACCCTCTGGAGCCATTCCGAACGCACCCGCTTTTCCGAATGGCAAGGCGGCGACGGCCCGCGAGCGACACCGACCGTTCAGGACGGCCGAGTCTATGCCATGGGCGGGACTGGGATCCTGCTCTGCCTCGACGCGGCGACGGGGAAGCTCGTGTGGCGGCGTTCGGTGTTGGAAGAAAACGGCTTGTCCAACCTCATCTGGGGCACGAGCTCATCGCCGTTGATCGTCGACGGCCTGACTGTGATCACCGGCGGTCGGGGTTCCGGCGCGGTGCTCTACGCCTACCGGTCCTCGGACGGCAGCCCGGCTTGGAAATCCGGCGATGGCGATGCCAGCTACGCCTCCCCAATTCTGGCCACGCTGGCCGGTCGCCGCGTGATCGTGTCGAACAACGCAGAGAGCCTGACGGCCCACGATCCCGCAACCGGCCGCATCCTCTTCAATCATGCCTGGGGCGGCTCGAAATGGCCCAAGGCCTCGCAACCGGTGGTGCTGTCCGGCGACCGCGTCTTCGTATCGGGCGGCTACGGGATGGGTTGCCAAATCATCCAAGTAAAAGTCGGCGAGGCCGGCTCCGACGGTGAGAGCGGAACCCTGCGCGCCGAGACGGCGTGGAAAGGCATCACCATGAAGACCCAGTTCAACAGCCCGGGATTGCGCAACGGCTACGTGTATGGGCTCGATGACGGACTGCTGGCCTGCGTCGATGCGAGCACCGGACGTCGCATGTGGAAGGACTGCCGCTTCGGTTCGGGCCAGACCTTGATCGTCGGCGATACCGTTGTGGTGCAGAACGAGAACGGCACCGTGCACCTCTGCGCCGCCAGCCCGGATGGGTTCCGCGAATTCGGAAGCGTTGCGGCGCTGTCCTCCAAGACCTGGAACCAACCGGCGGTGGCCGGTCGCTACCTGCTGGTGCGCAATGACCGCGAAGCCGTGTGCTGGGAACTCCCCGCCGCCGGGCGGTAACCCGAAGCATCAAAAATCGGTGAGCTTTGTCGCCCATCGTACTTCGTCGGCCCTTCCCCCAAGACACCGTCTCGCCTCTGGGCTCCGTGTGGCCCCGTGCTTGAAGATCCCCCGCTCCACGTCAACCCTGAGGCAGCGCCCGTGAATCCCAAGAATCCCCAGATTTCCCAGCCGGTCCTCTTCGAAATGGATACGCCCACCGAGCTCGTCCAGCACGACGCCGGAGGCAAGGCGCGCCCGGCGTGGCCCAAGGATTCCGCCGTCACCGCGGTGTTCTCGGACTGCCAACGGTATCGCTACCAGCTTCGAGAGGTCTGGGACTCAGGCCGTCCGATGGTGCTTTGGTTGCTCATGAATCCCAGCGTGGCCTGCCTGGATTACGCCGATCCCACGCTCCGAAAAACCGGCAATTTCGCGCGCATTTGGGGCTATGGCGGGCAGTGGGTCGGCAATGTCCACGCGTACCGGTCCACCGACAAAAACCGCCTGCTGGAGGTCGACGATCCGGTGGGACCGGACAATGACCGCTTGATTCTGGAAATGGCGGAGCAGGCCCAAACCGTCGTCCTCGCCTACGGACAGCCCCCGAAACAACTCCGCTCGCGCGGCGCCCAAGTGGTCGACCTCCTGCGCCACCACCCGCAATTGTGTCACCTGCGATTGGCCCAAGACGGAACCCCCGTTCACCCGCTCTACCTACCCTTCACCCTCCGCCCCCAACCTTACAACGTGACGGGCTTCGCCACCCCGGATTGATCCAATGAGTTCCTGTTCACTTTGCCGCACCAGTTCGGGGACGCCGGATGCGGGTCAGCGCGACCGATCCCATCAAATCGTTCCGCCTTAGACCAGACCCCGAATGGGTTCACCGCGACTAATCGCCTCAATCACCCGCTGTGAGACACCGGGAAGCAGCCGGGCCTGACCCACGTCCATCAGCGAGTGCATCACCGTGGCGATGAGATCCTTCATGGTGACCGTCTGGCTTGCAGGCTCCCCGCCATCGCGCGATGACTGCCCGATCACCTGCCCCATCTTCAGCCCGCCGCCATAGAGGAGCAGCGGAGCCAGATTACCCCAATGATCGCGGCCGCCGTCCTTGTTGATCGTCGGCGTCCGCCCCATCTCGCCGCAGCAGACCAGCAGGATCTTGTCGGAAAGCCCACGCGCCTCGACGTCCTCGATGAAGGCTGAGACGGCATGGTCGAAGGGAGTCCCCACGTAGTCCATTCCCACTGTCATAGGGGCATTGTTCACGTCGGCGTGCATGTCCCAGATGAAACTGGTGGTGACCGTTACGAAGCCCGCCCCGCGCTCGCACAGGCGACGAGCCAAGAGCAGTTGACGACCGAGGGTCTGGGCGTTGGTGGCGTAGTGCTCAATGTTCTTCCACCGCGGGTCGATGCGCCCACGCGGCAACAGGGGTGCCGTGTCATACCGTTCAATTAATCGGGGATCTTCGCGCGAGAGATCGAAGGCGTCGAAGACCCCGCGATGCAGCAGCTCGAAGGCCTTCTGCTGGAACCCTCCGAACTCATGAACGGAGGCCTGGTCGTCCATCCAACGTCGCCACTGATCCACCGAATTTAACAAGGCCTGACGGTCATGGAATCGTCCCTCCGGCAAATTGATCCGCAGGTTCTGCTGCAAATCCAGACCCGATCCCGGGACGAATGGAGCCACGGAGCGGCTCAGTTCACCTGTCCCCTCGAAATTCCCGAACTCCTTGACGACATCTTGGGCCCTCGCCTCCACCGATCGCGGGAACAGCGCGATGTTCGTCGGCATGGCCGAATTGGGCCGGCTGGGACCGGCGATGCTGGAATAGAGCGAACCCATGTTGGCCTGAAGGGTGTCGACCCCGAGGATGGGCTTGATGTCGTGATTACCGTCTCCGGTGGCGAACGAACGGACGACGCTGAACTTGTGAGCCAGCTTAGCCAGCCGCTGGAAGGTGCTGCCGAAGGTGATGCCTGGCAGCGTGGTGGAAATCTCACCCGTGGCGCTGCGCACATGCGACGGCGCGTCCATCTTCGGATCGAAGGTCTCGAACTGCGAAGGCCCTCCGTGCATGAAGAGGAAGATGACCGACCGATCCTTGAGTGGATTGCCCGGTGAACCCCGATCGGATCCCGTCGCCCGACCGCCAGCCGATTCCTGGCCTGCCCCGGACGACCCGGACGATCCGTTCGTTGGATTGATTCCATCGTCCTCCGCTGCCGCCGCCCGGACCCCAAACGTGTCCGCCAAGTTGAGCCCGCCTAGCGCCAGCGCGCCCACCTGCAAGAACTGCCGCCGATGCCGCCGCCCACCCCGCCAGAAATGGTCCTGGAAAGTCAGCATCGCGATTGAACCGGGCACCGAAATGCCGGGATGTAGGCTACGCCCATGGTGGAAGAACGAAAACCTACCTGCGCTGCGCCGGTGTGCCAAGCTCGCGGGCGCTGTGATAAGCAGGCGTCGAGGACACATTGAGGGTGCCTGAAGCGGCATCAGAATCAGTGCCAATGGGCCCTGATCAAATCCCTTATTTCTATTCAGGTTTGTTGGGTATCCCCAGAAATGGCTTGGTAAATCTTCAGCTTCAACGATTCATCGTCATCTTGCCCATTCAGGATAGCCCTCATCCACTCTCCCAGCAGTTCCTTCGAAATGGTACCTGCGGCCACGTGGTAGCTGATGTTTTCGGAGTCCCGGATGAACGCGTTGACGCTGCGCAGGTAGCCATTAAGGAGCAGCATTTGGGCGCAGAGCGTGATGGCGATTCGTTTGTTGCCGTCCTCGAAGCAATGAAACTTGCAGGCGCAGAAAAAGAGATGGGTCAGCTTGGTGTCAAACGAGGGATAGTAGTCATCGTTCTGGATGTGGTTCAGCACGCCATCCAGCTTCTCGATTTCCAATTGCCCGGTGGATCCCCCGCCACTGACCATCACGGTTTTACCGTGGATCACTATGGCCTGCTCCAGTGATAGGTAAAGCCAAGCCACTATGCGCGCTCCTTGAGGCGTTTCATGACATCCTTGGCCTCTTCCAGGCGGTCTACCAACTCCTTGCTCTTCTCGCCAAGAAACCGCTCAAACTCGTCACGCTGGAGGGGTGCAACGTACTCCTTGAGTTGCTGATGCAGAGCATCTCGGAAAGCAAGGTCGCGGCTGGCCATTTTGGTCCGCGCCCTTTCGATGAGAGGCCGCCAGTGAGCCTGAGCTTCAAACTGCTTGAAAAGCCCGTCTACCTCCCAGGAAGTTAGCCTCCGAGCTTTTGCACGGGACTCCTTCACCAACAGGTCAGCAAACCCGCACTCGAAGGCTGCGATGAGGTCCAGCACTTCCGAATAGAATGTGTCCCGAACATTGGCTCGACCACCCATCCGCAGCACGACGCGATACTCCTTCGACTTCTCCCGGAAAATGCTGACGTAAATCTTGTCAGTATAGAGGGCGTATTTGAAATTGCCCATGTCCAAGCAGTCCTTGAGCGCGTCGGTGAACAACTTGCGGTAGTTTTCCTCGATGAACGCCGACTGAATGAAGTCCTCGTCACGCTGGTTAATGTACTTGGTGCCACCCCCTGTGCGGCGGTTGATCGTGTCGATGACGATGTCGAGGATAGCTTTACGAAGAAGACCAGCGCGCTCCGACTCGGTCATCAGCATGGCGATGTTGAGGAAGGCGCGAAAGTCAAGCACTCCTAGGCGAGCGGTCTTCCCGATCATCCCGAAATCTGTTTCGGGATGATCCAGCCCCTGAATCGCCAACTTCAATGTTTTCAGGCGGTTGCCGGTAACAACTTCATAGCCGTTCCGCGCCAGTTCCTCAGCGTTGCGCTCCAAATAATTCTCCACGGTTCGGAGCGTCACCTCAAAAAACAGGGCTACCTGCTCCTTGAGCACCACGGTTTTCCCCTCGAAAGGGATACCCCGAATGCCTGCAGCTTTCTCGATTTCGGCCAGCGCATACGGGTTGTTCAGGATGTTCTGTCGATCCAATGCTGAGTTTGTCAGGTCTTTGCTCATATTGCTCACAGACTGCGGATGTTCTGGAGACCGTGCTGTTTCAAGAACTTGGTCAAATCGGGCTTGGCCACGTCGGCGGCGAGGGCGATGTCACGGAAGATCAGGATACTTTCACGAGCCGTTGCCTGAGCCTTATGCCAATCAACGCCGCCCAAGGCTAGTTGCTCGGACTGCTTGGTGATGATCGCTGGAACAAGGCACTAAGTCCAATGCTGTGCACCGTCCTCACCGACCCTGGATCAACGCGAACGGCTCAGCCTGCTTACTTCCCCTGCTGGCGGATGAAGCGCAGGAGGATCGGGAAGGCGGGGTCGGCCATTTGGCCGTGGTCGTAGCCTTGGAGCTCGAGCAATTCGACGGAGGGGTGTCCCACTTCTTTGAGCATGCGCCAGAAGTAGGCGCTCTCTTCATAGCGGCCGAGGAGTTCGCGGTTGCGATCACCGCTGATCAAGAGAATCGGCGGGGCGTCCTTGCGCACATGGTACACGGGCGCCAAGTCGTCAATGAGCGGACGAGTACGGGCCAGGCCGCGCTCTTCACGAATGGCGAAGTGGCTGATGGATTGGCCGCTGAACGGAACCAATCCGGCGAGGCGATCGGGGTCCACGCCGTGGACGGCCAACCAACGGCGATCGAGGGTCACCAGGCTCGCCAGATAACCGCCGGCCGAATGACCGGAGAGGAAGATCCGGTTCGTGTCGCCGCCGTATCGGGCGATGTTCTTGAAGGTCCATGCGACCGCCGCCGCGGCGTCTTCAATGTAGGCCGGAGCCTTGGCCTTGGGGCTCAGTCGATAATCCACCGCCACAACGGCAATCCCCTGCCCCTTCAAGGCCGACGGGGTGGATCGGTTGCCGCCCGTGAGACCGCCGCCGTGGAACCACACAACCGTGGGAACCGAGGGCCCAGCCACCGGATGGTACACATCGAGTTTGCAGCGTTCCCGGGCATAGACGTCGGGCTCGGAGTCCGGTCGATAGGGCAATCCGCTCTCGATCTGGTAGGCGACCCGAGCGGGCGATGAGGCGGCCCCCTGAGCGCCCCCCAGACCAGCGGGCCGGGCCGGTGTGGCTCGGGCGGCCGCGGACTCGGCGGTTTGGTCCGCCGTTCGACTCAGGGTCGGTGCCGCGGTCTGGGCCATCGCGGCGAGGCCAACGCATCCCAGAACGATGAGCGCGGCCCAGGCCTTCGGACCTGCGAAACGGGTTCGAGAGCAACGCGCAGGTCGCGTCGGCCGGGCAAAGCGGCTCAGAATCTGGAGGTTCATGGTCGGTTCGTTCAAACGGCGCGGTTTCGACTCACTTCACAGACACTTCCACCGTGTCCACCGACAGGCGCCAGTCGGCAAAGGCGGGGGCGGTTTGGAGCATCACGACGGTGGCAAAGGTGAAGCCATTGCCCTGCCCGTACACGCTGTCGGGCGAGACATTGAGGGTCCACACCGATCCCTCCGGAATGGGCCGCGACGCTCCGGTCTCCAGATTTGAAGCCTCGAACCGATCGCCCGCCGGCTCGGCCGTCTCCTGCCAGTGACGGAAAGCACCCCGGCTGGCCATGAGGCGGCGCATGATGGGGTTAGGCACGCCCGAATGCTGGTGCGCTCGGATCACGCCGTGCACCCGCGTCGTCGGCGCACTCTGGGTTTGCAAGATGTGCGTGACCGCCGCCTTCCCATAAATGCTGGCTCGCTCCGGATTGTTGGCAAACGCGGTCTCGCCCGAGAACACCGTGAAGTCATTCCACATGAACCCGATCACCGACGGGCTGGTGGGTGATTGCGGCCGAAAATCGCGAAACCATTGGGCCGCCTCCGCACCGGCCGCGGCATCGCTCCGGGCCCAAGCTGGTTGGCCGGCCAAATAGGCCTGCTGCTTCAACTGCACGATGCGCTGGAAGGCATTGGTTCGTTCCGACTGGAGCAACGGCCTCGGATCGAATCCGGGTTCCACGCCGCCATGGCACAATTGCACCACATCGTTGCCGGTTCCCAGATACACCGCCGCCGGCAGAAAATCGTGGAACCGCACCACCTTGGCCGCGTCGAAGTCCGCTCCGTACTTGGCCTGTCCCTCCGCAAGAAACCCATAGCGGGACACAAGTGAAATATCCTCGTGATTGCCTCGGATGAGCAGCACCCGGCCCGGGTTGGCCAACTGCAATCGCAGGAGCGTGTAAATCACTTCCACGCCGTACACACCGCGGTCGGTGTAGTCTCCCAAAAAAGCCATGTAAAACCGCGGATCGGTGATTTGGAACCCCTTGAGCAACCCACGCTCTTGCAGTCGTCCGAGCACCGCCAGCAGCGAATGAATGTCTCCGTGAAGGTCGCCTTGCAACAGCACCTGGGAACCCGGGGGCACCATGCGCTTTTGGACAAACGGCTCGAACGCCGTGCGCGGATTGCCATGCCAACTGCGGGCCACATCGAAGAATCCCGGACTCGGAGACTCTCCCACCCAGGCTCCGGATTGTCTCAACGGCCCGTTGGTCGCACCGGCAAAATAGGCATCAAGAATGGCCGACACCGACTCGAACCGGGGCAACGGCAGCAACGTGCGCGGAGGCAAGCGCCCCCCGAGGACACGATTCTTGGGCAA
>JARXAF010000123.1 GCA_029865985.1 Verrucomicrobiota bacterium
ACCCCAGTGGTCCTTCACGACTAGATTCGGCAAGTCGGCAAGTCGGCCTTTGTACTTCGTGAAAGGTCCAACGCGACAATTTTGCCGAGATTACCCAAACGAGGGTGCCAGCTTTTGCTGACATCGGGCTACGAGGACACCCGATGAGCTGAATGCCGAAACTTAGGCATAACTTCCGTGGTTGGGTAATTTCACTCATCAGTAAGTCTTTGTCTTTTAAATTAAGCATTTATGGCGGTCAACAGTTTTTAATTTTTTAGATAGTTTTTTTGCAAATATTGATTCGAATGGCTAGTTTATCGGCCTTTTTTAGCGCAGTTTACATCATTTATCCCCCACTTTTATTTTATTTTCCTGAGGGACTCCGACTTCGTGCTACCATCCGACACCTGGGTTTTTGTTGATGAGCATCCCGACAGCATCAACGACGGGTTCTTTTGCACCGACATGAAGCCCGCCCCGAATCTGGCTCAGGCGGTCATGCCTGACCTGCCAGCGAGCTACCACAACGGGGCCTGCGGTTTCGCCTTTGCTGACGGTCACTCCGAGATCAAGCGCTGGCTCGACAAGCGGACGATCGTTCCCGTCAAGCGCGCCGCTTTCAGCCCCCCGAACCAAGCAAACAACCGCGACGTCGAGTGGCTCTGGAGCAAGACCACCCAGCGGTTGCAGTGAGGTTAGACAGCTAGGGACATCGGTTGTCTCCGGGCTCGGAATCCGCCACAGTAGCGGCATGAGTTCAGCGGGGTTTCCGGCCCTTCGGGCGCGGCGGTTGCGACGCGGTGCGGCCATCCGCGAGATGGTGCAGGAGGTTAGGCTTCATCCGTCGGACTTTATCGCGCCCTTGTTCGTCCAAGAGGGCACCGCCGCGCCGACGGCCGTGGGATCCATGCCCGGGGTCTTCCGACTCAATCTCGATGACCTGGTCCGCGAGGCGCGGGAACTCTTCGAACTGGGCATTCGAGGCGTAGCCCTTTTTCCGGTCACACCCAGCGAACTCAAGACTCCGGACGGACGCGAGGCGCTGAATCCCGAGTGCCTGGTGCTGCGCGCCGTGCGGGCGATCAAGGCGGCGGTGCCCGAGTTGGTGCTCTTCACCGACATCGCCCTCGATCCGTACACCAGTCACGGGCATGACGGCCTGCTGACCGCCGATGGCCACGATGTGGACAACGACGCCACCGTCACCGTGCTGGGCGAAATGGCCGCCTTGCACGCGGCGGCGGGCACCGACTTCGTGGCCCCCAGCGACATGATGGACGGCCGGGTGCGAGCCATTCGCCACGCACTGGATTCGGCAGGGCACGGAAACACCGGCATCCTGGCCTACAGCGCCAAGTTCGCCTCGGCCTATTACGGGCCGTTCCGGGAGGCGGTCGGCAGTGCCCAGGCCGCGGGCACCCGGTCGCTCGACAAGCGCACCTACCAACTCAATCCCGCCAATCCACGGGAGGCCCTGAAGGACGCCCTGCTCGACGAGCAAGAGGGGGCCGACGCGCTGATGGTCAAGCCGGCGGGTCCCTACCTCGACATTCTGGCCGAATTGCGGCGGCAAACACGACTGCCCTTGGCTGCGTATCAGGTGAGCGGCGAATACGCACAAATTCATGCCGCGGCCCGCGCCGGTTGGCTCGACCTCGTGGCGACTCGCAACGAAAGCCTGTTGGCCATCAAGCGGGCCGGCGCCGACTGGATCCTCACCTACTTCGCCCGCGACATGGCGACGGCGCTGCGAAATGAAGGCTGATCGAAGCGTCTGACCGGAGACTGAAAATGGTCTGATCAACGATTCGGAACCTCAATTCGTGGATTGCCAATAACCCATCCCGGAGGGCAGATGTGGCGAACGACCGATGATATCCTTCCATGAACCCGGCCGATCCCACTCCTCTTCCTCCCGCAGTTCGTTGGATCGACCCGATTTGGCCGCTGGAATCCGCCTTGGGCACGACACACCGGATTCTCTTCAAACCCTTCGACTTCGGTAAATGGCTGGTCCTGGGGTTCATGGCGTGGATCTACCAGTTGGGAGATTTGGGAATCACTCCGTTCCAAGGGGACAAGCTCCAAGCCGACTTCCCGCGAAACTGGGAAAGTCCGCACACCATCCTCGGAAACCTGGAGGCACTGATCCGAGACTCGCTGGAACCGCTCTCCCAGAAACTGTTTTGGTTGGTGCCTCTCTTGGGCTTCTTGGCCTTGGTGTCCATGGCACTTTGGGTGGTCCTCACGTGGCTGAGCAGTCGAGGCAGCTTCCTCTTCCTGAACGGGGTGGCCACAAATCAGACGCAGGTAGCAAGTCCGTGGAACGAATTCGTCCGTGAGGGCAACAGCTTGTTCCGCTTCCGGCTGGTTCTCGGTCTGGGGGGCTGCGTGTTGACCCTCGCACTGGTGGTGGGAGCAATCCTCATGCAGGCGTTGTCTTTCGGACCCAATGCCGGATCGGCTTGGCTCGCCTTCGGACTGCTGCTCACTCCAGCCCTGCTCTGCGCCCTGGGACTTTGGCTCATTGGTTCACTGACAGAGGATTTTGTGGTGCCGATCCAGTACCTGCGTCGATGCGGATGTCGGACCGCATGGGGACTCCTGCTGGGCCACATGACCCGATTCCCCACCGCGTTTCTGCTCTACCTGCTGATCCAGATTCCGTTGTCGCTCGTTACCGCTCTAGCCGTGTTTGTCTTCGCGGTGATCACCTGCTGCGGGTGCTGCCTTCTGTTCGTGCCGTATCTCAGCACCGTGATCCTATTGCCGGTCTTTGTACTGCACCGGGCCTACCCGCTGCACTTTCTGGCCCAACTGGGCGCCGAGTGGAACGCCTTCGGATCAACCGATTCCCCGGCCGGAAGATAAGCTCCGCCGCCGCGGCCGGTGCAGGCACCGACGCGGGGGAATGCGTTCTCATCGGCCTTCAGCCCGTGCCTGAAAGGTCTCGGCGGTCTCGAGGCGCAAATCGGCCCAGTAGCCAAATTCCCAGGACCAATCGGAGGCGGCGTTCTCGAGGCGAATGACCACGCGGCGGCCGGCGTAGCGTGTGAGATCGAGGGAGACATCTTTCCAGCGCGGAGCCTCGTGGGTCACCGCCTGCCGATGGATCACCTCGCCCTCGACCACCACGCGGAGCTCCCAATCGCCTTGGTCATGGGCGGCCACGGCGAATTTCAGAGCTGTCTTACCCTCCCGCGGCAAGTTGATCGCACGGACCAAGGCCGCCGGACGTTGGGCGTCGATGGGATGGGTCATGAGCACGTTGCGGCGCCCCACCGCTTCCGGGTACTTGGCGGGCGCGCCTTCAAACTCCGGGCAATCGACCTGCCAACCTGGGGCCCAGAGTGCAATGGACTCGCCATCGGTTGCCACGGCTGGGCCCTTGCTGTTGGCATCGGGGAGAACGGCGGAGGTTTCACCAATGAGTTCCTTGCGGCGCTGCGGCGTCAGGGGCTTGCCGTCCTGCGGCGGTGCGAGGATGTACCAGATGAGATTGCGGAAATCGGCGTCGGGCATCTCATCGAGCCCTTCAGGCATGGCCGAATTGGGGGTCACGCGCACCGCCTTCACGTTGGATCGATCGATCACCACTTCACTCGAAGCAGCCATGAGCAATTTCACCCGGTTGGCGGTGTTCTCGACCATCCGCCCGCTGTGGGTCTGACCGTCGACGGTCTCGACCTCAACGTTCTCATAACCCTGACCAATGATCTCGTTGGGGTTGATGACATTGTGCAGGAGCGCATCGAGCGAACTGCGACCGACGCCTGTCAAATCGGGCCCGACGGCCGCGCCCTCTCCGTGGAGTTGATGACAGACCAGGCACGTCTTGCGGGCAATTTCCTGACCGGCCTTGAGGTCTACCGGACCATCGATCACCACCTTCCGCTTGGCGGCGATGCGCTGAAGGATCTCGGGTCCCGAGGCTTGGAATCGCCCAAAGATTCGACCGGCCTTGTCCCGCTCATCCGCATTCCGCGAACTGAGAAGTGAGCGAACAGCAGTGGCCGGAATGTCGCCTTTGGCAATCTCCCCACGGTCGATGGCATTGTAGAGAGCCCACTTCCAAGCGCCCCGGGTGGTGGAGAACTGGGCGGCGGCCGTGCGCACCGCCGGGGTCATGGTCTTCCAATGCACGAGCAACTGGCGGGCGGTTTCGTCGTTGCCCGTCTCGGACAACACCCGGACGGCGGCCACTCGAAGCGCATCGGACGCTGTCGAACCCGCCAGGCTCAAGAGAGCCAAGCGGCCATCCTCACCGCGCTGATTGCGAAGCCCTTGGATCGCCTCCAAGCGTTCAGCCTCCGGGAGGGCGGTGTCGCTCACGCGTGTCAACTGTGCCCGCAGCGCGCCGACATCGCCCCACAAGGCGCCCAGCTGACGGGCCTTGCCCACAGTGGCGAGGTTCGAACTGGAGAGGAGTTTCTGGAGCAGTGCCTCGGTGGGTTGAGTCGGCGCCAAGGCCTTGCCGCGCTGGCCATCAATCAGGCCGTCCAGCAAGTACGGGATGAGCGGAGAGGCCGAGTCGAGCGAGGCCACGATCTCCAGCGTCTTGTCCACGAGCCAATCCTTCCGGGCATCACAAAAGCGGCGGGCCAGCTTGTAGGCCAGCTTGCCCGACAAGGGGAGATAGCGTTCCCCCTTCTCCTGAAACCAGGCGGCCGTGATGTTGGGGTCGTAGAGCAAGTTGGGCTCGAGGGCCATCCACAGCAGGAAGGGCAAGTCGCGGTCGGTGGAAGCCTTGGCGGTTCCCAGAAGTTTCTCGGCCACGGCCGTCACCAAGGGCCCAAGGACCGCGATGTCGTGCGATGGCGGGGTGTTGACCGTGAGGGATCCGCCGGAGAACTGGCGTAGGGCCGTGGCGACAGCCGTGAGCACGGTTGGGTTCTCGTCGGTGGCCAGCAATTCGAGGCGCTTCTGAACTCGTTCGGTGAGGCGATTGTTCTCACCCGTGAACCGGGCCGCCCACATGCGCAGCGACGGCAAGGAGGCATCGGCCGCCTCGTCCAAGACAGCGTCATCGGCCAGGCCAGCACTGAACAAGGTCCACAAAGCGGCCAAACGGCCATCTTCAGAACCCGATGATTTCATGCGCGTGACCATGGCGCCTTTTTGCGAGGCAATGTCGGGGCGCTCCGACAGAATCCGTTGGGCCATGCGGCGGTGCCAACCGTTGGAGTGACCGAGGGTCTGGACGAGCTCGGCGGTGCTCCGCTCGGCCAATGCCAATCCCGCGGGTCGAGACGGCACGGGCCGACCGGGTTGGTCTCCGGCCCAGACAATGCGCCAGATGCGGCCACGCTCACGATCCACGCCTTCGGGATCGGCACCCGCGTTCTGGTAGCAGGGATACTTGTCGTACCAGTCCATGACCCACACCGCGCCATCGGGGCCGGTTTGCGTGCTCACCGGCATGAACCACCCATCGTTGCCACGGAGGAAATCGCCGTTGGCCGAAGCGAGGAAGGTACTGCCCTGAGGTGTCAGACGATCGCGGTGAATGGCGTTGTCATGGATGTTCCCCTGAAGGGCCATGCCGCGGAACTCCGCCGGGTATTGGTCACCTTGATAAATGTCCACGCCTGCGTAAGCCGCCATGTGGTGCTTGTGATCGACGATGCTGGGCAGCAAGTCGTAGGCGTAGGGATAGGGAGGTTGACCCGCCTGCCGTTGGTAGAGCCCGCCTGGGGCGAGGTGGAAAAAATGATCGATGACACAGGCGCTGACGAAGGCGTTGCCCCGGGCGTCGAAGTCCACGCCCCAAGGATTGGATGTGCCCTCGGCGAAGATCTCCATGCGCCGAGTCTTCGGCTGAAAACGCGCCACTCCCGCTGTCAGCAACACGGGTTCTCCAGGCTTGGCCGGATCCACGGCTTGAGTCCGAGTGAACACCCCGTGGGTCATGTACATCTGGCCGTCGGGACCCCAGGTGAAGCCATTGAGGAGTTCGTGCCGGTCTTCGAGACCAAAGCCGGTTTGAACAATGGTTTGCTTGTCGGCAACGAGATCTCCGTCGGTGTCCTCGAGGAAATACATATTCGGGGCAGCCCCCAGGTACACGCCGCCATTGGCCACCAGAATGCCCGTGGCCAGCGTGAAGCCATCGGCGAACACCTTGACCGAATCGGCACGACCGTCGCCGTCGGTGTCTTCGAGTACCTTGATACGGTCGCGTCCCTTCTCTCCCGGCTTGGTGCCCAGCGGATATTCGTAGAGTTCCACCACCCAAAGGCGTCCTCGATCGTCCCAGGTCATGGCCACGGGATTCACCACTTCGGGCTCCGAGGCAAAGAGCCTCGCTTCAAAGCCCGGCAACAGCGTGAAGCGCTTGCGGGCTTCTTCGGGGCTGTAGGCGGGGTTGTCGGCCGGCTTGTGCTGGCCCGCCAACTGCCGTCCCGACGGGGCATTGGTATACACCGGAAACCCGAACTTCGGATGCCGGGGCACCTCGGCCAAGAGGACCGAGGCGGTGACGGCTGAAAGTCCTGCGGCAATGAGTGCGGCGAGGGACAGGCTGGATCGAAGGATCATGGCGTCGGTGGCTGGAGGCTTTGGAAAGATCGGAATGCGGAATATTGAGAGGGCACGTCCCACCGGACCCAGACCCGGCGGCTGAGACAACGGAACCCGTTAGAACGATGTATCAACGGTGCATCAAACCGCCCGCCGGTTCCCCGCGGGCCACCTCCGACTTCAGGAGGCAAAGATCTGATCCATCTCGGTGGAGAGCTTCTTGAGACCCTCCGGTGAACCGGCCCCGCCCTGCTCGGCGATGCCCCACCCTTGATAACCAATCTCGTCGAGGGCCTTCATCACCGCGGGCCAGTTGTTGTCGCCCTTGAGGAACTCGGCATCGAAGCCAGCCCACTTGCCCTGCTTGTCGGACTTGGCGCGGCTGTACTCCTTGATGTGCAGCGTGGCGATGCGCTTGCCCAGGATGCGGACCCACTGCTCGGGCCATCCATAATGGATCAGGTTCCCCACATCGAGGTGCCAGCCTACCATCGGGCTCTTGAATTCGTCGACGTAGCGGGCGGCCTCGAGCGGGCTGAGGAGGAAATTGTTCCAGACGTTCTCGATGGCGATCTTGACGCCCAACTCCTCGGCCAGCGGCACCACCTTGCGGATCTCGGCCTGGGATCGGGTGTAGGCGTCGGCATAGCTGATGGAGGCGTTGACCACGGCCGGCACCAGCAGCACCGCCGGAGCGCCGTAAGCCTTGGCGTCGCGCAGCGACAACTTGAGCCCCTCAACACCGACCTCGCGGACAGCCGGATTCGGGTCGGACAGCGGCTTGGCCCAGTGCGTGTGGCAGCACACCGAACCCGCCTTGAGACCGGTGGCCTTGAGGGCGGCATTCATCTCGGCATTGTCCATGCCGCCCATCGGCTCCACCCCGTCATAACCCGCCGCCTTGACCGCCTCCATTTTCTGCATCACCGAACCAGGCACTCCCACGGTGCCCCACATGATCCCCTTGAGGATCTTGCGCTTGGGTGCGGTTTGCGCGATGGCGGGCAACGAAGCTCCGAAGAGGGCAGCGGTCTGGAGAAAATGACGGCGATTCATGGCAATGGAGAAATCGGGGGGTTGGGGCAACGGATCCGGAACAAACACAGCGGAGACCGACGAGAAAAAGACCAACTGGGCCCGATGAAAAGCCCAGTTGGTCTTCGATGGGAGGTTAGGACAACTTGGTCTTGCCCGGAACCGGCAGCGGCTCGATCGGGAGCTTCATGTCCCAAGACATGTTGTCCGGAACGAGCTGAATCTTCGAATTGAGGGCCTGCTCCCAGGTGACCTCCTGGCCGGTGTAAGCCGAAAGGCGGCCCATGATGCCAGCCAACGTGCTGTTGACCATGCGGTCGCCGTCGTTGTGGAACTCGCCGGCGCGAATGGCCCTGTAGAGGTGCTGGTGTTCGACAACGTACATGTCGGGATTTTCGCCCCGATAACGCCAGCCGTTCGATCCATCGGCATTCTTGAAGTAGGCGTTGGACCAACCGTTCCAGCCCTTGCCCTTGCCACCGAGCACGTAATCGCTGTTGTCGCTGTAGCAGTTGGCGATCTGGCGCTGGGCAATGACGCCGCGGGCGCCGTTGGCCCACTCGTAGGTGGCCGTCATGTGGTCGAAAATGTTGCCCTCGTAGTTCGGGTGCACCCGACCGCCGTTGGCCACGACCTTGGCCGGCGGCTTGTCGCCGAAGGCCCACATCATCTTGTCCACCGTGTGGATGCACTGCTCAACGAAGCCGTCACCAGCCAGCCAGGTGAAGTTCATCCAGTTGCGCATCTGCCACTCGAGGTCGCCCACGCCGTCCTTGCGTTGCGAGGGAGCCTGCATCGGTTTCACTGGGCCGGTCAGATAGGTGCCGTACATCGCCAGCACCTCGCCGATCTCACCCTCGTTGATGCGCTTGAAGAACTCGCGCCGCGGCAACGAATAACGCCAGCAGTAACCGGCCACAATGTTGAGCTTGGCTTCCTTGGACATGCGGACCGACTCCATCACGTGACGAATGCCGGCGCTGTCGGTGGCCATGGGCTTCTCACAGAAGATGTGCTTCTTCTTTTCGACCGCGTAGCGGAGGTGGGTCGGACGGAATCCCGGAGGCGAGGCCAAGAGCACCACGTCGACACCGGCATCGATCACCTTCTGGTAGGCGTCGAGACCCACGAAGCGCTTGGAGGGCTCCACCTGGACGCGGCCGGGGAACTGCTTGTCCAAGCTGGAGTGGCTCTGCTTGAGCTGATCATCAAAGGCGTCGCCCATGGCCACGAGGACCAGGTTCTTGTCGGCCTCCAGCGCATTGCCGGCAGCGCCGGTACCACGACCGCCGCAGCCCACGAGGCCGATGCGAATGGTATCGGTGTTGGCGGCGAAGGCGCGGTCCCGCATCAGCAAAGCCGGTGCGGCAAACGTCAGGGCAGCGGCGGTGGAGCTGGACTTGAGAAAGTCCCGGCGGTTCTCGAGGGGTGAATTCATAGCTGGGAAATGACGACACTCTTGGTCCGAAATTCAACCCTCCCCGTCAAGCTTGGCCCCCGAAAACACGCAGAAAAATCAAGTGCCTCTCCGCAGCGATCCATGGGTAACGACGCTCGAAAGCACAGCACTCTCCGACCTCAAGCCCAGAACTCTTTCGAAAAGACTGCTTGCCGAAGCCTCCTTCCCCGATACCTTGCGCATCCGCTTTTGGCGGGTCGGTAGCTCAGCGGTAGAGCAGCGGCCTTTTAAGCCGTTGGTCCAGGGTTCAAATCCCTGCCGACCCACCATCCGTTTTGGCGTGAAATTATAGCGTGACAAGTATGGCGATAGTCTGCGAAAGACTCGCCGCTCTTTTTAGACCCCATCGTCTAGCGGTTAGGACACCGCCCTTTCACGGCAGTAACCGGGGTTCGATTCCCCGTGGGGTCGCCATTTAAAACCCTCGGAAACAGAACGTTTCCGAGGGTTTTTTATTTTCCACCGGCCCATCCGAACCGTTCTCACCCGGCCTGACTGCAACCACATCCAAACCCAGTCAGGCCAAGATGCGCCGGATGACCTCGGGTTCCACAACGCCGGTGAGTTTCTGGTCGAGACCACCGTAGAAGTAAGTGAGCCGCTGGGGATCCAGACCCATGAGGTGCAAGATCGTGGCGTGCAAGTCGCGGATGTGATGGCGATCCACGGCGGCCTCGTGGCCCAGTTCGTCGGTCTCGCCATAGCTGGTGCCACCACGAACGCCTCCGCCCGCCAACCAGTACGTAAAGCCCTTCGGATTGTGGTCACGGCCACCATTGCCGCCCTGTGAGACCGCCTGGCGCCCGAACTCGCCGCCCCAAACGATGAGCGTCGAATCGAGCAGTCCCCTCTGTTCGAGATCGGCCAGGAGTGCAGCGATGGGGCGATCGATTTCCGGGCCGTGAATGCGGAGGTTTTCCTCCACACCGTTGTGGGCGTCCCAGTTCTGCTGCTGGTGACCGCCGCCGTGATAGATCTGGATAAAGCGAACACCCCGCTCGACCAAGCGCCGGGCGATGAGGCATTGGCGACCGAAGGGCGCAGGCCCCAGGGCCAGCGGGTGATCATCGGGGCGCGACTGGTTGACGCCATAGCTCTCCAAAGTGGCGGCCGATTCCTGCGACAGGTCGAGAGCGTCGGGGGCGCTGCGCTGGAGTTGGAAGGCCAACTCGTAGCTGGCGATGCGGGCCTGCAATTCGCTGAACCCGGGACGCGAGGCCAGGTGCCCGGCGTTGAGCTCATTGAGCGTGGAAATGGTGTCGCGCTGGACCACCGAGGGCGAACCATCGGCTGGATCGAGGTTCAGGATGGGATTGCCTGAGGCCCGGAAGACCGTGCCCTGGTAAGCCGCGGGCATGAATCCGCTGGACCAGTTGGCCGCCCCGCTGATGGGCCCGCCACGCGGATCGAGCATGACCACATAGCCCGGGAGGTTCGCGTTGGCCGAACCCAGCCCATACGACAACCACGACCCCATCGACGGCCATCCCTGGAGGACACGACCGCTGTTCATCTGGATCATCGCCGAACCGTGGGCGAAGGAGTCGGCATACAACGACTTGACCACCGCCAACTTGTCCATGTGCCCGGACAGGTGCGGCAGCACATCGCTGCACCAGAGACCGGACTGGCCGTATTGACGGAAAGTCCGCTTGGAGCCCAGCAGGGTTCCGGGCTTCACGTCGCGGCGACGCTGTTCGAGCGACGCAGTCTGCCCGTGGCGACGGTTCAACTCCGGCTTGTAGTCGAAGAGGTCCATTTGCGAGGGCCCTCCGTACATGAACAGAAAAATACAGGCCTTGGCCTTCGTTGGAAGGTGCGGCGGCTTCACCCGCATCGGATCCGACGACACGCTGGCGGCCACGTCGGGTCGCGCAAAGAACCCATCGGCTTCGAGCATTCCAGACAGCGCCATGCCTGTGAAACCCGCACCGAACTGGGCCAGGAAATCACGCCGGGATCCGGCGCACAGGGGAGAACCTGAGCGGGAGGCGCTGGAAGACGCGGAGGATTCAATCGACATAGGCCACTTCGTTGAGGTTGAGCATGAGCAGACAAGCGCTCTCGAAAGCCCGGTGACGGGCCCAATTGGGCGGGCGCTCCGCCCACAAAGGTCGAGGCGCACCACCCGATGGGGTCCACCGAAATTGATCCAAACTCACGCCGGATCCCCAGGCTCGAACACCCAAATGCCCCGAGGTCGAGAAACCCGTGGCCGCAGTGGACTGCATCGCGGGGGCCGCATCGTCACCCAAATAGACCGCCATGCGCCCGCCTTCGAGACGAACCCGCACCTTCAATCGATCTCCCCGCAAGGCAACACCCCCTCTGGAAGCCAGCGACACCACCCCGGCGCCCGTCAACTGACGCAATGTCAACCGACCTTCCCGGGGCTCAAAGACCAACTCATGCCCGGTCTCGCCGGCACCACCCGATCCGACTAAAGCACGCAACAGCAGACCCACCTGGGAACAGCCCACCTGGGGTACTATTTCCACTGCCAGTTCGCCGTCGCTCACCGCAGCCCCACTCGAAAAAGCAAACGGACCGCGCCCTGGTTCCAATGCCCGATTGCCCTCGTATTCGCGCGGCCACAGACCTTTATGGCATTCCCAGTCAGGCCCGGGTGGCACAAGGAATCGATCTGGCGGAAGCGCATTGAAATAAGGCACCGACAACGTGTCGGGCACGTCCGGTCGGAAGGACAACCGGTGGCGCAGGCCTTCCCAAACCGATTCCTGACGCCGCTGATATTGGGACATCCGAGCCAATTCCTCCGGCAAGGGTTTGCGGCCGGTGGCCCGAGTCCAGGCGTGTTGCAAGAGCGTCTCCGAGGACGCACCGGACCCGGCTTCGGTGCGGATGCGATGAGCCAGTTCAACGGCCTGCTCTTGCACGAAGGCGTCATTCAGCAACATCAAGGCCTGCGGGGCCACCGTGGTGACGGGCCGTTCCGAGAGCGGGGAGGTCGCGTTGCTGTAATCGAAGGTCTCGAACATCGGCACCATGGAAGTTCGCCGGATGTAGGCATAGACACTGCGCCGGGCCCGCTCACCGGTTCCGGACACCTGCCAGTCGGTGCCCGGTCGGGAGCCTCCCGCCAGCACCTCGCCGCTGAGCGCCGGGAAAAAACCCCGACCACCGGCCTCCAAATTCAAAGCGCCCGAGATCGCCAGCAAGCTGTCGCGCAAGGCCTCGGCATCCAGGCGACGGAGATTCTGGCGCCACAAGAGGTCATTGGCTGGATCGGCCTTGAGGGCCTCTGGATTTTGCACCGCCGACGATTGCATCCAGGTGGCCGAGGTGAGAATGAGCCGGTGGAGGGATTTGATGGACCAGCCTTGGCGGATGAACTCGCTGGCCAACCAATCCAACAGTTCCGGGTGTGTTGGAAGGCTTCCTACGCGCCCGAAATCGGTGGTGGTTCGGACCAACCCTCGGCCGAAATGGTGGTGCCAGATCCGGTTCACCATCACCCGGGCCGTCAGCGGGTTGGCAGGGCTGGCGATCCACTCCGCCAAGGACTGCCGACGACCCGCCGTGGGCATACCCTCTTTCCCGACCGGCGCATCGCCCCCTCCGGCTGCCCGCAGGAATCCAGGAGCCACTTCAGCCCCCGGAGACCGCGGATTGCCGCGAGCCAACACCTGCACTGCCGGCGTCGGGCCACTGCGCTCGCGGGCCGCCAGAGCCCATTCGAAGGGAGGGCCCGCCTTCTGGATCGCTTCGATGCGGCGGGTGAGGTCCTTGCGGACCGCCTCGTCGGTCGCCGCCGCCCGTTGCGTCTCCAACTCCTGCCGCTGGCGTTCCTGCGTGGCTTTCCATTCGGCAATCTCGGTTGGTGAGGCCAGGGGCGCGAACGAGGGCGAGTCGAGGCCCGGGCCGCCATTGACGCCCGCATGCAGCGGCCTGAAAATGGCCATCATCGAATAGTAATCGCGCTGCGGAATGGGATCGAACTTGTGATCGTGACAACGGGCACAGGCCACGGTCATTCCCAGGAAGGCCGCTCCGGTGGTTCCCACGATGTCATCAAGCTCGTCATACTCGGCCTGGAGTTTATCATCGGGCTCATCGTCGTGGACGCCCATGCGCAGGAAGCCGGTGGCCACGACCGCGTCTTTCCAGGCATCCCCGGCTCGCCCCCCGTCTTCCAACAACGTCGAAGCCACCTCATCTCCGGCGATTTGCTCGCGGATGAACTGGTCGTAGGGCTTGTCCTGATTGAAGGCGCGGATCACGTAATCTCGGTAGCGCCACGCTTCGCGTTTTTCGCCATCCCGCTCATAGCCATTGCTCTGGGCGAACCGAACCACATCCAACCAGTACCGACCCCACCGCTCGCCATAACGGGGGCTGGCGAGCAGCGTCTCCACCCAGCGGGACCAGACCTCCGGAGACGGATCGCGTTCAAAGGCCGCGATCTCGCTGGGCGTGGGGGGCAACCCGACCAAATCGAGATGCAGGCGGCGCAGGAGTTCCCGAGGGCTGGCTTGCGGACTCAGGCCGATTTTTTTCTCGGAGAGCTGCTGACGGACAAAGGCATCGATGGGGTTCGCACTCGCTGGCTGGTTTCCCCGAGGGATGCCCGGTGAGGTGATGGGACGGAAGGCCCACCAGTCTTTTCCAGCATCAGCAGAATTCTCCGCCTCCAATCGGATCAACCCCACCAACACGGCCACCACGATCCAGACGCACCGAACCCAGCGCCACTCGCATTGCCCGAAGACCACTTCCTTGCAGGCCCCTTCAGGACACACGCCCTGAGAGGTCCCTCCGGTTTGGATCAAGGAGAATGGCATTCCATGAAGCTCCGGTGGGGAACCCAATTCCGTCAAGAATCAGGACTCGAAATTCCCGACTTGAACACCTGTCCCTAAAGGAAATCCCCCGTGGACCGGGGAAATCCCTGGGTTCTGTTAATCGGACCGATCCGGAACTGCGACCCCTTGAATCCTTCGACCTCCGAGCAACCTCGCCGGAAGGAGATTCGAAGACTCCCGATCCGATCCCTACGACACTCATCATGAAGACAACACCTCCCGTCCACCCGGTTGTCGACTCCACCCTTCGAGCGATCCGGCGCATCGCGGAGCTTTGGGGATTGAGCCTGATGGGGCTGCTCACTGCACACGCACAGCCGTGGACCAGCACCAACCTGACCCTCTGGCTCAAAGCCGATGCCGGGATCACCTTGGATGGAAAGAACGGAGTCAGCAGATGGGCTGATCAGTCGTCCCGGAGCAACCACCTCGAACAAATCGACGCAAACCGTCGCCCCACCGTGCTGACCAATGCACTCCATGGGCTGCCCACTCTGCAATTCCGCGATGACTGGTTGACCCGGGGCAACGTGCTCGGCACCAACCTCTTCAGCAGCAACTCCGTCAGCCTCTTCGTGGTTCAGCGGCAACTCGGCAGTGACACCCGAACGACCACGCTGGCCTGGCGCGGCGGCAACGAACAGCGCCTCTACCTGCACGCCACCTACGACGACACCCTCAGCTTTCAAGTCGGCAATCCCTCCGCCGGCGGCAATGTCTCCACCCTCCAACCAAGCGGCTGGGACGATGTCTGGCACGTGATTTCCTGCCACCGCAACGGAACCAACGGAGTGATTCGGGTGGATGGGGTTGCCGTGACACCTCCGTCGGTGTTCACGGCCGAAGCCAACGTGAACCAAAGCGCTGATTTCATTGTCGGCAGCGATCACTTCGGAAACACCTTCAACGGCGACATCGCCGAGATTCTGATTTTCAACGAAGTGCTCTCCGTCACCGATCGCCAGACGGTCGAAGAAACGCTGCTCAACAAATGGGCGGTGGCACGCGCCCCAGCTGCTCTGCCCGATTTATTGATCAAGGCGGCCTCGGACGCGGCCGCCGCGGGAGATGGACTTTATCAACTGCAACCGGAGTCGGATCAGATCCGGAGGGAATCCGTGGCCGCTCTCCGATCCACCTCATTCACCGTCACCGTGCAAAATGATGCTTTGGTGGCCGGCCCCATCTTGCTCCGGGCTTCCGAGAGCGCGACGCCGGGTTGGCGAACCACCTACTGGCATGGAAGCACCAACATCACCGCAGACCTCGTCGGATCCACCGGGTTCAGCACGGCTGTTTTGGCCGCAGGCAGCCAGATCGAACTCCGGATCGAAATCACCATGGCGGGAGTGGTTCCACCGGGCATCGAAAAGACCGTCACCCTGAAGGCTTATGACCTCTACCTTCCCAACCTCGTTCGGGATGTTGTCCAAGCCGTTGCCACCGCCACCGCTGGGGTTCAAGCCGACTTGACCGTGCGCCGCGACCGGGATCCCGCTCCTGCGGGAGATGGCCTCTACAACACCACCGGGTTGGGGCAATCCAAGTGGCAGGACGTCACCACCAATCAATCAGCGATTTACCATGTCACCCTGGGCAACGACGGGAACACCAACGCGCCCTTTTCCGTCCGTGGAACCGCGGGCGAAGATCCGTGGGAGGTGCGTTATTTCGGCCAGTGGCTCGTGTTCGACGGTGTGGATGATGCTGTCGATGTAGGAGCCTGGTCCCCGGGGATCCGCTGGACGGTGGAAGCCTGGGTGAATCCCTCCGCCACGCCGGTGGTTCGTCGCAGCATTGCCGGCGGGGCCAATGAAGCGCGCGACTGGGGAATCGTATTGCAGGAAGGCCAATTCGGAATCGTGACGAAGCCGGCCGACGGCGGCGTGAGCGTGACCTACCTCTCCAAGGTCCCGGTCATCACCAACACCTGGTACCACGTGGCCGGCAGTTGTGATGGCACCAACGCGATTCTCTACATCAATGGCGAGGCCAAGGTGTCCGGATTGGTGCTCACCAATTATTCAGGAACCGCCGCCGGGACGCGGATAGGCAGCGAGTCCTGCTGTGGGGGCAACAGCTTTCCAGGAATCATTCGCGAGGTGCGCATCTGGAACCGCGCCCTCCCCCAATCGGAGATCACCGCGGGCATACCGAAAACGCTTCTGGGGAGCGAACCCGGACTGGAAGGGTACTGGCGACTGGACGGCGGTGGCACCTTCCCGATCTGGGACCTCGGCCCGAAAAAGCGTCATGGAACGCGAATGAACGGACTGGCCTGGGTCCCACGCGATTTGACCGACGCCATCACCGGAGCCGGATGGTCGGACCCCGTGATAGGCGGTGGCGCAGCCATGGAATTGGACATCGTGGTCACCCCCAAACGCCTCGTGCCCGGGAGCCTTGCTCAAGTCGTCTCTGTGGTTGCCCAATCGATCAGCGATCCCCTGCGGTCGGACACCGTCTTGATGACAACGCAAGTGCGTGCGTCGACCAGTGCGACTCCCATCGCCGCGCAATACACGACCACCTCCGATTTTGAACGAGGCTGGATGAGTGGTTTGGAATCCTGGAGCACTCCCGATCAACTCCAGTTGGGTGGGGCTTCCGGCGTCCTCCCCTACCTCTGGATTCCCAACGACAACGACAACTCCATTTCCAAGGTGGACACCCGCACCGGCCGGGAACTAGCCCGGTACCGGACCGGACCGAACTCCATCGTCGGCAACCCCTCCCGAACCACGGTGGACTTGCAGGGCAACTGCTGGGTGGCCAACCGCAATTCAGCGACGGTGGTGAAAGTAGGGCTACTGGAGCATGGCAATTTCGAGGATCGCAACGGAGACGGCCTCGTGCAGACGTCCCGGGATTTGAATGGAGACGGAGCCATCACCGGGGCCGAGCTGCTCGATTGGGGGAAAGACGAATGTGTCCTCCACGAAGTGCTGCTCACTCCGGGTTCCGAGAACCGCTATACCCCCGGCACTTTCCGCGGAACCTACCCCAACAATTACTGGAACCCGGGTCCTCGCGGGATGGCTGTCGACGCGCGAGGCAACCTTTGGGCCGGCACTCATGATTCCATGTGGTACTACTCCATCAACGGAGAAACCGGAGCCATCCTCCGGGCCATCGATGTCTCGACCGTCAACCACATGGCGTATGGCGCGGCCATCGATTCGCGCGGCATCCTGTGGTCGTCCGGTTACAAAGACTCCGGTGAGCAAAACCTGCTGCGCCTCGATCCGAGCGACGGCTCCTTCACCAAGACCGTTGTGGATTTCCACAGCTACGGAATCGCACCCGACCGCAACGACCACCTGTTTGTCTCCGGCCATCAGGAGTCGGTCCTGACCCGCTGGAACCTCCTCACCGGCACGCAGGTTTGGAAGATTTCGGTCGGGGCCAACCCGCGAGGCATTGCCATCACCGACGACCATGACGTCTGGGTCGTCAACTCCGGGGCCAATACCCTGACGCGCTTGTCCAATGACGGCATTCTCCGAGCGGTGATCCCGGTTGGACCCACACCCACGGGGGTGGCCGTAGACGCCAACGGCAAGGTGTGGGTTTGCGGTACCGGCGACGATTATCTCCGCCGCATCGATCCCGCCACCGACCGGGTGGACCTCGCGACGCGCGTGGCGGGAGCCCACTACGGCTACAGCGACATGACCGGAACCATCGCGCGCAACAGCACGGTGCGTCTGGGACTGTGGTCCGACATCCATGATTCACGGGTCACCAACACGGCCTGGCAACAAGTGGTGTGGCAAGGTCAGGACCCCACCGGGACCAACTTGCAAATCCGACTCCGCAGCTCCAACGACACCCTGCGCTGGTCCGGCTGGGAAACGGCGGTGAGCGGTTCCCCGCTCCTCAAGACGCCGCCCGGTCGCTATCTCGAATTTGAAGTGACACTGCGGGCCGTTCCCGGAGCACCAGCTCCGGTCCTGTTGGACTTGTCGGCCACGGGACGGGCCCCATCGGCCACCGACCTGGCGTTGGTCCTGAACGCAACCCCGTCACCGGTGCTCAGCGAGTACCCGCAAACGCTGACGGTGACCGTCACCAATCGGGGGCCCAATTGGGCTTCCGGCGTCGTGGTCACCAACCTCTTGCCCAGCAATTTCGACGTCATCAGCGTCACCGTGCCCGGAGGGTTTTACACACGCTCCACCCACCAAATCGTCTGCACCCTCGACGGTGTCGCTCCGGGTGGTTCTGGCGTCATCCGGTTGCACGGCAGCCCATTATCGGCGGGTGCGTTTCGACTGGAATCCACAGTCACCGCCAACGAGTCGGATCCGGATCGCAGCAACAATACCGACCAAATCGATTGGGAGGCCCTACCCGTGGCCTGTGTGGCTCCCATGGCCGGATGGGTGGCTTGGTGGACCGCCGATGGCACCACCAATGACGTGACCCGAGATCACCCCTTCATTGTGCAAGGCGGACCCACGTTCATCGCTGGCAAAACCGGGCAGGCCTTCCTGTTCGATTCGAATGACGATCGACTCACCTCCGCCCATCAGGATGCCTTCAATCTCAATCGCAGTGGCTTCAGCGCCGTCTTCTGGATGAAGGGTGGCAAGGACCAACCCGGACAGTCGGAAGTGCTGTGCACGCTCCTGGAGAAGTCCCACGGATGGATCGACAACACCGGTTGGGCCTTTCAGGCCTATCCCGCGACGGGTGAGCTGGGTTTCGGAGCAGGACAAGGTGGCGGCACCGGAAATGGATTCGTTTCGGCCAATTCCCTGGTCGATGTGCTCGACGAACGCTGGCACTGCATCGCAGGCACTTGGGACGGTTTCAACCTCCGGCTTTATGTCGACGGACAGTTGCAACGGGTCACGCCCCTGCTCATTCCTGCCAACAATTCCAGGCCTCTGAATCTGGGCTTCACTTGGGGCAACGGTGGCCCACGTCGCTTCTTCCGAGGATTGCTCGATGAGGTGGGCTTGCTGGACCGCGCCCTGAGTCTGACGGAAATCGAACGCATTTACTCCGCCCGTTCCGGTGGCCTGTGCCGCCAGAGCCCGATGATTCTCCACCCCTTCCGCATCGAAGACGCAGTGGTCGGAAATCCGCTGGAGGAAACCATTCTGGCAGCCCTGGGAACACCTCCCTACAGCTTCAAAGTTTCGGCCGGAACCTTGGCTCCGGGCCTGGTTCTTTCGCCACAAGGTGTTCTGGCGGGGCGCCCTGAAGTGGCCGGGCGGTATGGATTCACCGTCCGGGTCACCGATGCGTCCGGAGGCTTCATCGACAAGCCCTACCTTCACTTCATCGCCGCGTGTGTCGCTCGCCCCAGTGGATTGATCGGTTACTGGAATGCCGATGATGCCACGGACAATTTGAGCGGCACCCATCACGGCTCCTTGGAATACAACGCCGGATTCACGGCGGGCCGGGTCGGGAACGCCTTTGTCTTGGACGGCTCGGATGACGCCATCCGCCTCTTTGGCAGCAGCGCGGGCCCGCTGAGAATCACCACCAATCAAGTGACCGTTGCGGCCTGGATCAATCTCAGCGCCACCAACCCTCCGGCCACCGGCTACTCGATGATCTTCGACAAGGCCTTGGATGGCTCTCCGAACGGCTATCAACTGGCCGTGATCCAGGGAGAATTGGAGGCGTGGATCGCCACGGTGGATAGCCCGAAGGGACTCGGAGTCCGGTTCGCCCTCCCGCGCCAACGCTGGGTCCATGTCGCCACGACCTATGACGGTATTACGCTGCGCTTGTATCAGGATGGCATCGAAGTCGCCTCCGAACCGCTCACCGGCAACATCCTTCCCAACAACCACGAGGCCTGCATTGGCAATGACAATTGGCCGGGCTCGCGGGCCTACGCATTCAATGGCCTCCTGGATGAACTTCAGGTGTACGACCGGGCCTTGAGCGCCGCCGAAATCCTTTCGATCCAATCCGCTCAAGGGGCCGGCTTCTGCCCGTGGCTCTTTGCGGATTTGATGATCAAGGGTGGATCCCAACCCGATTCGGCCTTTTCAGGAGACAACGAATACCCCCCCATCCCGAACGCGGCACAAACCCTCGAACAGGGGGTCGATCCGTTGGCTTCCACGGCCTTCGAAGTCATGATCGAAAACGACGGACCGGTTCCCCGCTCCTACACCCTGCGATCCATCGAAGACTCGGCTCAAGATTGGACAATCGATTACCGGGACTCGGCCGGTGCAGATCTCTCTGGAAAGCTTCGCCGCCCCGAGGGATTCACGACGGATATTCTCGCTCCTGGATCCACTCGCAAAATCCGCATCACCCTGAGTCCCGGACTCAGCGTGCCAGCCGCCGGGACAAAATCGGCCGTGATTCAAGTCACCCTCGACTCCGGCGCCACCACCCTCCGGGATGCGGTTCGAATCGTGGCCAAAGTCAATCCCACTTACCAACCCGACCTCATGATCCGCCGGGATTTGGATGACAGCTTCGCGGGCCAGGGCGTTTTCAACACCACCGGTCTCGGTCAATCCCGGCGGCTGGAAGTTTCTCCAGGCCAAAGCGCGACTTATCACCTCCAACTCAAAAACCACGGCAACACTACCAACCGGATGCGATTGACAGCCTCCTCCACTGCGGTGGATTGGGCCTTCAATGTGTGTGGAGCGCGTCCTGCCCTGCATTTCGATGGATGGGACGATTACGTCAGCATCCCCAATTCTACCAACCTTCACTCGGATCGCGGCCTGTCGATCAGCGCTTGGATCCGGACCGACGGGTTCCCACGCCAATGGCAGAACATCCTGTGGAAAGGCAATACGCCCGACTGCACCGGTGGCTGCGAGAACCGCGAATACGCTCTGTGGCTCCATTCCAATGGGCACATCGCCTTGAGCTCCACGCCCACCTCCCGCATCGGGGCCGGAGAGCTGTTTTTGGAAACGGCCGCCGGAGGCATCCAAGCCAACCGTTGGCACCACATCGCCGCCGTCCTCAACAGCGACGACAACACCATGCGGATCTACATCGATGGGGACTTGAAAGCGTTGGGCGGCTATTCGACCAACAGCATCCGCACCACGACAGGCCCGCTTCAAATCGGCCTCAATGCTCCCGGCCAGTGGCCTTTCCTCGGGTCCATCCAGCAAGTCAGCCTCTGGGGCAAAGCCTTGCCGGCCGCTGATATCGCCCAATTGGGAATCCGAAACCCGATCGGATCTGAAACCCAATTGAGGGGTTACTGGCCGCTCATCGACGGTGAAGGCCTGATCGCTCGGGACGCGTCGAAGAACCGCAACCACGGAACCATGACCAACGGACCTGCCTGGGGATTCGCCCCTGTGGATGGATCTTCCTGCTTTGATCTGGCCCCGTTCCTCGGTGCGGGTTGGACCAACCTGGTTCTCGAACCCAAGGGCGGTCTGGACTTCGTTGTCCAAGTCACTCCCGGCCCCCACGCGGCTGCCGGCAGCAGCCAAACCATCACCTTCACGGCCGAGTCCCTGACGGATCCCGATCAACGGGATGTCGCGGCGAGCACCACCACCGTGAGCAATCCCAGCACGACCCCTCAACCGGGCACCTACACGTCGACCCAAGATTTCGACCTCGGGCGTCTCTCGGGCGTCGAAACCACCTCCACAACCGATCAGCTCCAACTCTCCAGCCAATCGGCCGCACTGCGTTTCCTGTGGGTACCGAACAGCGAGGGAACCATTTCCAAGGTGGACACCTTGAGCGGCCGCGAACTCGGCCGATATCGCACCGGCCCTCCGGCGGTGAACAGCCAACCCTCACGCACGACGGTGGATTTGGTCGGCAATTGCTACGTGGCGAACCGGTACAGCGGAACCCTGGTCAAGGTGGGTTTGTTGGAGCAGGGACAGGGCATCGATCGCAACGGAGACGGAATCCTCCAAACCTCCCGAGACCTCAACGGTGACGGCGACATCACCGGCGACGAACTGCTGCCGTGGGGATCTGATGAGTGCGTGCTTTGGGAAACCTCTCTCATTCCGGGCGAGGAAGGATTCTTCACACCGGGCACCTTCACCGGAACCTACCGCAATGACTGGGGTACCCCCGGAGTCCGCGGGGTGGCCGTTGATGTCCAAGGCAATGTCTGGGTCGGGACTTTGGAGACCAAGAAGTTCTATTACATCGAAGGTTCCACCGGCCGCATCTTGAGGACCATTGATGTCTCATCCGTCAACCACCGGACCTACGGTGCGGTCCTCGACCGTTCGGGCATCCTCTGGGCGTCCTCGCACGACCGCAATGAAGTGCTGCGAATGGACCCGGCTTCCGGTGAGTTCCGCGTGCTGCCTCTGGGACATTTCTCCTACGGCATCGGCATGGATCGAAACGGGCATGTCTTTGTCAGCGGCTGGGAATCCTCGCGGTTGAGTCGCATCGATATCGCCACCGCCACCATCGAATGGAACGTTCCCACCGACACCCAGGCTCGAGGCATTGCTGTCACCGACGACGGGGATGTCTGGGTCGCCCACTCCAGTCCTGGAATCGTGGTCCGACGCAGCAATAGCGGTGCCCTCAAGGCCTCCATCCCGGTGGGCAATCAACCCACCGGTGTGGCGGTGGATTCCCGCGGCATGGTCTGGAGTGTCGGCGTCGGCGAGCCCTCCATTCGACGCATTGATCCCAGTCGAAACGTCGTGGATCTCATCAAACTCATCCGCTGCGACAATCGAGAAGGGTTCCATTACGGCTACAGCGACATGACGGGCAACATGGTGCGCAATTCCACGACCCGGATCGGTTTCTGGACGGTGATCCATGATTCCAAAGTCGCCGGAACCCCTTGGGGCACCGTCTCCTGGGAAGGGCAAGAACCCCTCGGAACCAGCATCCAAATCCGGGTAAGAAGTTCGAATGACCAGCGGACTTGGTCTCTCTGGGAATCGGCCCGCAAGGGCACATCTCTTCGGGCCACGCCGCTGGGACGGTATCTCGAAGTTCAGGTCACCTTGCAAAGCCAGCAACCGGGCCTGACTCCCCTGTTCCAAAGCCTGACCGTGGTGCCGGCGCGCGAGGTTCAGTACGGAACGCTGCATTACAGTCAGGACTTCTCCCAAACCATCGGTCCGGAGTGGTCCAACCAGCACACGGCCCTCACGCCGCAGGGCAACCGCCGTTTTCTCGGCGAGTTCGGCAACCAAACCGTCACACTCACCCTCACCAACCTGCCCCCGCATGGGGCGGCGACCGTGGTCTTCGACCAATTCGTGATTCGCAACTGGGAAGGCGGCGAATCGGAGGATGGTCCTGATTTATGGGAAGTGAACCTGGCTGGTGGCCTGCGTCTGGTTCGAGGCACGTTCAACAATGGAGGCAGCGAGGCAGCACCCACTCAGTCGTTTCCGGGTGCGTATCCGACCGATCAATTCCCTCCCCGCACCGGGAGTAGCGAAAGCAACACGCTGGGATTCACTCTGCTTGGAGGGGCTGTCCGCGATTCGGTTTATCGCCACGTTCAGGTGTTCCCGCACACCACCTCCTCAATGGTTCTCAACTTCATGGGCTCCGGACTTTCTGAAAGTCCGACCGAAGAGAGTTGGGGAATCGACGACGTGAAGGTCTATCTGGTGCCGGAAACCGGATCCTTGGAAATCACCCGGGTCGCCCTGACCGCTCAGGGACTGCATTTGGAAATCATGGCCGCCGCCGGTTGGAGCTACGTCATCGAAGCCAGTCCGAACCTCAAGGATTGGAACCCTCTGCGAACCACCACGGCCCAAGAGGTGCTCACCGAACACCTGGATCCGGAAGCTCTCGGATTGCCCACACGGTACTACCGCATCCGCCGCCTTCCCTGAAACCTCTCCGCTGAGTGGATGAGCTCAAGCTCGGGATCGGTGATGCGCCATGAAGTAGAGCACCGGCACGGCCATGCGACTGATGAGCAGTGAGGCAACCTCGCCGGCCATGAGAGAAATGGCCAACCCCTGGAAGATGGGATCCGCCAAAATGACTGCAGCACCCACGATCACCGCGGCGGCTGTGAGCACCATGGGTCGGAATCGGACCGCGCCCGCCTCGATCACCGCCCGATCGAGGGGCATTCCTTCGCGCAATCCCTGCTCGATGAAATCCACCAGAATAATGGAATTGCGAACCACGATCCCCGCCCCCGCCATGAAACCGATCATGGATGTGGCGGTGAAGAACGCCCCCATGGCGCCATGGGCCGGCAGGATACCGACCAAGGAGAACGGGATGGCCATCATCACCAGGAGCGGCGTCAGGAACGAGCGGAACCAACCCACCATGAGAACATAAATCAGCACGAGCACGGCGGCGAAGGCGGTCCCCAAGTCCCGGAACACCTCCAGCGTGATATGCCATTCGCCATCCCACTTCATGGAGGGTTCGGCATCACTGAAGGGCATCGACGCATTGTAAATGCGGGGTTTCCCCGGTAGCGCTGCCAGCTTCTTGTTCATCTCGGCGATGGCGTACACGGGGCTTTCGATCACTCCGGCCACGTCACCGATCACATAGGTCACGGGCATGAGGTTCTTGCGATGGCGACTCTTGTCGACAATCCCCTTCTCGATGCGCACCAGTTCGCGGAGGGGCACCAAGGGCGGACCCGTCATTGCGTCTCCCGGCTCGGGTAGTGCATAGGCATCACCACTGCGGACACGCAGGGCCAGCAACTCCTCCGGCAGCACGCGGGACGAGCGAGGCAATTGAAGCACCAGATTCACATCCTCCTTCTCACGAGGCACATGCAGTAAATCCACCGATTCACCGCTGACTGCGATGCGCAGGGTCTGGGACAAGGTCTCGGCGCTGATGCCGGCCAAGGCGGCTTTCTCCTTGTCGATGACGAAGCGGGTCTTGGGCTGGTCAGCCTCCACATACCAGTCGATGTCCACCACACCCGGGGTGGATTCAAAAATGGACCGGACCTGTTTGGCCAAGGCCAACCGAGCCTCGTCGGTGGGGCCGTAGATCTCGGCGACCAGGGTCTGGAGCACGGGCGGCCCGGGCGGCACCTCGGTCACGGCCACCCGCGCCCCGAACCGCTGGGCCACGCGGGTTACGGCTGGTCGTATGCGCTTGGCGATATCGTGGCTCTGTGTCTTACGGGCGTGTTTCCCCACCAAATTGACTTGGATGTCGGCGACAGAGGCCCCGCGCCTGAGAAAGTAGTGCCGCACGAGTCCGTTGAAATTGAAGGGTGAGGCCACCCCCACATAGACCTGATAATCGGTCACCTCCGGTTCGTCGCGCACGGCCGACGCAATCTCCAGGGCAGCCTGAGCCGTGCGCTCCAGCGAACTCCCCTCGGGCATGTTGAGGATGATCTGGAACTCCGATTTGTTGTCGAAGGGCAGCATCTTCACGGTGACCCATCCGCCGACGACCGTGGCCATGGCTCCCAGAAGCAGGGCCGTAATGACACCTAAGAAGCTCCATTGCCACAGCGGGTGATGCAGCAAGGGATCCATCACCCTGCGATAAAGCCGCGTGAGCACATCTTCAGAGGCAGGAGACGGCCCCGCCGCACCCTGAACTCCCCCCGCATGCAAGGCGGCCAGACGAGCCTCACCACGGTACCATCGGAGCATGCGGATGCTGGCCCAAGGCGTGACGATGAAGGCGATGAGCAGCGACCAGAACATCGCGGCACCGGCACCGATGGGGATCGGGCGCATGTACGGTCCCATGAGTCCACCAACGAAGGCCATGGGCAGGACGGCGGCGATCACCGCGAACGTCGCCAGGATGGTGGGATTGCCCACCTCGCTCACCGCCTCGACCGCGATGGTGTTCCAGGGCCGGTTCTGGTTCTGCGGCAGGTGGAAATGCCGCACGATGTTCTCGACCACCACGATCGCGTCATCGACCAAAATGCCGATGCTGAAGATCAGCGCAAAGAGGGTGATTCGGTTGAGCGTGAAGCCGTACAGGTAGAAGACCAAGAGCGTCAGGGCCAAGGTGGCTGGGATCGCTACCGCAACAATTCCGGATTCCCGCCACCCCAGAGTCAGCCAAATCAACAATGACACGCTGACCACGGCGATGCCCATGTGCAGGAGGAGCTCGTTGGATTTTTCAGCAGCGGTCTCGCCATAATGCCGGGTGATCGAAACCGACACATCGGCCGGAATCAGGACACCTTTCAGCAATTCCACCTTGCGCAGGACATCCTCGGCCACCGAGATGGCGTTGGCACCCGGGCGCTTGCCGATGGCCAGCGTCACGGCCGGTTGCTCTCGCAACGTGTTCACATTCGTGGAGGCCGCCCCCGTGCCATGGAACACATAGTTAGACGGTTCCTCGGCCCCATCCACAACCTCGGCTACTTCTCGCAAATAGATGGGGCGACCCGACGACACGCCCACCACCACATTGCGGACGTCCTCGATATTCTGAAGAAAGGCGCCGGTCTCCAGCACCAGCGACTGATTCAGCGTGGTCAACTCCCCGCTACGGAACTGCCGATTGGCTTGCTGCAACATCGGGATAATACCCACCGGACTGAGCCCGCGGGAGGCCAGGCGCACGGGATCCAGGAGCACCCGTAGTTCTCGACGGGCTCCGCCGATAACCGTCGTCTCAGAAACCTGCGGAACTTGTTTCACCGCGTCGTCCACTTGCGCAACCAGGCGGCGCAACGTCAGGTGTTCATAGCGTCTACTGTGGAAGGTCAGCGCGAGGATGGGGACATCGTCGATCGATCGGGGTTTGATCAAGGGAAAGGCTATCCCATGCGGCATGCGGTCCTGATTCGAACGCAGCTTCTCGGAGACCTTTACCAGACTCGCGTCAGGATCGGAGCCCACCTTGAAGCGAACGATCGTCAGGGCCTCGCCTTCCCGCGATTGCGAATAGAGGTACTCCACTCCGGGCACTTCCCAGAGCAGTTTCTCCATCGGCCGCGCAGCTCGTTCCTCGACCTCTCCAGCCGATGAACCAGGCATTGCGACCAGGACATCGATCATCGGAACCTGGATCTGGGGCTCCTCTTCCCGAGGCAGCATCAGGACGGCGAAGGCTCCCAAGAGCACCGAGGCGACTACGATGAGCGGGGTCAGCTTGGAATCGATGAACGCATGGGCGATCCGGCCAGCAAGACCATGGACCGAGGGGGCGCTCGACGGGCGACTCGGCGTGTCATGGCTCACGGGGCGACCTCCACAGGCTGTCCATCGCGCAGCGTTTCCGGATCGCGAGCGACGACGATTTCCCCCGCCTCGACACCCGAGAGGACCTGCACGTCGTCACCCAAGCGCTTGCCGGTCCGGATGAGCCGAAGTTGACCCCGCCCGCCGGTCGCCACCACCACGTACTCGAGTTGTCCACGCTGGAACACCGCCGTCGATGGAACATGGGGAACCGAAGCTTGTGCCGTGGGCACGGCCACCCTGCCGAACTGCCCTGATCGAAGCGCGGGGGCGGAAGTCAGGTCGAGTTTCACGCGGTAGGTTCGACTTGCCATCTCGGCCACCGGAGCCATCTCGACGACCGTTCCTTCGATCGATTCCTTCCGAGAGGCAATATGCACGGGCAATCGTGCACCGATGCGGATTTGATCGATCAAGGTTTCGGGAACATCGGCCTCGAAACGCAGATGTTCGGGATCCTCGACCTCCACCAGGGCTTTTCCCGGAATAGCCAAATCGCCGACATCGACCCGCTTGCTCGTGACAATTCCGTCAAACGGAGCGACCACGCGGGCATGCCCCAGCAGTGTCTCGGCCTCTGACACCGTGGCGGCCGCGACCCGATTTCGGGCATCCATCGTTTCAACCTCTGAAGGCGTCGCTGCGCCATCCTTCAGCAATCTCCGCAACCGATCGAGATCCCGAACCGATTGTTCCAACAGGGCTTTGGCCGATTCGAGTCGCGCCTGAGTTTCCCGAGCATCGAGGACGACGAGGGTTTCTCCCTGGCGAACCCTTTGTCCGGGCGTCACCTGCACCGACTCGATGCGACCAGCCACCTTGGCCTCCACAGTGGCGTGCAATCGGGTCCTGACTGTTCCCACAACCTCCTCGGTGGCCGTGAGTCCGTGGTTCTCCACGACCACCACGCGCACTCGGGCTGCGAGCGGAAGCGATGACGCTGGCGCACTCGGCTTCGCATCCGGCCCGCAACCGGCCGCAGCGATCAATACCCCAAGCGCTCCGGCGTGAACCCACTGGAACCCATTGTGCCTGACATTCGTGTTCATAACAGAAAACCGTCATTCGGCCGCCTGGACGATGAATTCTCTCAGGCGGGACGCGGACATCGCGCCTGAGGTCCTCGACACCTCCAATCCCCCCCGGAAAACCACGAAGGTCGGGATGGATTGTATGCGATGCAGGGCAGCCACCTCGGGCACCTCCTCGGTATTGACCTTCACGATGAGTGCCTGGTTCCCCATGAGGGCGGCCAGTCGCTCGATCTCAGGGGCCACACTCCGGCAAGGCCCGCACCACGGCGCCCAAAAATCCACGAACACCGGACACGGCACTTCAGCCACCAACGATCCAAAGCTTGCTGGATCGCGCACCTCCACCACCACGGCGGGCCTTACCAACTCCGCCTTGCAACGACCACAGCGGGTCACGGCCTCCCACTGACGATAAATCATCCGATTGGCTTGGGAGCACGAGGGGCACAACACGATCAACCCCCGGGGATCTGCGGTCAGGTGGTTCATGTTTCAATCCTTCTGACACGGTCAGGAACAGCAACTCCCTGAACCGATTCCCAGTTTCTTGAGAACGATCCCCGCCGGACAGAATCCGGTAAGTGCCGACTGGATGAGATTCACCCCCACAAAGCAGGTCATCAGCAACCAGCGCTGACTGACGAAGTACGCCAAGGCAACGCTGATCAGGACCATCGATCCGGCCAGCACACGAATGATTTTCTCAGTGGTCATGATGATTTGAATTTGATGCGGAGAGTCTTTTTCCTTTTTATGAGTGTATGATCATATTTATAAAATGCAATACCTCTTTGAACTCAACCCGACGGGAGGACACGCTGATGCAGACACGAAATGAAGAGCTCCCGATCCTTCGTCACCGTCTGGGTGACCGTGCCACGTAGACCGCTGGCCGTGAAGTTGAGCCGACTGGCCGTGGAGTCGGGACTCGCCGCCTGCGCCCAGATCTCCGGACCGGTGGAATCCATCTACCGCTGGCAGGGCATGGTAGAGTCCGGGAAAGAATGGCGGGTGGTGGTCAAGACCCGCTCCCAACTATTGCCCCAACTCGAAGCGTTGGTGATCGCCAACCACCCTTACGAGACCCCTCAGTTCCTCGTGCTACCCATTGTGGCAGGTTCCAAAAAATATCTGGATTGGCTGGGCGAGTGCACGACCACCCCCCCGAAACCCACCACCCGCAGACGCTCCAAGACAAACTGATCCCATGGGTGTCAGCCCCAAACAATTCGCCGCCATGGAAGCCCGGCTTTCCGGTCGCGCACCCACCGCCTCGGGCACATCTCCAGGGCTGCCCGAATCCGGATTGCACCTCCCTGAAGGCTCTCGGGTACTGGGCATTGACCCATCCTTGCGAGGGACAGGCTGGGGCGTGATCCAGATTGGAGCACAAGGCCCCATCTTTGTGGAGGCCGGGACCATCCACTGCCCGAAATCCTGGGAACGCTCCCGCTGTCTGGGCGAAATCGGTCGCATCCTGACCGAAGTGGTCCAACGCCATCCCCCGACCCTCTGCGCCTGCGAAGGCCTGTTTTTCGCCCAAAACCTTCAGACGGCCCTCATCATGGGAGAGGCTCGTGGAGCCGCGCTCGCCGCTGTGGCACGAACAGGAATCGAGATCCATGAGATCTCCCCAAGAAAAGTGAAGCTGGCGATGGTGGGCTATGGAGCCGCGCAAAAGATTGCTGTCGCCAAGATGGTGCAACGGCAACTCGCGTTGGCCGAAACACCCGATGCGGACGCGGCGGACGCCTTGGCGCTCGCACTGGTGATGGTTCAGGAACTGCGGAACCCGCTCGGTCCTGCTTCGAAGCGGGTTTGACGGTTCCTGCCATCCCCAATTCTGGTGCTGCGAGGTCGACCCGGTCCGGCTCTTATCTCCCCATGCAACTCAACGTGGGCATCATCACCGTTTCCGATCGGGCCTCGAAGGGACTTTACGACGATCTGGGTGGACCCGCCCTTCAGCAAGCTTCCGCGAGCTACGGATGGAACGTTCTCGAGAGTGTCCTGGTGCCCGATGAAATTCAGGACATCCAGCGGGCGATCCGTTCGCTCATCGGCAAAGGTTGTTCACTGGTGCTGACCACCGGTGGCACCGGTGTCGCATTGCGCGATGTCACCCCGGAAGCCGTGCGTCAAATCGCCATCCGGGAATTGCCCGGCTTCGGCGAGCAAATGCGCATGGAGAGCCTGAAGTTCACCCCCAACGCCATCTTGTCCCGCAATTTGGCCGCCGTGGTCGATCGTACGCTGGTGATTTGCCTGCCAGGCAAACCCAAGGGTGCAGTGGAATGCCTCGGCTTTGTGGTTCAGGCCATCCCCCACTGTGTGGAGGTGCTGCAGGAAGTCCCGACCAGTTGCTGAACCCTTTTCAATCCGGGTCCAGCCCCGGATCGGGACTTCGCAATTCAAACGCCCGCAGGGGAAGACGGGCTGAAACCCCTCAACCCTAACCCTTCAACCCTGAAGTCGGGCGGATTCGGCACGTACCCAAGCGATCACCTCGGCGGCGGCGTCCGCGATGGGCACCATGCGCATCGTGCCGCCACGCGGCTTGAGCTCGATCTCGCCCTTGGCCAGCGACTTCTCGCCGAGGTTCACCCGGAGCGGGAATCCCACCAATTCGCTGTCCTTGAACTTCACGCCTGGACGCTCATCGCGGTCATCCAAAATGACTTCGATGCCGGCTGCCTCCAGCGTGGCCGCCAATTCACGGGCCAACGTCATCGGCTGACTTTCAGGGGCCACCGTGAGGGGCGTGATGCACACCGTGAAGGGGGCCACGCTCACCGGCCAGCGGATGCCGTCCTTGTCATTGCACTGCTCGATGACCGCCTGAAGCGTCCGGGTCACGCCAATCCCGTAGCAACCCATCACCGCCGGATGACGAGAACCGTCCTCGGACAGGAAGGTCGCGTTGAGCTTCTCAGAATACTTGGTGCCCAGCTTGAAGACGTGGCCCACTTCGATGGCGCGGCGGATCTTCAGCGGTTGCTGGGTCTCCACGCATAATTCACCCACCTTCACGGTGCGGAGGTCGTACCAGGCCGTGACTTTCAGATCGCGATCCACCTCGACATGGCGCAGGTGGAACCCGTCTTCGTTGGCTCCGGTGGTCATGCCCCGGGCCCCGCGCAGGGCTTCGTCGGCATACACCGGCACCGCAGGCGTCTTGAGGGTGGCACTGACCGCGCCCAAGGAACCCGGGCGGGCACCGAGCAAATCGACAATCTCGTCGGCGGTCGCCTGACGCACTTGGACCGCACCGGTCTTGGCCATGAGCTTGGCCTCATTGAGCGAGTCGTCACCCCGGATGAGCACCAGGATGGGCTTGGAATCCGCGACAAACACCAGGGTCTTGATTTGATGCCGGGCCGAAACTCCGTAAGGGGAAGCGGCGAGGGCTTCAATGGTGACCACACCCGGGGTGGCAACCTTCTCGGGCGCCACTCCGGTGGATTCCGAAGGGGTCGCTTCGGCGGGGCCACGGCTGATCGCCTTCTCGATGTTGGCCGCGTACTTGCCAGACTCGCAGTAAACCACGTCGTTCTCGCCCGTCTCTGCAGGCACCATGAACTCGTGCGAGTAATTACCGCCGATGACGCCGGTGTCGGCCTCGACGGGGAAGGCCTGCAAACCGCAACGGGCGAAGATGCGGGTGTAGGCGTCGTACATCTTGTGGTAGCTCGTCATCGCACCCGCATCGGTGGCGTCGAAGGAATAGGCGTCCTTCATGAGGAACTCCTTGGCGCGCATCAGGCCGAAACGCGGGCGGATCTCATCCCGGAACTTGGTCTGGATTTGATAGAAATTCTTCGGGAGCTGGCGGTAGGAGTTCAGCTCGTTGGCAGCCAGCGAGGTGATCACCTCTTCGTGGGTGGGCCCGAGAACCCAATCCTTCCGGGCAGAATCCCGCACCTTGAAGAGCACTCCGGAAGCCGTCTCGTAGCGGCCGGACTGCTGCCAGATATCGATGGGCTGCAAGGCGGGCATGAGCACCTCGATGCCCCCGGCCCGGTTCATTTCCTCGCGGATGATTTGCTCGATCTTGCGCAGGACCTTCAGGCCGAGCGGCAGGAACGTGTACAGGCCACCGGTGAGCTTCCGGACCAATCCTGCACGCAGCAAGAGTTGGTGGGACACGATTTCTGCATCCGCGGGGGTTTCCTTGAGAGTCGGAATGAACGTTTGGGACCAAAGCATGGGAAAGTCTGTGGGGGTGTGGGGTTGGGAGGCCAGTGGGAAAGAAAGAGGCCCCAGGGTTTACCCGAGGGGCCGATGGAGTCGGTGAGAGCCCCCGTTTCGGAGGCGTGTTCAGGAAAAAATCAGTCTGAGAAGATCACTTCACCATGTTGACCAACGGGGCCATCCCCTGGATCCGAACCTCGAGACGGTCGCCGGATTCGATGGGGCCCACACCGCTCGGCGTGCCCGTCAGGATCACGTCGCCCGGGAGGAGGGTCATGTTGGTGGAAATGAAGCTCACCAGATGGAAACAGTTGAAGATCATCTGGCTGGTGTTGCCGTTCTGGCGCAACTGCCCGTTCTGGAAGAGCTGGATGCTCAAATCATGCGGATCGATCTTGGTTTCGATGTAGGGCCCGAGCGGCGTGAACGTGTCGAAGGACTTCGAGCGCGCGAACTGACTCTCGCTGCCTTGGATCGTCCGGTCGGTGATGTCCTGGGAGGCGGTGTAGCCGAAAATGTAGCGGGCAGCGGCTGCCGGGGTGACATTGCGCATCTTGCGACCGATCACCACGGCCAGTTCAGCCTCGAAGTCGTTGCGATGGTTGGCGAAGGGGATCTCGATCTTGGTGCCGTCAGGAATCAGTGAGGTCGGAGCCTTTAGCCAAAAAAGCGGTTCCTTCGGCAAGGCCATTCCAGCTTCGCGGGCGTGGTCGCCGTAGTTCAGGCCGACCGCGATGATCTTGGACGGCTGCACCGGCGTCAGGGTCTTGACCCCTTTGAGCGGCGTCGGTTTTTTCTCGAAGGACGGCGAGCCAAAGACATCGCCTTGAAGCTTGAAAATCTCCCCGTCGACGACCTTGGCGTGGAAGATTTCCTCACCCTTTTGGAACCGCCCGATGGCTGCCATAGGTGTGCTTTGTACCACCGACCGTACACCATTCGCAAGCCAAAGACTCAAACGCCGTCAAGGATGTTTTAGTCTTACCCCTCGACTGAAAATTCCCCAGTCCAGCCCATCACTTTTTGTCGGCCGGCTTCGAGGGCATCGGAAGCACCGTCATCCACAGACGCGAGACCGATTCGACAACCAGACGACGAAACCCCTGAGGAACACCGTTGTTCTCCCCGGCGCTGACCAATGAAAACTCAGCCTGCTGGACCCCTGCCAATCCCTGAACCGATTTTGGGGCCATGACCTCGACCTGAAAGGGACCCGAAAAGGAACCGGCGTTGGTGGCGGTGATCCATCGAAGGGTCGCCTCAAGCGCCTTCTCGGGAACCTCCACCGGATCCACTCGAACTCCTGGCGGCAAGCCGCGCACCGAGACTGTCAGGCGCGTTTCAGCGCCGAAGCGACGCGTGATCGCGACCTTCCATTCGTTGGTTTTACCGGGCTCGAGTGACAGGAAAGCCTCCGGCACCGAAGCGCTCCAAACAGGCTGAGGCCGTTGCACGGACAACCGATACCGCTGATCCCGCCCACCCCGCTGGAGCAGGTTGCCCACCACCACCCGATATTCAGCGGACTCCGGAGGCGTCCAATCGAGCACAGGGTCGGCCCCGCCAGAGTCATCGTTGCGAACCAGTTCCTTGCCAGTGGCATCTTCGATCTTCAGCCAAGCATCCAAGGGAAAACCCAAACCCGCCGCTTGCACCTTCAAATGCAGCGCTTCCCCCTTCCTGGCCGAAACCCGGTAGGGATCTTCGTCACCCGCACGATCCAAATCGCCGGACACCGCCGAGGGGATCTCCAGCGCCTGAGCGGTGGCGACTGTGTCATTGGGTTCGACTTCCACCCACTCCTTCCCATCACCGACCGGCATCTCCAAGGGCAACCGATGACCCGGAATTTGGAGGGAGTGCCCAACAGTTCCAGACGCAATCGCGGATGATGGCACCAGTGTCGATTCCGAGGACATCTCCGGAACACCCCAGTCACCCCACCTCACGCGCGTTTCGACTGACCGACTCACTCCCAGAGGCCAGCCATGCCGAGCCACGGGATCGGTGCTGACATGAAGCCGGTACACCGACTTGGCGCTCCCGCTGAAACGCAGGTCTGAATCGGCCGGATAGGCGAAACCGAATACTTGCAGCACATAAGTTCCGGCTTTCGGCGCGCGCCATGCCAACAGCGGATCCAGCGAACGCACCTCATCGTGGTTCCAAGCCACTTGAACGCCTTGGGCATCCAGCAATCGCAGCACCGGATCCAGCGGCGACTGAAGCGTGTAGGCTTCGAGTCGAGCCACCAAGGTCTGACCGGCTTGCAGCTCGACCGAGTAGCTGTCCACATCCCCATTCTTTTCGAGGCGACCGTTCACCTCGGCCGGAAGATCACTCAGCGCCTGGGCCGTTCGCATCTCGTCGTTGGGTTCCACCTCGGCCCGTTGCGGGTGCGACGAGAGGATCAAGAAGCGAGGTGCGCTCACTCCCTCTGGCGAGAAGGCTCGGATCACCTGGGGACCGACCGGGGCTTTCGGGGACACCCGCACCGTGATGACTCCTGTGTTGGTCGTGGCTTCCCAAGTGACGCCCGGGATGTCGAGGTCCAACCGCGTCGGCCAAGGATCGAACTTGCCCACCAAGGTCACCGACTGCGTGGACCCGATCTGGAGAGCGGCAGGAAAGACGTGATCCAACACCGGAACCGCGGCACGGAGCCCCATCACGGCGAGCAAAAACAGCGACACCCATCCTGCCTGCACCCAATTCCCCATCATGCTGCGGAACATCACGCGGTGAAGATTTCCCGGATGCGGCGCCCATTGTTCACCAACTGCACCGGTCGACCCGTGTTGGTGTGGAGCACCTGGTTGGGATCGATCCCCATCTTCCAATACAGGGAGGCAGCGAAGTCTTCGGGCCGATACACAGCTTCCGAGGCGGCATACCCCTTGGCATCGGTGGCACCCACCACTGCTCCCCGGGGGCAACCGCCGCCGGCCATGAGGATGGACATCGCATGAGGCCAATGATCCCGACCGGCATCCTTGTTCACCTTGGGCGTACGGCCGAACTCACCCAGCAACACGACGAGGGTCGAATCCAGAAGGCCCCGCTGGTCGAGATCCCGAATCAGCGCAGCGACTCCGCGGTCCATGTTGCGAACCGAATCGCCCTTGTACGCCTCGAAGAGTTTGGTGTGGTGATCCCATCCGCCGGAATTGACGGTGACCCACGACACCCCGACCTCCACCAACCGGCGCGCCATCAAGAGCCGCTGGCCAAAGTCATTCCGCCCGTATTCGTCGCGGACCTTCTTATCCTCACGCGACAAATCAAACGCCGCCTGAGCCTGACTCGAAAGCACCAGATTCACCCCCTGCTGGAGGTATTGATCGAACGTGACAGCCGGATCTTCCGCCAAGCGATCGGCATACCGGGCCATGGAATCCAACGCTCCCCGCAATTCGCGTCGGTTGGTGGCACGCCCCTCGCTGATCTCGGTCGGCAGCACGACATCGCGCACCTTGAAGTCGGCCGAGTTGGGCTGACCATCGATCACGAAGGCCGAATGCTTGCCGCCGAGAAAATTGGGGCCACCGCTGCGCGTGACCGAGGGCATCGACACGTAGGGCGGCAAACCCTGTCGCTGCCCGCGCTGCCAGGAAACCACCGACCCGAACGACGGATGGAAGGTCACGAAGGCTCCGCAGGCCACCGGTACCGGTGTCGGAGAACCGGTCATCAGGTAGTGGTTGCCGCCGCCGTGATTCGGGTCTTTATGACACACCGATCGAATCACCGTGGTCTTGTCTGCCACCTTGGCCAACTCGGGCACCGCCTCGCTGAAACGGATTCCCGGCACCGACGTGGCGATGTCCTGAAAACTGCCACGAATGTCCGAGGGGGCCCCGGGTTTGGGATCAAAACTCTCGTAATGGGACGGGCCACCATCGAGCCAGATGAGGATGCAGTTGACCGGCTTTTGGCCTGCAACCACACCCGGCGGGGTGACTTTGTTTGGGCCAGACTTGGCTGCCGAGGCCGCAGCCGCCTCGAGGCGTAGCAAGTCGCCGAAGCCGGCGCCCAGCAAGCCCCCCATCCCCAATTGGATGAAATCCCGGCGAGGCATTCCGGCGCAGTTTCCAGAGGTCGGTTTCATATCAATGGTTCAGCACGAATTCAGGGGAGTTGAGGAGCGCCCAGAAGATATCCTCCACTGCAGTTTGTCGGGTGGCACCGGGCTGGGCGAATGCACGCAACGCCGCCTGACGCTCCGGCTCCGAAGGCAGGCGGTTGAGCAGAAGCAAGTACACCTCGCCCACCACTTCGGCTTCGCTGCGATCGCTGGCCGCCAGTTGGCGAACCCGCCCCTTGGGGTCTGCCAATTTGGACTGCAAGACCTTCGAGTTCATCAGGTGCAGGCTTTGCACGACGCTCAATTGGGCATCGCGTTCACACGGACAATCGCTGCTGGAATTGGGGCGTCCAAAGGCGTCCAGGAAATGCGACGCGATCTTGTAGCTCCAGGTTTGCATGGCCCGACCACCGGGAGGCACCGCCGAAAAGATCTCCGGCACCCCGGTGGTATCGGTCACTGCATCCACCAGCACCTCGGCGGGCAGTCGACGGCGGTAGGAACGGGAAAATTGTCGGGTGTCGCCTAGGTTGGTGGCGTTGGGCACCGAACTCAGTTGGTAGGTCCGCGAAGCCATCACGGTTCGAAGCAGGTGTTTCAGGTCGTAGCCATGCGAGGCAAAATCCGCGGCCAGCGCCTCCAGCAGCGCCGGGTTCACACACGGATTGGAACTGCGAAAATCATCCACCGGATGAACCAGACCCCGTCCGAAGAAATGCCCCCACACCCGATTCACCGCCGCCTTGGCAAAAAAGGGATTCTCCGGAGCGGTCAGCCAATCGGCCAAATGCCGGCGTGGATCCCGAGATTCGTTCTTCGGGAGTTCCGGCCCCTCCGGTGGTCGAGGGGTCATCGCCACTCCGCTCACCGGGTGCTTCACCTCGCCACCCGGTGCGAAAAAAAAGGTCTCCGTTCCTGCGGAGATCGGCGGAGACAAACCCGCCCCCTTCTGCTTCACCGGGCCGAAGTAGGCGGCCAGTTGGTAGAAATCATCCTGACTCCATTTTTCATTCGGATGGTGGTGACACTTGGCACACTCCAGTCGGGTACCCAGGAACAACTGGCTGAACTGAGTGGTCAGTTCCGGCGGATCCCGACGGTCACGATAAACCACGGCTGGACCCGCCCGATGGTTCGACCCTTCGGCCATGAGGATATCTCGAACAAACTGGTCATAAGGGCGATTGGCCCGGAACTGTTCGCGCAACCACTGATCGAGGAGGAACACGCTCTTCACCCCCACCCGATCGGGATTCGGCCTGAGAAGATCAGCCCACTGGTTGGCCCAATAATCGGCATAGGCCGGATGCTCCAGGATGGTGTCGATGAATCGCTGGCGCTTGTCCGGCGAAGGATCCGCCAAGAACGCACGCACCTCTTCCGGCGTGGGCAGGAGACCCACGGCATCCAGCTTGGCCCGCCGGAGGAATTCCGCATCGGTGCAGAGATCAGAGGGCATCAGTCCCAAACGCTGGAACTGCGCCAGAGCCAGGCCATCGATGAAATTGTGGGCAGGAATGGCTGAGTACGCCTTGGGTTTGAGCACCTTGTCGGCCGGCACCATGAGTGACGAGGCAGCCACCAATCCCATGTAGCGCGCTACGACCACGCCCTGCCCTGTCAGCTTGCCGATGGAAACCCGACCGGTCTCGTCCACGCGGGCCAACTCCTTGTCGCTCGAATCGTAGGCGGCCAAACGCGTGACATCGCGGACGCTCCCATCGGAATAGCGTGCCTCGACCTTCAGTCGCTGCTGCCCGCCCTTGCGATACCGCCCCTCGGCCGGAAACACCGCGACCGACTGGAGCACCGGCTCATTGGTCAGCGCATAGGGCATGCCTGCGCGAATCCAGCGGGTCAGCAATTGGTGGGTCGGGGATCCCGGCTGAAAACGCTGGCCTCCCTCATGCGGCACCCGTGTCAGGGCTTTGAGGAGAATCAGACTCTCTTCCGGAGCTGCCGGAAACACCCGCCGGCCGCGGGCATCCCGGACAATTTCAGCGTAGTCGCTGAGGGGGTCGTAGGAAAAAACGGACAGCTTGAAGCCGCTCTGGCCTTCCGGCTTGGAATGGCAACCGCCGGAGGCGCAGCCGGCCTGATTGAGCGCTGGCAACACATCGCGCACAAAACTCGGCGGCGGCACTTTTGCGGCCACTGTCTGCGGGGGCAGCGAAAGCTTCGCGGGCGTCGCCTCCAATACTGCACCCAACTCCCCCAAGACCTTGCCTTGCGCATCCCAGATCCGGACCAACCCGTCCATGTCACCAGCGGCCACCCTCTGACCATCCGGCGTCACCGCCATGGTGAACACCACCGGCAGCAGTTGGGCCACCCGTCGATGCTCCGCGGTGGCCGAACTTTGTTCGCCCGTGTGCGACTTGAGCTGGGAATATCGGTCAATCGTCCCGCGATCAGTGGCCGCCCAAACCGAGGCACTGTCGCCCGGCCAAGCCACGGCCGTGATCGCCGCCATGGAATCACCCAGCGTGACGATCTTCTCGCGAGTGGCGATATCCCAGACCTTGAGCTGCCGGTCGGTGCCACCGCTGACCACCTGAGTGGCGTTGGTGTTGAAAGCCGCGGCCATCACCTGGGAAGTGTGACCTTCCAGCACAGCGATCGGCGCTGCCTGGGCCACATCCCAGACCTTGATGAGCGCGTCACCGCCGGCCGAGAGCAATCGGGAGCCATCCCGGCTGAACTCCAAATCAAAGATGGAGTCGGCATGCGCCTTCCAGGAACGCTGGATCCGACCATCCGCCACGCTCACCCACCGCAGATAACCGGGGAGACCAGAACCCCCGTCACCCAGAGCCAACTGCAAACCATCGGGAGAAAACTCCACACTCAGGACACGGCCAGAAAGACCATTCACGATCTCCCGCTCGACCGTGAGGGTCTCCGGGTTCCACAACCGCACCCGACGGAAGGATCCCGAAGCCAACCGGCGACCATCCCGGCTCCAGGCGAGCGATTCCACCGGATCCATAGAAGCAACCGCCCGCGCCACGCGAGGAAACCCCGACTTCTGGAGGTCATGAATATCGATCCCACCCATGCGCGCCACCGCCAATCGATGTCCGGCCGGGTCGAGGGCCAGGGCGGCCACCGGCCGGAAGGAGGGAGCGGCTGACTCCAGCAACACCGGCCTTGGAACAGGCTCATCACTCAAGACACTGGCGTCCCAAGGAAGTCCGCGGCGAATCCAATCCCGGAGGGTCTTGATTTGGTCCGGCGTCAATTGCTTGCGGGGCGGCATGTGCGGTTCGGCTCCCAAAAGGACCGACGTCAGCAGTCGACTTTCCTTGGGCCGCCCCTCGAAAACCACCGGCCCCTCCTCGCTGCCCTTGAGCACCTGCTCCCGAGTCAGCAACGAAAGCCCTCCTTTTTGCTTGGTCTCGCCGTGGCACGAAAAGCACTCGTCGTGCAGCAGCGTCAGCGCACTCCGCGCCAGTGGATCACCAGGGCCTGCGGAACGAGGGGCCGCGGCCGACAGCAGCACCGAGGCCCAAAGGGCCCCGAACCAGAACCCGAATTGTCTTGGGATGCTGTGGATCACGGGAAAAAGGAGACCCTGAGATTGAAACCTCTCTTCCGCCAAAGGCAACCGTCATGCCACCAAAAAAAGGGGGTCCACTCGAGCCTGTTCCCCCAGCTTACTCATCGGGCGGACGGGCTGGCCAAGACCTCGCGCTGCCCCGCCGTCACCGGCACCGTGGCCGATGAACCTCCGGGCCAATGAATCTCCACCGCATCGACCTTCTGGTCTCCGACGCCCAAGACCAGCACTGGGTCATCGCAGGACCCGTCGCCAGAACCCAGATGGATCTCCCGCCACGGACCGAAGCCCGAAGCCGATTTCCATCGAACCCGGGCGCCGACAGCCGTGGGATTGCCGCCTACTCCGGAAAGCCGAACCCGCAGCCCCGGACGCGCCGACACATTGCGCCAGAGGGTCGTCTCGGCGCCATTCTGGCCCACCGCCAAGTCCACCCGGCCGTCCGCATCGTAATCGCAAACCGCAGCCCCCCGGCCATCACCCTGTACGCGGACGCCTGAGTTTTCTTCCGGCACAAAGCCACCCCGACCATCGCCGCGCAGCCACAATCCCCGCCCCGCATCGGAGCGTTCCGCAAAGGGATGTGCCGTGGACAAGTTCTGCGAAAGAAACAAGTCGTCATGCCCGTCTCCGTCGAAATCGGCCACACAGAGCGAAGAAACCGGCGCGCGCTGCGCCACCGCCGGCAAGGGCTTCACCAGAAAGCGATCACCCCGATTGAGCAGCAGGACCGAATCCACCGTATCCACCGACACCGACCGGGCCGCCGACAACGCATCACCTAGGAGCATCGGCAAGGTGGCCTTGGAAAAAGCGACCAGGGATCCCACCCGTTCCCGTACCGCCGGATAGAGTGCGGCCCACAATCCCATTTCACGTTCCGGGCGATCCGCCTTGAGCGCGGGATCAAACCAACTCTCGGCCAGATCCAAGCCCTGACCGGAACCGAAATCGCCGTACCACAATCGGCGCGGCGCACTCCCCGAAGCGCTCCAGCGGGTGTTGCGACCCCAGTTGCCCAAGACCAAGTCCAATCGACCATCCTCATCGAAGTCACCCGCCACCACAGCATTCCAAAGCCCAGAGAACGAGCCGGAGGCCCCCTCGAGGACCGGCGCCCATTCCGTCAACCGACCCGATTCATTGCGGAAAAACCGGGGCGGAGCCCATTCCCGGGCCAGCACCAAATCAGGCCGAGCATCGCCATCGAGATCAGTGAAACACGCGGCCGTCACCAATCCCAGGTCGTCCCAACGGGTCACCGGTGTCAGGCGTCCGCCTTGATTGCGCAGCAACAACGAGGGGGCCGCCTCCGGATAACGACCCGCCACGGATCTCCCGCTGACAAACACCTCCAGAGATCCATCCCCGTCCACATCGGCCGCGGCCAGAGGACCGACGGCGAAGGCCGTGCCGACGAGCATTTCCCCGCTGCGTCCGCCGGCAGGGTCATACATGCGCAAGGCTCCGCCATTGGTCAGACCGTCCTCGTAATTCGAAATCCCCGCCAAGAGGACCCCATTGATGGGTAAAATCGAGGTCATGTCCCGACTGGTTGTCTTGTGGAAAGGCGGGGTTTCCCGAGCCTCGAAACCGCCCTTCCCGTCCTGAATGCGAACCCCCGGCTTGCCGCCGCGACCGGAACCGATCACCAGATCGGGACGCCCATCCCCATTGAGATCCGTCCAGGTCAGGCTGGGCCCGAGTTGAGACAACCGATGGGGCATGGCTGGCTGGCGACCGAAATCATCGAAGGGCTCGTCCTCGTGCCGATGAGCCAAGCGCGCAGTCTGGTCCTCAAACCAGCGGACGGGCGGCTTTGACAAAGCAACGGTTGCGACGGCAGGCGCCTCGACTTCCGACACCTCCACCGCAGAACCAGCCGGCACCTCCCGCCATTCCGAGATCCGGCCCGAGGGCCATCGAACGCGCAACCCAACCGAAGCTGCGCGACCCGTGGCAAAGGATCGCACCGGCTCATCGCCGCTGAGGTAGCGCCCGCCGGCGATGATTTCCTGAGTCTGGTCCGGCAAGCCCGCGGCGCGAACCGTCACCGATGCGCCGATACCCCGGGTGTTGGAGTCCTTGCCTCGGAGGCCTACGAGGATCCGCGGAGCGCTCGCGTTGTTCCGATAAAACGCCGGCGCATCCATGAGGTCGTTCATCACGACGTCCAAATCACCGTCCCCGTCGAGATCGCCAATAGCGGCCCCTTGCGACATGGAATCCACGGTGAAGCCCCAAGCTTGGGAAACTTCTTCAAAAGTGGCATCCCCACGGTTGCGGAAGGCCACGTTGGGTGTCGACAACTTGGGGAAGGATTTGACCATTTCGGTGATCTCCGCCGGAGACTTCAGGGCCCCGCGCCTCTGGGCCTCGGCGATGCGCCGCGCGCCGTCGCCATCCTGGAAATCGCGCCACTGTCCATTGGGGACGAGCAGGTCCTCGAACCCATCCAAGTCGATGTCCAGGATCACCGGCCCCCAGGACCATTCGCTGGCTTCCACCCCAGCCTGCCAGGCGACATCCGCCCAGGTACCATCGCCGCGGTTGAGTTGCAGGACGTTCCGCTGGACCTGGGCCCGATCCGCAAACCGTCCGGGCTGGCGCATCACCGGGGACATGCCCGCCGTCTGAGTCTGCCGCCAGGATCGGTTGCGACTGAACATGTCCACGGCGAAGAAATCGACATGGCCATTGCGATCGAGATCGCCGAAGTCGATGCCCATGGAAAACGTGGGATTGCTCCTCAAGGCCATCACCGACAGTTCGCGAAAACGCAGGCGATGATCCGGACCTGTCTCGTTGATCCAGATGCGGTCCGGGGTGTGCAAGTCGTTGCAGACATACAAGTCCGGTTTCCCATCGCCCGTCATATCTTGGAAGCGAGCAGCCAAGCCCCAGTCCCGCGGAGGGGCCAACAAGGCTTTGCCGGCCGAGTCCAAAAAGGTGCCGTCGGTCCACGAGGCCCGCACAAAACGACCCCGCCCCTCGTTCAGGAACATCGAGTCGACTTCACCCATTTCGACCACCTCACCGCCTGAATGGATCTCGAATCGGTTCGTGAGGTCCGGCGCGGTGGCCGGCCGTCCATTGACAGCCACAACCACCGTCCCCGCATCGGTCTGTCGGAGTTGGTACCGGGTGTTCGGTTGATCAAGGACGGTGGTCGGGCGGAAGTGCGCCACGTAGAGGTCCAGGTCACCATCGCCATCCACGTCGGCCAAGGCCATCGAAGTCGCCCCACTGCGCGAACGTAACCCGGCCGCATCAGTGGTCTCCTGAAAACGACCCGAACCCTCATTGAGCCAAAGGCGGGTGCCGCCGCCCAACTGATTGACCAACAAGTCGGAGTCTCCGTCCCCATCCACATCGGCAAAAGCCGCTCCGGTCGAATCGTTGGATCCTGAAGACGGGGTGAGCCAATTCACACCCGGCAAAGCTTGGGCCGTCACATTGGTGAAGCGCCAATTCCCCAAGTTGCGGTACAGGGCGTTGGTTGAATCCAACCCGCAGAAGAAGACATCGAGACGTCCATCGCCATCCACATCGGCCAGCGCCACTCCCGAACCGGAGACGAGATTGCGGTTGGTGACCGCCCGTTCTTCGGAGAGTCGGTTGGTGAAATCAATCCCCAGATCCGGAGCCGACAATCGGGTCAGACCGGGTGCGGACGGAGATACCGAGGGCAAGGTCTGGATCCGAAGACCTGTCTGGGCCGCTCGCAATCCCGGCATCGAAACCAAGGACATGACCAACACAGCGAACAACCTCTGGAGGTTCGCTAAAATCATCGAGCGATGCGGATTCATCATGGCTTCAACGTGATCTCAGCCACCCCGGCCGCGACCGGCACGCGTCGCACCGCGCCACCGGGCCAGCGCACCTCGACCTCACCGGCCGCCCGATCCGAGGCGAGGATGGTCACCGGGCTGTCCACACTGCAGTAGCCTCCGCCCATCCGAATTTCACGACGCCCCCACGCCTTGCCGCCGGCCCACCATCGTAGGGATGTGCCGATCCCGGTCGGATTCCCGGGAGGCCCCTTGAGCCGAACCCGAAGACCCGGGCGCGCGGCGCGGTTGCGGAAGAGCAGCGTCGGTCCGCTGTTCTGACTCAAAGCCAAATCGGTGCGCCCATCGGCATCCAAGTCCGCCAAGGCCACACCGCGTTGCTCACCCCAGGCCACGATGCCCGAGTGCTCGTCGGCCCGGAAGTCACCGCGCCCCGTTCCTCTCAGGAGCAATCCCCGCCCCGCGTCATAGCGGGCGTCATCTGAATGCACACCGAAGTGGTTTTGAGATAGGAACAAGTCCTCGGTTCCGTCGCCATCGAGATCAGACACCGCCAACCCATAGGCCGGCGCCAACTGGGCCCGCAGCGGCAACGGTCGCCATTCCAAATGGTCTCCCCGATTCAGGAAAACTCCCGAATCCAGATTGAGCGCTGACACGCTGGGCAATGGGCCCAGAAGCGGACCCAAGAGTTCCTCCATGGAAGACTTACCGAAGGTCCCCGCATCCGGGAAACGCTTCGCCACATCCGGGATGAAGGCCGCCAGTGCGGGCCGTTTGCGGACAGGCCAATCCCGCCCATCAGGCCCGATATAGCTCTCCAGAAGATCCCAGATACCATCGTCGAGCAGGTCCCCGGAACGGATCCGCAACGGTCGCCGGCGGGCATCGGCTCCCAGGAAGTGGTTCCGACCCCAGTTCCCCGCGGCCAAGTCCATGCGTCCGTCGCCATCAAAATCACCCGCTGTGATGCCCAACCAAAGACCCGTCCACTGGGAGAGGCGCTCAACACCGGCCGGCAATCCGGTGCCACGCAGTGGCGGATCCCAAGCCTCCAGAGCGCCCCCTCGATTGCGAAACAAGCGAACCGCCCCCCAGGCCGTGCTCACCACCAAATCAGGCCGCGCATCGTCATCCAGGTCGGTGAAAACCACGCCATTGACCAGACCCAGTTTTTCAAAAGCGTTCTGAATCCCCAAACGTCCGCCGCGGTTCTTCAACAAAAACGACGTCGCCGGCTCCGGATAACGCCCTGGCACTTCCCGAACACCAACAAACACTTCCAACTCGCCGTCTCCATCCACATCGGCCGCCGCCATGGAACCCACCGGGCAGGCTCGACCGCTCAGGATTTCACCGCTCGCTCCGGACGCCAGGTCCACGATCCGGATCGCGCCGCCATTGGTGACCCCGTCCTCACCATTGCTGATGCCCGTCAGGATTACCCCACGCAACACCATCACGGTGGTCAGATCCCGAGGGGCGGGCTTGAGCAACGCTGGATTGGAAAAGGCCGAGAAGCCTCCATGGGAGTCGTTGGTGAACACCCCGAGCGTTCCACCCTGACCGGCGGAAATGAGGAGATCATCCCACCCATCCCCGTTGAGGTCGGCCCAGGTGACGCCCGGTCCGGTCTGGCTGAGATCGAAGGGTTTTAACGGCTGGCGTCCAAATTCATCAAATGGGGTATCGGTGTGGACATGCGCCAAGCGGTCCGAAATCGACTCGAACAGCGGCGTTACCGGCGGTGGCGCAATGACAGCAACCGTCTCCTGCTCTGCAATCTCCACAACACCGGGGCCAACACCGGTGCGTCGGGTCACCCGTCCACTGCGCCAAGTCACCTCGATGTCCGCCGTTGTCGCCGTACCCAACGCAAAGCACCGAATCGCGTCATCCCCCGACAAGTAGCGACCGCCAGACATCATTTCTTGGGACTGCACCGGGAGCCCTTGAGCCACCACCCGGATCTTGGCTCCGATGCCCCGGGAATTCCCGGCAACTCCCCGCAATCGAACAGCCACCCTCGGTGCCGTGGTCCGATTGCGGTAGAGCTTCGGTGGGTCATTCAAGGCGTTCAGCACCAGGTCCATATCCCCATCGCCATCCAGATCGGCCGCGGCCATGCCTTGCTCGACCCCCGGCGCATCGAAGCCCCAGGCTTGAGTCACCTCTTCAAAGGTCAAATCCCCGCGATTGCGGAAGGCGGCATTGGGCGTATCGAGCCGGGCGAACATCCGACGCATGTCCAGGATTTCGAGGAAACCCATTTTTCGGCTCGATTTCATCGCCTCAGCGCGGGCCCCGACATCCACATCGAACATGTCCATCTCGTTGCCGTTGGAGATAAGGAGATCCTCGTACCCGTCCAAATCGACATCCAGGAATAGCGGCGTCCACGACCAATCACTGGCACTGACCCCGGCCAAACGGCCGATCTCGGCGAAGGTTCCATCCCCACGCCCGAGAAACAGGGTATTGTGAGAAAACTGGGGCCGATCGTCCCAGATTCCGGGCTGATAAAACCCGGGCGGCACCCCGTCCATCTGAACATTCCGCCGCTGATGATCGCGACTGAGCATGTCCAGCACCACAAAGTCATCCACGCCGTCGCGATCGATGTCGGCAGCGTCCACCCCCATCGAGAAGGCGCTGGTCTGCCGCAAGGCCAATTGGGGAGCCGCCCGAAATAGCAAGGGGCCACCGGGAGCCGTTTCATTGACCCAGAATCGGTCTTCCGACTGAAAGTCATTGCAGACGTACAAGTCCGGCCGCCCATCGCCGGTGAGATCCCGAAACAGAACGCTCAATCCCCAATCTTGCGGTGCCGAGTCGAGCGGACGACCCGCGGTGTTCAGGAAAGCCCCACGCGTCCAAGGCACCTCCGTGAAAATCCCTTTGCCATCATTGAGGTATAAGGCATCCACCTCGCCGTTTTCACGAGGGCCCATCGGAGTCATGGTGAACCTCCCCACCAAATCGGGCTCCTCAGTCGAACGGCCATTGTAGGCTACAATCCGCTGGCGCCCATTTTCCTCGCGCAGTGAATACTTGGCCTTGGGATCATCACGCACCGTCACCGTGCGGTAGTTGGCGACGTACAAATCCAAATCTCCGTCCGCATCCACGTCGGCCAATGAAAGACTCGATCCCGCTCGGTTGGGATTGAGGACAACACCCGGTGTGAAATGCCCTTTACCATCGTTGTGATAAATCCGGGTTCCTTGAGCGAGTGTGTTGAGCAAGAGATCCAGATCCCCATCGCCATCAATATCTGCCAGGACGACACCGGTTCCATCGAGCGATGATAGGGCGGTTGTTCCAAAGGCTGCCTCTGTCATAGAGGCGAACCTCATCTGCCCCAGATTGCGGAACAATGCACTCCCGCCCGAATAAGCCGCCAAAAAGAGGTCAGGGCGACCATCTCCGTCCACATCACCCAAGGCCACACCGGAGCCATTGAGCGGAATTTGGTTGGTGAGATAACGTGAAGGCGGGACCGAATTGGTGAACACCAGTCCAGTCAGGTCGGCCTTGAGCAATTCGAAGCCCACCGAGGCATCTCCCAGAACGACCCGGTTGGTCAGAAAACCAATCAGCAGCAGCAAGATGCAATGGAACCTGCGGGGTGACACGCCGCCAGCATTGCGGCTTCCCATCCGGGTTTCCAGTCGAGAACTCCAGCCGAGAACTCCAGCCGACCACTCCGGGCCTGCCCGTGGCGAACCACAAGGCTAACGACAAGTGCACGAAACCCGCCGTTCACCCAAACAAGACCCGGAACCCGATCCCTGCTCCACCGGCAGGAACCCAATTCAGCGCGTGAGCTGCTTCTCGAGGTAACCCACGTCTTGACGCACCTTGGCCTCCACTTCCATCCGATCCCGCACCTGGCGGCAGGCATGCAAGACAGTGCCATGGTCACGCCCGCCAAAGGATTCACCGATCGCACTGAGCGAGTGCTCGGTGAGTTGACGGGTGAGGTACATGGCGATTTGCCGCGGGAAAGCGATGTTCTCGGGCCGCCGCTTGCTCGTCATGTCAGCCAGACGGATGTCGAAGTAATCGGCGACCCGCTTCTGAATCTCGCTCACTGAGATGGCAACCTTGCCTTCTTCCTGGAGGATTTCCCGAAGCAGGGTCTCGACTGTTTCCAGATCAAGCGCCTTACCGGAAAGCTGTGCATAAGCCGCGACACGCACCAAGGCACCCTCCAATCGACGGATATTGGTCCGGATGCGATGGGCCAAGAACGTGATGATCGGATCCGGCAACTTCACGCTGAGCGCCGCCGCCTTCTTGTTCAGGATGGCCAACCGAGTCTCGACGTCCGGGGCCTTGAGGTCGGCAGTCATTCCCCACTCGAAGCGGGAAATCAACCGCTGCTCCAAGCCCTGAATCTCGTTAGCCGGCCGGTCGCAGGTCAGGACGATCTGCTTGTGAGCATCATGGAGAGCATTGAAGGTGTGAAAAAACTCCTCCTGGATGCGCTCTTTGCCCTGAAGGAACTGGATGTCATCGATCAACAGCACATCGAGTTCGCGGTGCTTCTTGCGAAACTTGGGCAACTGGCTGTTCTGCAGCGCTTCAATGAACTCGTTGGTGAACCGCTCGCAAGACAAGTAGCCGATACGGGCGTTCTTCTTGTTGGCCAGAACATGATGACCGATGGCTTGCAGTAGGTGTGTTTTACCCAAGCCCACGCCACCGAAGAGAAACAGCGGATTGTAAGTATGCCCCGGCTTCTGCGCCACCCCCATGCAGGCTGCGTGGGCATGATGGTTGTTGGAACCCACCACAAAGGTCTCGAAACTGTTGTTCGGATTGAACAAAGGCTCCGACTTGCGAGGCAACTCCTTCACCAGCGGTTCGACGGCACGAACTTCAACCGGAGCAACGCGTTCTGAAGCCGCTTCGGTAACCACCGGACGATCGGAGGCCGAATCAGCCGCAGCAACGGAATCTGCCGGGCGGATGGCAAAGGCCACTTGAATCGGACGGATGGCCGCACGGCTGACAACCGATCGAAGGACATCCAGATAATTGTCCTTCAGCCAAAACTCACAAAATTCATCAGCCACCTCCAAAGTCAGAGTGTCTCCGTCCAGGCAGCGGGCCGTCACCGGGGCAAACCACAGGTTATACAACTCCGTTTTAAGCATTCCACGGAGGGTTTGCTGGGCGGCCAGCCACAGTGCTTGGGGTTGATCGGACATGAGATATTTAATGGGGGCCTAAAATGGACAAGGTTCCGATTTATTCACTATCACCGTTTACAGAGCGATCGAGTCTTCCTGCAATTGTGACAGTTTCATGAAGCTTCCCGAACAGTCCATCGTGATCAAACCCGCGCCAGCACTCGCTGTGAACATATAAAACAGTTGAAAACACTGGGATTTCAACACATTTGCGAGCGCCTGGTGGAACATGATTGAGTGCGATTTCTTCTCGAGCTTGCCGTGATTCTTTCCACGGCGGGCGAGGCTTCTATGGCAAAGCAACGAGTACCGCGAGAACAAGTTTTTGGGTGTTGTTCCCAAGTTGTTCACAACCTGCAAAACGGCCCCAAATCCGGCGGATTTGACAAGCAAAACCGCCGGATTGGGCGACCCATTTACTTCTTGGCAGCAGCGGCCTTCTTCGCCGGGGCAGCCACCTTGGCAGGAGCAGCCTTCTTGGCCGGAGCCGCAGGCTTAGCAGGAGCAGCCTTCTTGGCCGGGGCAGCAGCCTTGGCAGGAGCAGCCTTCTTAGCCGGGGCAGCAGCCTTGGCAGGAGCAGCCTTCTTAGCCGGGGCAGCAGCCTTGGCAGGAGCAGCCTTCTTAGCCGGAGCCGCTGCCTTGGCAGGAGCAGCCTTCTTGGCCGGAGCTGCAGCCTTGGCAGGAGCAGCCTTCTTGGCCGGGGCCTTGGCAGCAGCCAGGGCGCAGGTCCGGACGAGACGGGATTCGGAGTTGGTTTCGGTTGGTTTCACTCTGAGTTTGTTGTTGTTGTGTTGTAGGTCTGACTCACCGCACCCATTCAATCCTCAGTTAAGAGGACCCAATGATTCGATGCTTCAGAAATTCAAGAAAGGGGGTGCGGCGATTCTGCAATATTTGAGCGAAGGCATTAAAAACCCGCGCTATCCGAGGACGAATCCAGAGCCGTCCAATCCGAGAAAAGGCGTCGGTTGGCCGGGGGGACGATGGTTGAATCGCTAGAACCGGATATGGATTCATGAAGTCTCCGACCGGGGAACTCTGTCTGAGATAATGCCCCGAGGCGGGTCTTGACAACCGGATTTCACCAAATCACACGATTTCTTTCCGAAATTGGCACTCAGTGACATCCTGCAAGCACGGTGCGTGAGCGTTGGCAAAAAATGACGGAGGCTGCAGAGACTTACCTCTTGGCAGTCATTCTAGAGAATCTTCCTGGCCGCAAGGCCTCGTTGATTCGAGCCCTGCTGTCGATGTTGTCTCAAGTATTTGCGGTCATCGTGAAGCTGCGACGATTGCTCTACAGCGTGCGTATCTTGCGCGATTCCACTCTCGGTGTTCAGGTGATCGCTGTGGGCAACCTCACGGTGGGCGGCACCGGAAAGACTCCCGTCGTTGAAAAATTCGCGCGCGCGCTCCAGGACGCTGGACGCAAGGTGGCCATCCTTTCTCGCGGATACCGATCGAAACCCAAACCCGTCTCTGAACGACTCCTCGACAAGATCTTGCTGCGCGAAGACACCACACCGCCGCGAATCGTCTCCGACGGCCACTCACTGCTGCTCGACTCCGAGACGGCAGGTGACGAGCCCTACATGCTGGCATCCAACCTCCGGGATGTGGTGGTGCTGGTCGACAAAGACCGAGTGAAGGCCGGGCGTTATGCCGTGGAACATTTCGGCTGCGACACCCTGCTGCTGGATGACGGCTTCCAGTACTGGAAATTGGCCGGACGCCGCACCGACGTGGTCCTCATCGACTGCCAACAACCCTTTGGCAACGAGCACCTGCTGCCGCGCGGAACACTGCGAGAGCCCCCCTCCCACCTGGCCCGGGCCAGCGTCATCTTCTTGACCAAGAGCGATGGCAAGACGGCCGCGTTGCGGAACCGGATCGCCCAACTCAATCCACGAGCCGGTATTATCGAATGTGTCCATCACCCGCTGTACTTCGAGGATGTCTTCACCGGGGAACGGCGTGGCCTCGACCTCTTGCAGGGCCGCAGGGTGGCCAGCCTCAGCGGGATCGCCCAACCCGAGAGCTTCGAATCCAAGCTCTCGGAGCTGGGGGCCGACATCGTGTTGGCCCGCCGCTATGCCGACCACCATCGGTTCACCCAACAAGAGGTGCTGGATGCCGTGAACCGCGGCAAGAAACGCAGGGCGGACATGCTGGTCACTACGCAGAAGGATGCCGTCCGTTTCCCTAAGCTCGACCGGCGCGACCTACCCATCTACTTCATGCGCGTGGAAATCAAGATCATCGCCGGAGCCCAAGGCTTCGACGACGCCGTGAGCCGAATTTGTTTCCGGTAGAGCCTGCGAAGCTCCGTGCCCAGGCAGGCTCCCAAGGCCCCTACCGGCGGAAGATGCTCGAGATTTGCAGCGGGACCGCCGCGGGCATGAACCCAAATTCCAAGCCGCCGCGTGGCGCTTCGATCAGGGCCTCATCGCCATCATTCGCCGAAACCTTCATCTCGAAACCCGAACGGCGCACCCGGAGACGGTTCCAACCCTCCGCACGCAGCCCTGCCAGAGCCGGAATGCGAATGAGCCCCCCGCCACGGGCTGACCGGAACACCATCGGCGGCACCCGATCACCCGTCTTCCCCTCCCAACGCCAGTCGAAAACCAACTCGTCCCGCTGCAGCGTCCCATTCGACCAAAGGACCGCTTCTTCACTCGCGGGACCTGCCTGCCCCCTCAGGGTCCAATCGCTGGCTTTCCAGATCCCGGCTTGGGCCGGAACCCGCCACCCACGCAAGCTACGACCATCATACAAACTCTTCCAAGGTTGAGCATCGGGTGCCGAATCCGCGGCCGTCACCTGCGTCGAAGGCAACTCCTGAAGCCGCAGATTTCGCCAGTCCACGATGCCTCCTTCCGACTCCAGAGCGATGTACCCGCGACGCCAATGGCAATGGGTGCCACCGGAAACCTCCACTCCATTCACCGAGAGGCGGATCACTCCATTGGTCGCAACGATGCGGTACAGGTTCCAATCCGGGGCTCCCAGGCTTCGGGATTCCTTGGGAAAGCTCCGATCTCCGCGGTTGGGTGAGAATGGCTTCATGGTCGACCCGTGGATCGGGAAGATGTCGCCATGGGTGGTGAACCAGTCGGATTTACCGTAGCCGTGATCCAGCACCTGAACCTCAATGGCCCGCAGGAAGGGTTGTCCCAGCGCTGGCATGGGGCCCGACCAAATGAAGACACCCGCATTACCTCCTGGCTTTAGGTGACGCCACTCCAGCTCCAGGATGAAATTCTCGTATTGGCGTTCCGTGCGCAGCGCCCCGGTGGGAATTCCATCGCAATGGATCATCCCGTCCCGGACGGTGAAGGTCTCCGGAGCACAGTTGACGTTCACCCAACCCCGAAGATCACGACCGTTGAAGAGCGGCTTGAATTCGGGTTCTGCGTGCAAGACCGGCACCGCGGAAAGCAGCACAGAACAAAGGATAGGAACCAACGCGAGGCACGAGGAGCGCAAGCCAAGGATCATGGCCCGAGGCTCTCTCCGATATCGTCTCATGGGAAGACCGGAAGACTGCTCCCCCCAAGAACCCACCATTCCCAGACAGGATCCAACCCCTGAGCCAACGATTCAGTTGGGAGGCAAGGGATGGCGCCACCCACCCTCCCTCATCGCCCATTCCATTGCTGATTCCGCGCTTTCAGCCGCTCCGGTGCCGGCTTTTCTTGAGCCGACAGGGTGATGTTGGTGCCGGAAGTCCACGAAACCTCTTTGAAGTTCACAAACAAAGTCCGCGGGACCATTTCGATCACATGCCCAAACGCACCCAACGCAACGGTCCCGGGCAATTGGGTCGTATCCACAAAGTACATCGGACCAAACGGAGTCGAATTGGTGTCCGGACGACTGTAGACGTAGGTGATCGGCCCATTGGTCACCCGCGGCGCATTCTCACCGGGAAACCGGATGGATACCGGCCCGCCAGTCAGCAAGCGCGGGTGGTCGATGCGCAGGATGGGCGTTCCATCCGGCTGCTTGTCAAAAGTCAGATGCCAAGCGCCATTGCGCACCCGATAGGCCTCGCACCCGCCATAAATCGTCACGTACAGAAACAACGTGCCAATGAAGATGCCGAAGAACTTCTTGAGAGTCCGTTCAGCGTCGGGTGGGAGGTCGTTTTGCACGCAATTCGATGGGTGGGCAGACGAGGTCGCTTCAGGCGTTGTAGGTGCTGGAGCTCACATTGCCTCCGCGACCCGTCCAATTGGTGTGGAAGAACTGACCGCGCGGTTTGTCCACACGCTCGTAGGTATGGGCGCCAAAGTAGTCACGCTGAGCCTGGAGCAAATTGGCCGGAAGGGTGGCAGAGCGATACTGATCGAAGAAGGCCAGCGCCGTACTGAAAGCCGGCACGGGGATGCCCTTCTTGGCCGCCGAAGCCACCACATTGCGCCAGCCCTTCTGGCACTTCTTGATCTCGGCGCGGAAGTAGTCGTCGAGCAGCAAGTTGGCCAGCTTGGGGTTCGTATCGTAGGCCTCCTTGATCTTGCCAAGAAACCGGGAACGGATGATGCAACCACCCCGCCACATCAGGGCGATGCCGCCATAGTTGAGTTTCCAACCATACTCCGCGGCCGCCGCGCGCATGAGCATGTAGCCCTGCGCGTAACTGACGATCTTGGAGGCATACAAAGCGCTCTTGATGTCTTCGATGAAGGCTTGACGAGCCTTGGTGTTCTTGGCGGCGCTAAGCAGCGGTTTCGGCCCCTTGAGCTTGCGGGCGGCCTTCACGCGCTCCTCCTTCATGGCGCTGACGCAGCGACTGAACACCGCCTCAGCGATCAACGTCACTGGTTGGGCCAGATTGGCCGAATCGATGACCGTCCACTTGCCTGTACCCTTTTGGCCGGCTGTATCGAGGATCTTGTCCACCAGCGGCCCTCCGTCGGTGTCCTTGAACCCGAGGATGTCCCGGGTGATCTCAATCAAGAAGCTGTCGAGCTCTCCCTGATTCCAGTCGGCGAAAACCTGATGCATTTCATCGGCGGAGAGACCCAGACCATTTTTGAGGATGTTGTAGGCCTCGCAAATCAGCTGCATGTCACCGTACTCGATGCCGTTGTGCACCATCTTCACGTAGTGACCTGAACCGCCGTCACCCACCCAGTCACAACAGGGGGCGCCACCCTCCACCTTGGCGGACACACCCTGGAAAATATCCTTCACCGCAGGCCAGGCCTTGGCCGAACCACCGGGCATGATGCTGGGTCCACGGCGAGCACCCTCTTCACCACCGGACACGCCGGTGCCGATGAAAAGGAGCCCCTTCGATTCGCAATATTTCACCCGTCGATTCGTGTCGCCATACAACGAGTTGCCACCATCGATGATAATGTCCCCGGGAGACAGGTGCGGCACCAGCTGTTCAATGAAGTCGTCCACGGCCTGACCCGCTTTGACCAACATCATGATCCGTCGCGGAGTCTTGAGCTTGGAAACCAGCTCCGGAATGGAATGAGCCCCTTGGATGTTTGTGCCCTTCGCCTCACCGGCCAGAAACTCATCCACTTTGGAAGTCGTGCGATTGTAGGCCACGACGGTGAAACCGTGGTCATTCATGTTGAGGATCAAATTCTGACCCATGACTGCCAAACCAATCAGTGCGATGTCTCCGGTGGGGTTGCTCATGCTTTCAGTCTTGTTGAAGGAGCACGGTATCGGTCGCCTTGAACTGCAGGCGAGACGGAATTTCAAACGGAACCGTGCGGCTTGCGCCCACAACGAAGATCGCTACCGTCACGTGCCCAGCCGGCGGTTACAGACAACAGAGCCGCTGAAGGAAAATCATTTATGGCCCACGAACTTGCTCCCCTCCCCTACGCCAAGGATGCGCTCGAACCCCACATCGACGCGTTGACCATGGAAATCCACCACGGCCGCCATCACAAGGCCTACGTGGACAACCTCAACAAGGCGATCGCCGGAACTCCGGTTGAAGGCCTCACCCTCGAAGCCTTGATCGGCGATCTGGCCGGTGTCCCCGACGCCATCCGCGGCCCGGTCCGCAACAACGGCGGCGGCCATTGGAACCACACCTTCTTCTGGAACCTGATGGGTCCCGGCAAGGGCGGCACACCCTCCGGTGATCTGGCGGCTGCCATTCAGTCCACGTTCGGAACCTTCGCTGATTTCCAGGCCAAATTCGAAGCCGCCGGCATCGGTCGCTTTGGCTCCGGTTGGGCTTGGCTCGTGGTCAACGGCGGCAAGCTGGAGATCGTCTCCACGGCCAATCAAGACAACCCCCTGATGGGCAAGACCCTCGCCGGATGCGAAGGCAAGCCCCTCCTCGGTGTCGATGTCTGGGAGCACGCCTACTACCTCAAGTACCAGAATCTGCGCGCCGCCTACCTGAAGGCCGTTTGGAACGTGATCGATTGGGACAAGGTGGCCGCGTTGTACGCCGCCGCGAAGTAATCCCAACACCGGCACACGGCAGAAACCAACAGAACGGCGCCGATTCCCACTCCGGGTCCGGCGCCGTTTTTGTGCCTACCCACGGACTCCATCTTGGCCACTGCCATCGACCGCAGAGCCCGCAGGTGTTCGTCTCAATGCATGGCCTCAGCGAGACACCTCAAATGCGGGCCCACAGCAAAGCGTTGCTCGTACTCCTGACGCAACCCCCTGCCGTCCACGTGTTCAACCACGGAGTGCAGGGCCTGAGCCAAAGCAGGAACATCTCTTGGAACGCAGAGCCCGGGATAATCAGCTCTAAAATACTCGGGGATGGATCGCCAACGAGTCGTGACACACGGTAAGCCGTATGCCAGCGCTTCGATCAAATTCAAGGGCTGCCCCTCGTTGGCAAAGTAGGTCGGAAACAAAAACACATCGGCCTCACGGAATAAGCGATCCTTCTCGGCACCCGAGACAAACCCGACCACCTCCACGCAACCAGCAACGTCCGCCTGATTCACCCGAGTTTGAAACTCAGCCTCTTCGCTCGCTGAAAGAAAACTCCCAGCCACGGTCAGACGGAATCGACGGTCGGATCGGCTCATGCGATTGGCTGACACCACGGCTTCCAACGCTCCAAAGAGCCCTTTGTCTCGAGTGCAGTGCGCCATGAACAAGACGCGCACATCAGCAAGAGCGGCAATGCCCACCCGCCTCGCAGCAAGACTTTGAGAAAAATCGGGGCACGGATCTGGAATCCCATTGCTCACCACGACCACAGACCGAGGCCGGAGCACCTCCGCATCGGCACGATTGCTGGAAGCCAGGACAATAGCCCGATGCGCACGCCCGAGACAAATCTGCGCCAACCAGCGCTCCCAGAACCAAGCTTCCGACGCCAACCACGCTCCCAGACCCACAGCATGCCAATGCAAGATGACCCGCTCAAACCGCCAGCGAATCCATGTCATCACCAGAAAATCACGATACAAAGAGGAACGCTTGGGCGGAGACGGTATGTAATACAACGTCTGGCACCCGTGTCGGTTCGCCAATCGAAGTGCGGTCCGGCAATATCCAACCAGCGCCTGAATTTTCCCGCCACGCACCGAACCAATATCGGTCAAGCCTGTCGACAACCGCGCATCCACATGAAGCACCTCGATCCCGAGGCCTGCCTCGGATCGAAAGCCATCCACCATGAGTTTCACCATCTGGCTCTGCCCATGGTGTGGCGGCGGCACATGTGCAAAGACGAGAAGCTTCATCCAAAATCAGCACTTAGAGGAACAGGGACCCGGCCAATTGAATGGAAAAGCATTGCCTGATCCTGTCATCGAAGCGATGGTATTCCTCCGGTTCGGGACGTAGCTCAGCCCGGTAGAGCACTTGGTTTGGGACCAAGACGTCGCAGGTTCAAATCCTGTCGTCCCGACCATTTGTCATATTTTCAGCTTTCCTGATTTCAGCTTTCCTGATTTCGGCTTTCAAGGTTTCAGCATTCCTAATAGCCCCACTCCCAGTTGGCGCATTAGGTCTGCATCCCTTCGATTTCGATCCTCTTGCCGCCACCATTCTCGCCGGGGGCGTTTGAGCATCTCAAAGGGGCTCGCTGCAAACCCGCTCGCCTCCTAGTTGAATCCTCGGAGTAAAATGAGGTAGAAGGCAATCTTTGCGACCCCAATCGATTTATCCTCCTGCCTGAGATCAAATCCTGAACCTCAGCCCCACCACCCAGGGATTCCGCTACCCCAACGTGACCTTGGGCAAACAAGCGCAACCCTGTCCAAGACTCGTACAGGATCCACGATCACGCTCGTGAATGGAGGTATCAGCCCCCGGGGCTCTAAGCCCGCTGCGCGAAAACAAAAACGCCGCCCTTGTGAGGCGGCGTTTTTCGAAAGGATTTGAATCCAGAATCAGGCAGCGGCAGCCGGAGCAGGCGCCTCGGTCACCGGGGCGAAATCGACCCACTCCAAGATAGCCAACTGACCAGAATCACCTTGGCGCTGACCCAGACGCAAAATCCGGGTGTAGCCACCGTTCCGGCTCTTGAAAGCCGGAGCAATGGTATCGCACAAGATGTGAACCACATCGTGCTCCTGCTTCCAGGCTTCACGGAGTTCCTTACCCTTGGCGGTCGGGGTGCCCTTGAAGTGGCTGCGGGACTGCTGGCGCAGACGAGCGGCCACCAAACGGCGGTTGTGGACGTTGGCAGCGGTGGCTTCAGCCTTGCTAGCAGCATCCGAAGCAGAGCTCGCGGTAGCGAGAGCCTCGTTGGCCAACTTGCCCAAAGTCAGAAGCTTCTCAGCAACCGGTCGGGCCGCCTTCGCCTTGGCCAAGGTGGTGGTGACGCGCTTGTGCTTGATGAGAGAACTCACCAAGTTGGCCAGCATGGCATTGCGGTGGTCGCCTTTGCGACCCAGTTTCTTGTTGCGCTTAAGGTGGCGCATAATTCAGTCGGGTTAAGGATTCTTGTTTTCCGCCGGCATCTCCAATAGGGCCGGATCAATATTCATTCCGAGAGTCAGGTTCAAGCCGGTCAGCTTTTCCTTGATCTCGTTCAGGGACTTCTTGCCGAAGTTCCGATACTTGAGCATTTCCTGCTCAGACTTCATCGCCAACTGACCCACCGTCGTGATGTTGGCGTTGTTAAGACAATTGGCAGCACGAACGCTCAACTCGATCTCATTGACGCTCATGTTGAGCAGCTTCTTGAGCTTCGCCTTTTCGTCGTCCTGAGGCTTGATCTCGATCTCGAACTCCACGGCGTTCTTGTCGTAGCCGACAAACACGTCCAAGTGGTGCTGCAAGATCGCTGAAGCCTGAGTCAGCGCATCATCCGGAGAAATGCGACCATCGGTCCAAATCTCGATGATCAGCTTGTCGTAATCGGTGCGCTGGCCAACGCGAGCGGCTTCCACCGCATAGCGAACCCGGGTCACCGGAGAAAACAGAGAATCGATGGCGATCACGCCAATCGGCTGGTCAATCTTCTTGTTCTCGTCACCCGGGCAAAAGCCACGGCCTACGCGAACTTCCAATTCCATTTCCAGCTTCTTCTTCCGATCCAGGGTGCAGATGATCTGGTCCGGATTAACGATCTCGATGTTCTGGTTGAGCTCGATGTCGCCAGCGGTCACCGCGCCTTCGCGGTTCACCGAAAGAAGCAGCGTCTGCGGCTCACGAGAGTGGGCCTTGAATTTAACCTGCTTCAGGTTCAACACGATGTCGGTCACGTCTTCAACGGCACCGTCCACAGTGGTGAACTCATGCATCGCCCCGTCAATCTTGACAGAGGTGATGGCAGCCCCCTCGAGAGAGGAGAGCAGCACACGGCGAATCGAGTTTCCGATCGTGTGGCCGTAGCCGGTTTCAAACGGCTCAGCAATGAACTTGGCGTATGTATCCGTTGCAGTTGTCTCTTCTTTGGACAACCGCTTCGGCATTTCGAAGCGTCCTAGACGAACAGGCATAATTTATGGGTGCAATTTTAATCTGAACCTCATCCCAAAGGACTCCCACCGAAGGACAAGATTCCGTATAATTGCTTCTTTGGCCGAAGCGGCGACCAAACCGATTAGCGGGAGTAAAATTCGACGACAGCCTGCTCGTTGGCGATCGGAGCAATCTCATCACGGGAAGGAACCCGCAGTAGAGCTGCCGACAACGCTTCGCGATCCAAGCGGATCCAATCAGGAACCACGCGGCTCGTGGAACCTTCGACATTCTTCTGAACGATCGTCTTGGAGATCGCATGATCCTTTACCTGGATCAAATCGTTCACCTTAACGGCATAGCTCGGAATGCTCACCTTGCGACCGTTGACACGGACGTGACCGTGTCCGACCAACTGACGGGCAGCCGGACGGGTCAGGGCGAAACCAGCGTGATACACGAGGTTGTCCAGACGAGTCTCAAGGATTTGGAGCATCTTCTCGCCGGTCACGCCGCGCATCCGAAGGGCGCGCTCGTAAACGTTGCGGAACTGCTTCTCCTGAAGACCGTAGAAGAAACGAAGCTTCTGCTTCTCCATCAAACCGATGGCGTAGTCGCTGTGCTTGCGACGTGACTTCGGGCCATGGGCGCCAGGAGGATAAGGACGGCGCTCCAAATACTTGGAGGTGCCGAAAATCGGTGTGCCCAGCCGGCGGCTGATGCGAACGCGAGGACCAGTGTAACGAGCCATTGTCGGAAATAGTTGAAATTTGAATTACACGCGGCGCTTCTTACGGGGACGGCAGCCATTGTGCGGGACCGGGGTCACGTCTTTGATCACGGTGATCTCGAGACCGATGGCCTGGAGAGCACGGATGGCCGACTCACGGCCGGAACCCGGACCATTGACCCGAACTTCGACCTCGCGCATGCCGTGCGACATCGCCTGACGAGCAGCGTCCTGAGCGGCCTGCTGAGCAGCAAAGGCAGTGCTCTTACGGGAACCCTTGAATCCAACCCGACCCGCTGTGCTCCAACCGATCAGGTTGCCCTGCATGTCGGTGATGGTCACCTGAGTGTTGTTGAAAGTCGCCATGACGTGCGCCACGCCCAACGCGATGTTCTTCGCACCCTTGGCGCGAATGATTTTCTTCGCATTAGGATCATCACCGAGCAGGTCGGCGGCAGTCGGAGCAGCCGCGGCTGCCAACGGTGCCGGAGCGGCCGATGCAGCGGGTGCTGCCGTCGCAGCTCCCTGGCCGTCTGCAGCAGCCTTCTTGCTCTTCGGAGCAGCCTTGGTGGTGGCCTTTTCTGCGGTTACCTCTGCGGTAGCCTCACCGGCCTCGGCCTTGGGGGCCTTCTTGGCCTTTGTCTCTTCTGCCATAATCAGTTAAACGATGAAATTAAGCCTTGGCGGTCGGATTTCTCTGCACACCCACCGTCTTGCGGGGACCTTTTCGGGTGCGGGAGTTGGTCTGTGTGCGTTGACCGCGGACGGGCAAGCTTCGGCTGTGGCGCTGACCACGGTAAGACTTGATCGCCTGAAGGCGCTTCAAGTTCATACCCAGCTCACGGCGAAGATCACCTTCGGTCACATACTTGCCTTCTTGGATCGCATTGACGATCAAAGAAAGCTGGCTCTCGTTAAGAGATTTGGCGCGAAGAGACGGATCGATGTTGGCCCGCTCCAATATTTCGAGCGCATTGACCGGACCGATTCCGTAGATGTAGCGGAGCGCGATATCGATTCGCTTGTCCGCAGGAATATCAACTCCCAAGATTCGTGGCATAAAACGTTTCCTATGATCAGCCTTGCCGCTGCTTGTGGCGCGCATTCGAGCAGATCACACGGATCACGCCCTTGCGTTTGACCATTTTGCAGTTCTCGCAAAGTTTCTTAACTGAAGCTCTGACTTTCATTTTCGAAATCGTAAACCCGTCAATACAACTGACTCTCTTCGTCTCGTGTCAAAATTTCCGGTCCAGAATCGGTGATGAGCACCGTGTGCTCGAAATGGGCAGACACCTGCCGATCCCGAGTGACGACAGTCCAACCATCGTCCAAAATTTCCACCGCTGCACTTCCCAGCGTGACCATTGGTTCAATGGCGATCGTCATCCCGCTCTTGAGCCGAGTCACGGATTTGTTGTCGACGTAATTAGGAACCTGAGGTTCCTCATGAACGCTGCGACCAACACCATGCCCGCAAAATTCGCGGACAATTCCATAACCTGACCCAGAAACACATCGCTCCACTGCGCGACCAATCTCCAATACCTTGGAGCCAGCCTGCGCTGCGGAGATGCCTTCATACAGCGCTTGGATCGTTGTATCCAGCAACTTCTGAAAACGGGGCGAACCGCCACCAACAATCAAGGTCATCGCCACGTCGCCGATGAAGCCCTGATACCGCACGCCGACATCAATCTTGAGCAAGTCTCCGAATTGCAATCTCCGACCGTCACCGATGCCGTGAATCACGGCCTCATTGACAGACAGACAGCATTGCCCTGGAAAGCCCCTGTACCCGAGAAATGCACTCACGCCGCCGTGTGATGCGATTAAGCGACCCACTTCGACATCCAGCTCCCGAGTCGTCAACCCAGGCGCAGCAAAGGCTGCGGCACCCCGCAACACCTTGCTCGCAATGCGACCCGCAGCCCTCATAGCCCGGATCTCTTCGGCTGTCTTGATGATTGGTCGCCCCATAACTTCAGCGCTTACGCTTGTGATTGAGGTGACCTTCCACCCTGCTTCAACCGATTGATATTGATTCTGTAACCGAAACTGACAAAGAACGAAAAAAACTAGGCGCGCCCGCGAACCTTACCCTTTTTGAGGAACCCATCGTAGTGCCTCATCAACAAGTAGGACTCCATCTGCCGCATCGTGTCCAAAAGAACACCGACCGTGATCAGCAAGGATGTGCCTCCGAAAAACTGAGCGACCAACGGATCGATCTTGAGATACGCGCTCATCACCGTCGGAATGATCGCAATCACAACCAAGAACACAGCACCTGCCAACGTGATGCGACTCATGGTGTTGTGCAGGAAATCGCTGGTCGCCGTACCAGGTCGAACTCCAGGAATATAACCACCATGCTTCTTCAAATCGTCAGCTACCTGAAGCTCGTTGAATTGGGTTGCAACCCAGAAGTACGAGAAGAACAGGATCATCAGACCATAGAGGAAAAGGTAGGTGAAACCCTGTCGCCCCAAGTGGCTAGCAATGTAAATCGACACCTGCTTGGCAAAGCCAGCCGGGAGGATCGCTGCCAATTTTTCAAAAATCATCCCAGGGAACATCAAGATAGCTTGGGCAAAAATAACAGGCATCACGCCGGCGTAGTTGACGCGCAGCGGCATGAAGGATGTGCCACCCGACATGATCTTTCGACCCACCGCCCTCTGTGCATACTGCACGGGAATCTTGCGCTGGCCTTGTGTGATCAACACGACACCTGCGACAACAATGGCCAAGACCAAGACAAGCAGTACGAGGTGCAGGAACTTGGAGTTCTCCTGTTGAAACATCGACACCAACGATTTGCCCGCATTCGGCAGTCGGGCGAGGATGCCAACGGTGATCAACAACGATACTCCGTTACCAATTCCCCGCTCGGTGATTTGCTCACCCAACCACATCAAGAACAAAGTTCCCGATGTCAAAATCATCACAGTCTGGATGCGGTAGAGCCAAATGTACTCGGCAGTCACCAGCGAACCAGAAAATCCTTGGAACGCTTTCTCTGGATTTTCCCATCCGAGGGCGACGATGAGACCGTGGCCCAAACAAAGCAGAACCGTTAGGTAACGACCATAAGCCACCAACTTCGCCCGTCCGCCCTCCTCGCGAGCCAACTTGCCCAAAGGAGCAACGACCGCGGTCAAAAGCTGGATGAAAATCGTGGCACTGATGTAAGGCATAATTCCCAAGGCCCCGACAGCGCATTGTTCCAACGCGCCGCCCGTGAACATGGAATACAAACCAAACACACCCGCCCCGCCCGAGGTCTTAGCCGCCTCAGCGAAATAGGCCGCCAATTTGGAACCGTCCAAACCTGGAACCGGTGTCAAGGCAATGACTCGGGCGACAGCCAGAACCACAGCCGTGAAGATGATCCGAGACCGAAGTTCCGGAATCTTCAAGCAGTTCGCGAAGGTATTGAACAGTTGACCAATCATTGGCGGATATTGTTGGGGGTTACCCTGAAACTAAGCTGTACCTTTCAGGATACAACCTCGGCCGTACCACCGAGCTTCTCGATGGCCGCACGGGCTGTTGCACTGAAAGCGTGTGCTCGAACGGTCAATTTCTGGGTCAATTCACCACGCCCCAGAACCTTGATTCCGTCGTAGGTCCCATTGGCAAGACCTGCCTGCTGCAGCGCAGCGACGTCAACGACGGAACCAGCTTCAAACGTGTTGAGATCAGAAAGATTCACCGGAACGAAGGCTACTTTGAAACGCTTGTTGTTGAAGCCGCGCTTCGGGATACGGCGAATCAAGGGCATCTGTCCGCCTTCGAAACCGATACGGATCGAACTACCGGAACGCGCACTTTGACCCTTGCCGCCACGGCCGGAGGTCTTGCCTCGGCCGCTGGATTCGCCCTGGCCCAGGCGCTTTTTGCGGTGCTTGGCTCCCGGACGGGGTTTAAGATCGTGAAGTCTCATAAATTCAGGCAGTCTTGGTCGCAGCGATGCGGTTTTCGAGGCCACGGCCCTTCAGGATCTGCTCCCGGGTCCGCAGGCTCAACAGTGCGTTCAAAGTAGCCTTGGCCACGTTCGAGGCGTTCTTGGATCCAAGCGACTTGGAGAGAACGTCCTTGACGCCGGCGGATTCAACCACCGCACGGACGGTCTTGCCGCAGATCAGACCCGTTCCCGGACTGGCCGGACGGAGAAGAACCTTGGCTCCACCAAATTCGGAATAAACCTCATGAGGAATGGTGCTCGCCGACAAGGAGACCAACGCAATACGGGACTTGGCGTTTTCGCCACCCTTTTTGATAGCCTCGCTCACCTCGGCTCCCTTGCCCATGCCCATGCCGACTTTTCCTTGCTTGTCACCCACGATGATGAGGGCGCTGAAGGAAAACCGTCGGCCGCCTTTGACAACCTTGGAAGAGCGATTGATGTGAACAACCTTCTCGATCAGGCCATCCTTCGGCTCGTCATTGTCGCGCTGGTCCCGTGAGGAACGACGCGGACCACGGCCACGGCCACCATCGGAATAGCCTCTGGATGGGCGGTCACCACCGAATGACTGGGTGCCACCTGACGCCGATCCGGCGGGTGCAGCCTGGGCTGCTGAAATGTCTTTTTGGTCTGCCACAAGATTCCTTCAGTTCAAAATTTGAGACCCGCTTCACGAGCGGCATCTGCCAGTGCCTTCACCTTGCCGTGGTACCGAGAGGCTCCGCGGTCGAAGACCACGGATTCAATGCCCTTTTCCTTGGCAGCAGCAGCAGCGCGCTGACCGGTCAAGATAGCATTCGACGCATTCGCACCCTTCACCTCGGTCGGGGCGGCCTTGTCGCGGGTGCCAACGGCAGCCAGCGTCTTACCCACCACATCGTCGATGAATTGCACGTAAATATGCTGCCCGGTGAACTTGACGCTCATGCGGGGCCGGGCGGCAGTGCCCGTAACGGTCTTTCTGACCCGCCAGTGGCGCAGTTGGGCCAACCGGTGTTTGTGCTCTGTTCTCATTCTAGCAAAATTAACGACAAACCGAATTACTGGACAGTCTTGCCTTCCTTGCGGACGACCTTCTCGCCGGCGTAGCGGACACCCTTGCCCTTATACGGCTCCGGCGGGTAGAAGCTGCGGATCTCAGAGGCTACGCGGCCAACGAGTTCCTTGTCAGCGCCATCGATGGTCAGCTTGGTGCCTTCCTCGACAACCACCTTGATACCGGCGGGGACCGGATAATTGATCGGGTGGCTGTATCCCAAAGCAAGATTGATGACCGAACCCTGCAGAGCGGCCTTGAAGCCAACGCCCTGGATTTCCAGCTTCTTCTGGAAACCTTCGGACACACCCTTGACCATGTTATTGACCAGAGCGCGTGCCAAGCCGTGCATGGCGCGGGCCTCGGCGGTCTCAGCATTTCGGCCAAGACAGACATTGGTTCCGTCCACCTTGGCGCTGGTGAAACGCGGCAGCGAAAGACCAAGGCTACCCTTGGGTCCTTCCACCGTCACACGGTCCCCGCTGACGGAAACCTTAACCTTGGCCGGGATGGCTACCGGGCTTTTTCCAATACGTGACATAACAAAATCTTTTACCAGACGTAACAGACAATCTCACCGCCCACATTCTGGCGACGAGCTTGGGAACCGGTCATCACTCCTTGAGGAGTCGAGAGAATGGCGACGCCAAGTCCACCGAGCACACGCGGTGCATCAGAACCGGCCACATACCGGCGCAAACCCGGAGTGCTCACCTGCTTGAGGCCTTGGATCACCGCCTTGCGACCCTGATATTTCAAGCCCAGCTTAAGGGTCTTGAGCTTGTCGCCTTCAACGGCGACATCGGAAATATAACCTTCGCTCTTCAGAACCCGGGCGATCGCTTCCTTGTAGATGGAGTGAGGGATCGAAACCGTCGGGTGCAATGCCATACCGGCATTGCGAATGCGGGTCAGCAGGTCAGAAACTGGATCAGCGTTCATGGATGTAGATGGGCTCGGATTACCAGCTGGACTTGGTGACGCCCGGGATCAAACCCTGCAGGGCGGCCTCTCGGAACGAGAGACGAGACACGCCGTACTTGCGGATGAATCCGTGACGACGGCCGCTGACGAGGCAGCGGTTCACCACGCGAACTGGGCTTGCGTTCTTGGGCAACTGGGACAAGCCAGCATAGTCGCCTTTAGCCTTTAATTCCGCGCGAAGAGCCGCAAACTTCTTGACGGTCTCCAACTTCTTCTTGTTCCGGGCAAGCCAGGATTTCTTGGCCATAGGATAAATTGTTTATTTTGAAAACGGCATTCCCATCATCTTCAGGAGGTCGTAGGCCTCCTCGTTCGTGGGAGCAGAGGTGACGATGGTGATGTCCATACCCTGCTGTCTCTTGATCTTGTCGAGCTCGATCTCGGGGAAGATCGTTTGATCAGGGATGCCCAGAGAATAGGTTCCACGACCATCAAACTGACGGGATCCGACTCCGCGGAAATCGCGAATGCGGGGCAAAGCGGCCGAGACAAGACGGTCGAAGAATTCGTACATCACCTCGCGGCGCAAGGTAACCTTGCAACCGACGGACTGGCCCTTGCGGAGCTTAAAATTGGCGATGCTTTTGCGGGCAATGTTCACGACTGCCTTACGGCCCGTGATCATTTGCATTTCTTTGACAGCATCTTCCAAGGCTCCCTTTTCGAGGGATGCGCTCACGCCCATGTTGACCACGATCTTCTCGATGCGCGGTACCTGGTGGACGTTACTGTAGCCACGCTTCTGCGTCAAAGCAGGGCGGACTTCTTCGATATACTTCGTGTAAAGACGGGGTTTCATGGGTCTCAGCGCTTGCTCGCCTTGCGGGCGTCGTACTTCTCAGCCTTCATCACGTTGGAAACGTGAATCGGCGACTCCAACCAAAGCAGCGCACCGCTCGGGTTCTGCTGGTTCTTCTTGACGTAATGCAGCATCGGCTTGACCAGTCGGCGGCGATCGTCCTGCTCCTTGGAGCGTTCGTCGGTGCCTTCCAGAATCACGGCCTGCCGTGAGGTGATCATCTCGGCGATCTTACCGCGGCGGCCTTTGGCCGAACCGGAGATGACGACAACCTCGTCACCTTTTTTCACATGAAATTTGGATGCCATGTCTATTCCTCTTTGAATCAGATCACTTCAGGAGCCAGGGAAATGATCTTCATGAACTTTTTCTCACGAAGCTCACGGGCCACAGGTCCGAAAATGCGGGTTCCGCGGGGATTGTTTTCCTTGTCGATGATAACCACAGCGTTGCGGTCAAAGCGGACATAGGAGCCGTCACTGCGGCGCACCGGATGCCGGGTACGGACGATGACAGCATTCTGAACTTCACCCTTTTTGACGGTGCCATCGGGAGCTGCCTCCTTGATGTGGACCTTGATCACATCGCCAACGTGGGCGTAAGGCTGGTTGCTGCCCAGAACACCGATGGCCCAAGCAACCTTGGCACCGGTGTTGTCTGCGACATCCAGACTGGAACGAATTTGGATCATTGAAATTACCTATGCTCAGTTTTTGGCTGAAACGGCCGGCTGGTCTTTGACAGACCCATCCGGGTTCAGGACGTCCACCAAACGCCAAGCTTTGAGCTTAGACAGGGGGCGGGTTTCTTGGATGCGGACCAAATCACCCACCTGGGCGCGCTTGGTTTCATCGTGGGCGTACAGCTTCTTGAAGCTCGTGACCACCTTGCGATACTGAGGGTGGCGATAGCGACGCTCCACCTTCACGACGATTGTCTTCTCCATTTTATTGGAGACAACCTCGCCGATGCGCTCCTTCCGGTGTCCGCGTTCTGTGGTTTCCTGTGACATACGGGTCAAGATTTCTTCAAAATTTGGGTCAACTGCGTCTCACCACGCGCGACCTCGCGGCGGATATCGCGGATACGGTGAGGCTTTTCCAAGCGGGCAGTCGCCTGCTGGAGCCGGAGATTGAACAACTCCTGCCGTAACTCACGGCATTTGGCTGCGAGTTCCGCGGCCGTCAGATCTTTAAAATTGCTTTTCGCCATGATCGTCCCCTCAACCCATCTTGTGACGTGAAATAAACTTGGTGGAAATCGGCAACTTGGTGGAGGCCAAGCGCATGGCTTCCCGGGCAATGGCCTCAGGCACGCCGTCGACTTCGAACAAAACGCTGGCCGGCCGAATGACCGCCACCCAGGATTCGACACCGCCCTTACCCGTACCCATTCGAACCTCGAGAGGCTTCTTGGTGAAGGACTTGTCCGGGAAGATTCGAATCCAAACCTTACCGCGACGCTTCATGTAGCGGGTGATCGCAACGCGAGCAGCTTCGATTTGCTTGGTATCCATCCAGCAGCGTTCAAGCGACTGGAGTCCATACTCACCGAAAGCCACGGTGTTGCCACGGGAAGCCAAGCCTGTGCGGCTTCCGCGCTGCATCTTGCGATATTTTACCCTTGCCGGCATCAATGCCATAAACGGTCTCCTAGAAAATGGTTAATTATTTGACCAGAACAGCCTCAGGACGCTTCTCCTCGGGCTTGCGGACATCCGCCTTCTTTATTTCACCTTTGCAGATCCAGCACTTAACCCCGAGCTTGCCATACATGGTTGTCGCCTCGGCGAAACCATAGTCGATGTTGGCACGGAGTGTGTGCAGCGGAACCCGACCCTCGTGTTGGACTTCTACGCGGGCAATTTCAGCTCCACCCAGACGACCAGCGCAGCGGATCTTGATGCCTTCGACACCTTCCATCATGCGGGCTTCCTGAATGGCCTTTTTCATGGCGCGACGGAATCCGATGCGGCGTTCGAGCTGGACGGCGATGTTTTCGGCGACCAACTGGGCATCAGCCTTCTCGTTCTTGACCTCTTGAATGTCCACGTAGACATCCTTGCCGGTCAGCTTGGAGAGTTCCTCCTTCAGCTTGTCGATTTCGGAACCCTTACGGCCGATAACAACACCAGGACGAGCAGTGAAGATGGTGACGCGGCAGCGATTGGCGGCGCGCTCAATGTGGATCTTGGGAATGGCTGCCGAACCGAGCTTCTTCTTGAGAACGGTACGGATGGCGATGTCTTCCACCAGCAAGCCACCAAAGTCTTTCTTGTTGGCGTACCACTTGGAGCGCCACTCGCGGTTTACGGGAATCCGCAGACCGATAGGATTGGTTTTCTGGCCCATGTTATTGGTTGTCCGTGAGAATGATCTTGATGTGGCTGCTCCGCTTGAGGATCGGACCAGCCGAACCACGAGCCTTCGGGATGAAGCGCTTGATGCTGCCGGCAGTCTGGGCGTAGGCCCGGTGCACAATCAGCGAATCCGCTTTCAAACCGTGGTTGTTTTCTGCGTTGGCAATGGCCGAGGCGAGGGTCTTGGCGACCGCCCGAGCCGACTTGCGGGGCACAACCTTGAGCACCGCGAGTGCATCCACCGCGCGAAGACCCTGGACCTGTCGTACGACTTCCCGGACCTTCTGAGGGGACATTCTGAAATTCTTGAGTATGGCCTGAACTTCCATGACTTCGGTTCCTTGCTGGTAGACCTGAGACTATTTGGCTTCGGCCTTGGCGGTGTGAGCGCCGTGTTTCTTGAACGTGCGGGTAAAGGCAAACTCACCGAGTTTGTGCCCGACCATGTTCTCAGTGACGAATACCGGGCTGAAAGCACGGCCGTTGTGCACGCTCACCGTCAGTCCCACGAATTCGGGGGTGATGGTGGAACGGCGGGACCAAGTCTTGATAGGAGTCTTGGACTTCGCTGCCTGGGCCTTTTCGACCTTGGTGAGCAGATGACCGTCAATGAACGGACCTTTTTTGAGGGAACGAGCCATATCAGCTTACTTTTGCTTCATTGGACGGCCATCGCGACGAACAACGATGAACCGGTTGGAGAGTTTGAACTTCTTGCGGGTGCGGAAGCCCTTGGACAGCACACCCCAGGGGGAAGCCAAGTGCTGACGACCGCCACCACCCTTGGACTTGCCTTGGCCGCCACCGTTCGGGTGATCGACCGGGTTGCGAGCCATACCACGGGTGAGCGGACGGATACCGCGATGGATCGCACGACCCGCTTTGCCGAGAACGATATTCTCGAACTGAGCATTGCCGACCGATCCGACAGTCACCATGCAGTCTTCGTGGAACTTACGAATTTCGCCAGAAGGCAAGCGAAGCTGAGCGTAGCCAGCATCACGGGACATCAACGTCGCGGAAGATCCAGCGGAGCGAACCAGTTGAGCTCCCTTGCCGGGGACGATCTCAAGGTTATGGATCGCTATACCCACAGGGATCTTGGAAAGCGGCAGGGCGTTGCCAACGTTCGGAGGAGCGGCCGGACCACTCATCACAGTCGCGCCCACAGTCAGACCATCGGGGCAGACGATGTAGCGGCGTTCCTTGTCAGCGTACTCCAGAAGGGCGAGACGGGCGCTGCGGATCGGATCGTATTCGACAGCGATAACCTTCGCCTCGATGCCGATCTTGTTCCGGCGGAAGTCCACAGTGCGGATCTTCTGCTTGTGGCCACCGCCACGAGCGCGGACGGTCACCCGGCCGTAGTTGTTGCGGCCTCCTGTCTTTTTCCTGGTGTAAACCAAGGACTTTTCCGGACCCACTTTCGTGATGTCCGAATAGTCCTGCACGGTCAAATACCGTGTGGACGGCGTAAGCGGTCTAAACGTTTTCACTGCAAAATAATCGTTGCACGGGGCGCTAACCCTCGTGTGCCTCGCCATCACTCCCTGTTGCGTCGGGCAACTCGGTTTTCGGCGAAGCAGTTTCGTTTTTCACTGGGAAGTGTTAAACGGGAGCGCAGAACCTATTCTTTCCGGGATAACCTTCAACACTTTTCTGGATTTTTTTTCGCGGAGCGCAAATGAGGAGGATGGTTTTCAGAGGAATTCAAAGACCGGTTCCCTTTGGTTTTGCGGGCTTTTTCCAAGGATTTGCAGGTGGTTCAACCTGTCCGAGAACTCGGTATCGTGTTCGAAAATGCATCTTCGAAATCTTGGGTAGAATCTCGGGCCCATGACGGGCAACGAGCGATTTAGCCGCCTCTTCAACGCTCGCCGAGGCCCCGCGTGGCAGGGGCATCGCGTACTCTTTTTCCAATTGTTTCATGCGCACCAGATACTCGTTGCGAGCCACGATGGATGCGGCAGCCACAGCGAGATCCTCTTCAGCCCGATGGCGCTGCACCAACTGCAATCCCTTGCCTAGGGTCATCAACGCCTTTTCCACGGTGGATTTGCTGGAGGCAAACTGATCACTAATGGCTCGAACCGGCGGCGGATTGAGCAAAACGCCCCGTTCTAGAAGGTTTTCGATGGCTCGAGCATGCCCCCAAGCCAATACGGTGTTGACAGATCCGTGACGGGTGTGGAGCCGATTGTAGGCTTCATTGCCGATGGCGATAACGCTCACCTGGCATCCGGGGGTTTCACGGATCGTGCGATTCAGGTGGGTGATTTGAGCATCACTGCCCACCGACTTGGAGTCTCGGATTCCCATGGTTTTCCAAGCCTCCAGAACAGCCGCGTTGACATAGACAGCGGCCACGCAAAGCGGTCCGAAGAAATCGCCTTTCCCCGATTCGTCGACACCAATGCGAGGATCCAACAACGTGGGATCCAGGAGTGTTTCATAACCCAAAATAGCGGTTCCCAGGATTTCCGGTTCCAACACGAACTCAATGAATTCCCGGGTCCCCTTCCCTTGCACCACCAACTTGCCGCTGAGGTACAGGGTCACGTTGAGGTCTTTCTTGGCGCCGCTGATGCGCGCGTAGGGCACCTCGCGCAATTGATACCCGCCGGATTGAAGGTGTGCCTCAAGTTGTTGAGCTTGAACGGGTTGCAGAGTCGCGGTGTGACTGGTCACGGATCACGGTGGCCCATTTCGCAGGCTGGATGTCGAGTCAGAACTCGCCCCTGCCCCACTGGCACGGCAACCTCAGAAACATGGGGATGCGCCAGAATACAGGAATCGAATGCGGCCTTCAGGGTTGTGACGATGAGTTGGCCGCGATCGTTGAGAGATTGACCCGGTGGTTTGATGGGGCGGCCCGAGATCTGCCTTGGAGGCGGACGCGTGATCCCTACGCGGTTTGGATTTCCGAGGTGATGCTCCAACAAACCCAAGTTCAGACGGTGATCCCTTATTGGAATCGCTGGATGGAACGCCTGCCGGCCGTGCGAAATTTAGCCGAAGCCCCCACAGACTTGGTGCTGAAACTCTGGGAAGGTCTGGGCTATTATTCCCGAGCTCGCAACCTTCAGCGAGCGGCCTGCCAAATCATGTCCGATCACGGAGGAGTTTTCCCTCGGGATCCGGCTGCTATTCTGAGGCTTCCCGGGATTGGTCCTTACACGGCGGGTGCCATTGCCTCCATCGCACTCGATCAACCGGAACCCATTTTGGATGGGAATGTCATCCGAGTGCTGACCCGACTATTTGCTCTGGAAGGTGACCCCAAAGCCAAGCTGCTCAACCGGCAACTTTGGGATGTAGCGGCACAGCTGGTTCGATCGGCTCATGCTCAGATCGATCTGGGAGACCAACGGTGCTCCAGATTGAATCAAGCACTGATGGAATTGGGGGCCACGGTTTGCACTCCTGGAAGCCAACCGGCCTGCGGAGTGTGCCCGGTGGCTGGTGCATGCAGGGCGCACCAACAGGGCAGTCCTGGGCGATTCCCGGAGTTGGCACCCCGCGTCCCCATCACCGCCCGATTTTTTGCGACCGGCATTCTTGAGCATGAGGGGCGCTATCTTCTGAAACTCCGCGAAAACACAGAAGTAAACCGCGGGTTTTGGGAATTCCCCAATTGGGAGACAGCTGCTTCAGACGATGCGGAATCGGTGCTGAGTGATCATTTGGGTGTTCCGCGAACCATTTGGTCTGCGTGGCCAGACTTACGTCACCACATCACCCGATACCGGATGACCCAACGCGTCCGGCTTGCCTGTTTTCTTCCGCCTCAAAATTCGACCATGGGAACCTGGCTTTGGGCCACATCCACCGAACTGGAGTCTCTGGCCTTGACCGCCGCACACCGCAAGCTGGCCCGGAAACTTCAACACGCTTTCCAGAAAAGGCCGTAATTGTCTTAGAACGCAGTCGGGGCCACTGTCTGCCGACACGTGAACGACGGACGCCTCATAGCCCCAGAACACCCGCACTTTTCGGGTTTCATCTTCAAGATCCAGGCCAACATGGATCCGAAGCACCGGGACCGCATCGCCTTTGTGCGCATTGTGAGCGGGAAATTCGAGCGGGACATGACTGTGATCCACGCGCAGTCCGGCAGGAAGGTGCGACTGAGTTCATCACACAAACTCTTCGGCAATGAGCGGGAAACGGTGGATGAAGCCTTTCCCGGGGATATCATTGGTCTGGTGGGCCACGACGGGTTCGGAATCGGGGATACTTTGAGCACCGACCCGAAGGTGCGCTTTGACGAAATTCCACGTTTCACCCCGGAGGTTTTCGAATATTTCCACAACCCCAACACCGCCAAGTTCAAGCAGTTCCGCCAGGGACTCGATCAGTTGCTCTTGGAGGGTGTGGCGCAGGCCTTCCACCTGAAGGACACCGCCAGTCGGGTGCCATTGCTGGCTGCGGTGGGCCCGCTTCAGTTCGAGGTGCTCCAGTACCGACTCGAAACCGAGTACAATGCCGAGACCCGTCGCGAGAGCGCTCCGTTCACCTCGGTTCGATGGCTGCCCCAAGGGACTCCCGCCGATTCACTGGACACCATTTCATTACCCACCGGAGCCCGGTTTGCCTTCGACATGGATTCCAACCCGGTCGTTCTGTTTCCCAGCGATTGGTCATTGGGATATTTTTCACAGAACAACCCCAATCTTCCCCTGACTTCGCTGGCACCGCCCCGGGTTCATTCCCGGTAACTTCCACTGACCCTCTTTGATTTGCCCGATATGACACCCGTCCCTGATTTCGCCTCACCGGCCCTGCCTGATTCGACCGGCCACTTCGGGCCGTTTGGTGGGCGTTATGTACCCGAAACCCTCGTTCATCCGCTCCAGCAGCTGGAGGACGAGTACTGGCGCGCCCAGCAAGATCCGGAGTTCCAGCGGGAACTCGACTACTACCTCAAGGAGTTTGTGGGACGGCCGACTCCCCTCTATTTCGCCGAGCGCCTGACCAAAGCACTGGGCGGCGCAAAGATCTATCTGAAGCGGGAGGATTTGCTGCACACCGGAGCCCATAAAATCAACAATGCCATGGGACAGGTGCTGTTGGCCAAGCGCATGGGCAAGACCCGGATCATCGCCGAAACCGGAGCCGGTCAGCACGGTGTGGCTACGGCCACGGTATCGGCCATGTTCGGCATGAAATGCGTCATCTACATGGGCGCGGTCGATTGCAAGCGGCAGGAACTCAACGTCTACCGCATGAAGATGCTCGGAGCCGAGGTGGTACCCGTGAAGGCTGGCCAGCAGACGCTCAAGGAAGCGGTCAACGAAGCCATGCGCGATTGGGTCACGAACGTCCGTTCGACCCATTACATCCTGGGCACTGCCTACGGAGCGCACCCCTACCCGGTCATGGTCCGCAATTTTCACCGGATCATGGGAGACGAGGCCCGGGCTCAAATCCTCGAACGCGAGAAGCGTCTGCCAGACCTGCTTATCGCCTGCGTCGGCGGCGGATCCAACGCCATCGGATTGTTCTACCCGTTCCTGAATGACCCCTCCGTGCGAATGCTGGGAGTCGAAGCAGGTGGCGAGGGCATTCAGCCCGAGAAGCATGCCGCACGCTTCCAGGGCGGCTCCCTGGGCGTTTTGCAAGGCACCCGCAGTTACATCCTTCAGGACGAGTTCGGACAAATCCAGCTCACCCACAGCGTCAGCGCAGGCCTCGACTATGCTGCGGTTGGACCTGAGCACGCTTGGCTCAAGGACCAGAACCGCGTGGAATACAGCTACGCCACCGACACGGAGGCTCTAGATGCCTTCCTGCGGCTGGCCAAGCTGGAGGGAATCATCCCGGCGCTGGAGAGCGCCCATGCTGTGGCAGGCGCCATTCAGCGGGCCCCCACCATGTCCAAGGAAGCGCTGATCATCGTGAATCTGTCCGGACGTGGCGACAAAGACGTCATGCAGGCAGCCCAGAAGCTGGGCATTCAGATGCCCGATTAAGGCAGATCAAGCTGGATCACCTGCTTGCCCAAAACGGTTGCAAAATGGGGCCAACGGGGCCCCAACTCGTTGCAACAGTCCAAGCAGGACCTTCTTGGTTGATGAGCGTGTTCAGAAACACTGCTCGACGGCCTTTATAACCCACCTTCCGGGGGAATGAGCGCAACCTGCTCAGCGTAAGCCTACTCCGGCGATTCCGGCTCGCGACGGCCCAACAAGGCTTGGGGATCGGGCTTGGGAATGAGTGAAGTGCGCTCACGGAGCATCTGGGCCCGGAACAAGTCCCGCTCGTCGGAACCGAGCTTCTCGCGGAGCGGATGGGCCAACTGCAAGTGGGCCGGCTGACTGCGGAGGAACAATTCGTCGGTGAGCGACTTGGGCGTCTGCCCGAAAACCGCCAAATCGACCCCGAGCCGGAGGAAGCTGATGAGGTTCATGGCCTCCTTGGAGGAAATGCTCCAACTGTTTCCCAAAACGCCGTAAGCACGACCGATGTGGTTGAGCAAAACGGCCGGCTTTTTCTCCATCTGGGAAAGCCGCGCGTTTTCTTCGTGCTCGATGATTTGGAGCAAGACCTTGTTGATGCGCTCCACGATGTCGTTCTCGGGCTCGCCCAAGGTCATCTGGTTGGAAACCTGAAAGACATTGCCCAGCGCCTCGGTACCCTCGCCATAGAGCCCACGCACCGCCAGACCGAGCTTGTTGACCGCTTGGATGATCTGGTTGATTTGCTCGGCCAGGACCAATCCCGGGAGATGCAGCATCGCACTCACGCGAATACCCGTGCCGAGGTTGGTGGGGCAAGCGGTCAGGAACCCATAGCGCTCGGTGTAGGCGAATTCCACCTTCTCCTGCAGGGCGGTATCAACGGCGTCGATAGCCATCCATGCTTGACGCAATTGCAACCCAGGGCGCAGCGCCTGCATGCGAAGGTGATCCTCTTCGTTGACCATTACGCAGACGTTTTCCTCACGATTCAAGACGATGCCGCTGCCGGCATTCTTGGCCGCGTGTTCACGACTGATAAGGTGCCGCTCGACCAGCACCTGCTTGTCCAAGGCAGGCAGCTTGTCCATGGATTCGGAGAAGGTCTCACTGCCCAACTGGGTCAGGGATTTGACCGCTGGCATCAGCGTCTCAAAGGCCCTGATTCGCTCAGCCTTCTTGGAATGGCTGGGAAAGGGGGAAGTGCGCAAATTGCGCGCCAACCGGACCCGGCTGGAGAGCACAATCTTGTCGTGAGGTCCGCTGCGCTGACAGGCCTCGGAGGCTGGAACCAAAAAATCGAGAATGCTCATGTCGGAGGGATTATTCAGCGGGCTTGAAGGCCTTGATTTCGTCACGCAACCGCGCGGCCGACTCGAAGTCTTCCTGAGCAATAGCCGTCTGAAGATCACGATTCAGACGCTGGAGTTTTTGAACACCGGCTTGAGCGCTTTGCATGCCCGCCGGAACCTTACCGCGGTGTCGGATGTCCTTGTGCATGGTCTTGAGCACTGAATCCAATCCGTCGGAAAAGATGTCGTAGCAACGGGCACAGCCCAAGCGACCGCTCTTCTTGAAATCAGCCTGAGTGTATCCGCATTGGTCGCACGACAAGGCCCCCACCGCCTCAGAGGCCTCCTCCATTTTCTGGGCGGCACCCAGACCGAGCAAATGATCGGCAATGGCAAAGGCGGCCGGGTCATTGTAGTTCTTCTCCTTCGCACAAGCGGCGCAGGCGTCGACCTTTTTGACCTTGTTGTCGGCGATTTCAGTCACATGGACCGTCGCCTCCTTCAATTTGCAGAACTGGCACACCATAGTTTGCTGAGCAGATATCGATGCAGGGAGCCGAAGAGTCAAGGTGAGGGGTCCACCTCTCTCACCGAGCGAGAGTCATCACCTAGGGTCCCACGGTCTTGAAACCGGTTGGCAACCCTGGAATCCCATCTCAGGCCGCGGAGGACGAGGACGCCTGACGGCGGGGCCGCAGAAGGATCACCTTCTTGTCACTGCCATCGACTTCCACGCTGTGGGTTTCGATGTCGGGATCCGACTTGAGAGCCTGATGAACGATACGGCGATCGTAGGCGTTCATGGGCTCCATCTCCATGATGTCACCGAACCGGCGCACTTTGTCCGCCAACTCGACGGCCCTCTTGGCCAGTTGCTCCCGGGCCTCTCGCCGGTAACCGCCCACGTCCAGCATTACTCTGGGAACGGAATCGTCTCCCTTGTGGAGGATGCGGTTGAGCAAGTACTGGATCTCGCCCAGCGTCTGACCCTGCCGACCGATGAGTCGATTGGGTTCATCGGTCTGGATGTCCAGCAGGAGCATGTCCTCGTAGTTCTGCTCAGTGACCGTGGCTTCGAAACCCAGGGTCTTGAGCATCTGGCAGAGGGTGTCTTTGGCACTCATGGAAAATTAGGCAGATCCTTTTCGACGTCCGGGCTGGACAGGCACAACGACGGCAGCGCCGGTTCCAGTCCCGGGCCCTTCATTCGATTTGGTGATCTTGGTCTGCAGGATGGTCATCAAATTCTGGGTCGTCCAGTACAGCGTCAGGCCGGCCGAGTAGTTGTAGAAAAGCACACCGAAGAAAACCGGCATGTACTTGAGCATCTTCTGCTGGGCCGGATCCATCTGCGGCGACACCGGCGTCAACGTCGACTGCCACCAGGCTGTCGCCAGGTACAGCACCGGCATGATGTTGAGCGGAAGCCCGATGCCAGGGATTCCCAAAAGCGGGATAAAGCCCAGTCCGGGAACGACATAGACGCTGTCCGGCCGCGAAAGATCACAGCACCACAGGAAGCTCTCGCCACGCAGTTCAATGGCCGTCCTGAGCATGAAGAAGAATCCGATGAACACCGGGAAGGTCAGAACCAGCGGAAGACATCCAGCCATGGGGTTGATCCGGTGCTCCTTCATGAACTCCATGGTCTTCTGGTTCATCTTGGCCGGGTCGCTCTTGTACTTCTCGCGGATGGCATTCATCTGCGGTTGAAGGGTGGACATCCGCTTCATCGACCGCGTGCTGGCATTGGTCAGGGGCCAGAAAGCCAGCTTGATGAGGATGGTCAGCACGACAATCGACGCTCCGTAGGAAGGAATCAGCGAATGGACGGCATTGAGCAGAAGCAGGAGCGCCTTGGCGCAAATGCCGGTGATGCCCGTGAAATCCATCACGAGATCGATCTGCTTCTCGCTCGATTTGAGCTGACTGTATTCTTTGGGCCCAGCGTAGATCGTGTGACGACGCGTGATCTTCTCACCCGGCTGCAAGGTCTGGGCCGGATAGGTGAGACTGGTGTGGAAGGCGTGCGGCTGAGGATTCAACCGACCATCGGCCGCCAGCTCCGACGGAGACGGTGCAGGCAGGGGGACATCCACCACTCGGACACCCGTTGGGGATTGATCGGGCTGGGCGATGAGCGCAAAGAATTGGTTGTGGACGGCGGCCCAGACCACGTTGCTGTTGCCGCCGGAAAACTCGGTCCGCGGAGTGCTGATCGTCGAACAACCCAATGTCGCATTGGCAAACCAGGCCTTGTTGATTTGCTCGGCCTTTTCGCCATTGAACCAATAGGACCCCTGAACCTCGGCCATGTCATGACGATCCATGGGGGTCGCCGCACCGACGATGTACTCATGCGCCGGAATGGAAATGGCAGCAGCGCTGCGATTTTCGACAGTGACAACGGTCTCAAAGAAATAGCCGTTGGAAAGCCCCCAGTCTTGAGACACCAGAAGCCCGGTGTTCAGAGTCTTCTCCGCATGAACCCCAGCGGCCGTCTTACGAAGGCTGAAGAGTCCGTCACCCGTCAGTGGACCCGCACCCAGAGTGAGGGCGGGCAGCGGGGCAAAACGGTTCAAGGCCGAAGGTACTCCGTTGGCCGCGGAGTCACGGCAATCGACCGATGCCGGATATTTCTTCAGTTCGATCAGCCGGGCCCCACCACCGTGCGTAGTGAAGGTCAATCGCAGGAGATCATTCTCAAGCACCACCAACTCCTCGGCCGACTGATAAGCGGGAGCCGTCACAGGCCCCACTGGCAACGCGGGCGCTGATTGGGTGGTATTCGCCGGGGGAGCATTGACCTTCGATGACGAGGCATTGGTGGAAGCAGCGGCGGAAGCCACCGGGCGGGCACCGGTCGGGGTGGGCCAGATGAAGTCGGCCACATATTTCAGCCCCACCATTCCGGCGAGGCAGACGGCAAGAAATGCGATACCTTTTCGATCCATGGTCTATTTGGGAAAATTGAATGATCTCGGAGACGGACTTTGGGTCGGAAGCACCGGCACGGGGTCATGGCCGCATCCACCCCAGGGATGGCAACGGCCAATGCGCCCAATGGTCAATGCCATGCCATGGGAGGCACCGTGCCTCTCGATGGCCTCCCGCGCATAGGCGGAACACGAGGGAATAAATCGACAACCCGATTCCGGACCCATCAAGAACCGCTTCATCGGAGAACCCACCCACCGGTAGATCCGCACAAAGACCAACAAGGTGTGTTGAATCGGGTTCATGGGGCGTACGCGCCAGCGGTCGCGGTTGCAGACGGAGAGGGTTTCCGAAGCTTGGCCTTGGACAAGGCTCGCAGATAATCCCTGCGAACAGTCTCCAAGGAATTGTCTGCGATCGAGTGGCGCGCCACCAAAACGATGGAAACAGGTTCTATCACCTCGTGCTGGTGCTGGCGAAACACCTCCCGCAACAGGCGACGGGCGCGGGAGCGAATCACTGCCGAACCCACTTTTCGACTGGTCACAACGCCCAAGCGCAATTGTTTGGCGGGCAACCAGTTCAGGATGAGAGAGCCGCAAATTTCGCGGCGCCCCTCTTCCTTGAGACGAGCAAAGTCGGAGGACCGGCTGATCCGGCGCCGACTGGAGAACTTGAGCCGCAGCGGCGGATTCATTGCGGCAGGGAGTGGACCCACCACTCCAGACGACTCACACTGGAGTCAAACGCCGGCGGCCCACGCGACGGCGGTTGTTGAGGATGGCGCGGCCGCTCTTGGTTGCCGTGCGGGCACGGAATCCGTGTTGACGCTGACGGCGGATTTTCGACGGTTGGTACTGACGTTTCATCGCTGTAGATCCGCCGACTTTCTGGCCCGCGGAGCCGCGCACCTTACCCACCGGACGGCTTGAGTCAAGCACCTGCGAGCCAATCCTGAATTCGCAGCGAGCCTGAATCGAGGCTTAACCAGTCGCGCCGAAGGGGTTTGATCGATCTAAAAACAACCCGATTCCCAGCTTTCAAGAGGCTACGCACCGAAACCCAAGATGTAGTGACGGTTCACAAACGATCCACGGGGACTAGGCAGGCACTGTCTTTTGCGACAGCCTTCGCCCATGAAGTTCACTGTGGTCCACTATGGAGACCCCATCCTCCGCCAGCGCGGAGCACGCGTTGCTGCCGTGGATGACAAGTTGCGTGGCACCATCGCCGGAATGTTCGACACCATGTATGAGGCCAATGGAATCGGGCTGGCGGCCCAGCAGGTTGGATTGGCGCTCCAATTGGCGATCATCGACGTCCGGGGCGTCAAAGACCGCCCCAGCCAACTCTGGATTTCCGGGCAACCCGCCGATGTCGACGCCTTCATGCCCTTGGTTTTGATCAACCCGACCATACGACCCGTGGGCGAGGTGGCTGCAGGTCCTGAAGGCTGCCTGAGTTTTCCGGAAATTTACGGAGATGTCTGCCGACCGGCCGAGGTGGAGGTTCAAGCGATCAACGATCGGAACGAGTCCTTTGAATTCAAAGCAGGAGGACTCTTGGCGCGCGCGATTCAGCACGAGGTGGATCACCTCAACGGCGTCCTCTTCATTGACCGGATGGATTCCAAGAACCGATCCGAGGTGCGGGACGAAGTGGACACCCTTCAGGCGGACACCAAGAAACAACTCAAGCGCAAGTAAGGGACAACGGCCGGGACAGTCCTCGGACCGTCCATTGGATTCAGTCGTGAGTCATGGCCATGAGGCGCTCCTTCAGCAGGAGTCGGCTCTGTTCGCGGCTCGCTTCATCGGTTTGTCGAGGCACCCAAATCGGCTCCCCGAAGACCACCTCACATCGGCTGAACGGAATGGGGATCTGGAACCGATCCCAGCTCCGCAGGGTGCGTTTCCAACACAGACGAAACGAAACCGGCACGATGGGAAGCTGGGTGATTTGCGCTAGCGAGATGACACCTGCCTGTGGCTCGTAGCGGGGGCCTCGAGGGCCGTCCGGGGTGACGGCCAAATCGCACCCTCGAGAAGCCGCTGAAACCAATTCGCGCAGGGCCGGTGCGCCGCGGCGACTGGAAGATCCGCGAATCCCCACGACATCAAACAGTTCGAGCACCCGAGCCAGCAGCCCGCCGTCCCGACTGGCGCTGACCAACGCCGCCAAACGACGACCGCTGCCACATCGGGCCACATGGCGGTGGTAGAGGATCAACGACAAGGCGAGTCGATTGTGCCAGATGGCGAAGATCGCCCGCTGCTCGGTTTCCGTATCGTTGAAGAAGGAATGGTCTGTCCAATGCCAGCGCAAGCTGGATGCCAACAGTCGGGCCAGGAGCGCTATGACTCGGGCGGCCAACCGACCATGCCAGCGGGCCGCTTCTGGAACCACCACGCCTGAAACGGGACGTTTTGGACGGGAATGAGCACTCATCCGGTTTAGGCGGGGTTCAGGCGTTGCGCCGCAGACAAGCGCGGATCAACTGCTCCACCGAGGCCTCGGCCCCGAGCATGGCCAAAGCCGCCCGAACCGAATCGTGCGCTTCGGCCGGTTTGATTCCCAAGGCCATGAGGGCGGCCACCGTATCGGGACCCCGCGAGTCTTCACCCCGGAGGACTGCCGCAGCCCCTCCGCAAACCGGTGACGGTGCCGATCCGACCGATGCGAAGCCACCCAGTTTATCCCGAAGCTCCACCACGATTCGCTCAGCGGTCTTGCGTCCGACCCCCTGGACCGACGACAGGGCCTTGACGTCACCCGCAGCAACGGCGCTTCGGAAGGACGCGATACTCATCCCGCTCAGGACGCTCAGGGCGATCTTGGGACCGATGCCGCTCACCGTGTGGATGAGTAAACGGAAGAGGTCGCGCTCTGACGCGGTCAGGAATCCGTACAGCAGATGAGCGTCCTCACGGATCGCCAGATGGGTGAGGAGAAGCACCTCAGTCCCCGGAGTCGGCAATCGATCATAAGAGGATAACGGAATCAGGACCTCATATCCCACGCCTTGGACCTCCATCACCACCTGGGTTGGCAGGGCCTCGACCAACTTGCCTCTCAAAAACGTGATCACCTCCGGCCGGAATGCGGTTTCGCGCCCCGGGAATCAAGTCCCGGCGTTGAAAATCTCACTACTCCATCTTCGATGAAGACAAATGGGCGCTTTCGGTTTAGACAGTCACTCTATGATTCCCCGCAGGCGTCAGGCTGGCTTCACCCTGATCGAATTGCTCGTGGTCATCGCCATCATTGCCATTCTGGCTGGAATGCTTTTGCCGGCGCTGGCCCGGGCCAAGGAGAAGGCCAAATCATCCAACTGCTTGAGCAACCTGAGGCAGGTGATGATTTCGGAGGCCCTCTACGCCTCGGACAATCAAGGGTACTTCACGCCCACTTTCTGGGTCCGAGGTGACAACGTGAACCGCCGCCTGTGGTTCAACTTCCTTAAGCCCTACCTGCAGACAACCAACATCGTCATCTGCCCGACCAAGACCCCGGGTTTCAAGAAGAGCTGGGCCATCTACGCCTCGGAACAAACCGACAAGATGATTTCCAACTACTCGATGAACTTCAAAGCCGGCGGGTGTGATTGGCCCAATGTCTGGGATGCAAAAGATTATCCTCCGGTGAAGGATTCCGGCATGGCTTCCCCTTCGGCAACCGTGGTCATCACCGACGGCGGCACCAAGCCCAAGAGCGCAGACGCAAAGGACCCTCTGAAGTGCGTGACCGAAAAATCCCCCGAAAAAGCCGGCGCCTGGGTACTTCACGACCCAATCAATGATGCTCCTTGCGGCGGGTGCGTGACCTCGGACGACCCGAACTGGGGCGGCCCCCAATTGCGCCATTCCGGAAAAAGCGTCGTCGCCTTTGGCGAGGGACATGTGGAATTGCTCAAGAGTTCTCGATGGTACTGGGGAGCCACCCCGTGGCTCGATCCGAAGATCGGTGGCGGGCAATGATCGACCCGCACAGACAGATGCTTCTCAACCCCTTCCAAAGACACCTCTAACGCTTTCAGGCAGTTTTCCTGACAGCACAAACCGGCAAATCCGCTTGAAGCTTTCAGGCCTCCAGACCGTCACCGCATTTGACACCGGCAACAGGCCCGGCGGTATCTTCTCCTCCGACAACATTCCATGAACCGATTCGTCGCCATCACAACCACCCTGACCGCGGGACTGCTCCTCAACGCGGCCGACCCGGTGGATTTCAAGAAACAGGTCCGCCCCATTCTCGAAGTGCACTGCCTCAAGTGCCACGGCACCGAAAAGCCCAAGGGTGACCTTGTCATGGTGACCCGTGCCGACACCATCAAAGGGGGGGAGAGTGGCACGGCCTTGGTCCCGGGCGACCCGGCCAAGAGCAAGATCTACACAACGACCACTCTGCCTGACGGTCACGACGATTTGATGCCACCCAAGGGTGACCGACTCACCACCCAGCAGCAGGAAACCCTCAAGACCTGGATCCAAGAAGGTGCCGCTTGGCCTGAGACCATCAAACTCTCCCAGAAACAGAAGGTGGACTTCGTCAAGGAAGTGAAGCCGATCTTTGAGGTCCACTGCGTCACCTGCCATAAGGAAGGGCATGCCAAGGGCGATCTCCGGATGGACTCCAAGGCTGAATTCTTCGCCTCCAAGGCCATTGTGAAAGGCGATGCCGAGGCCTCGAAGGTGTACACCACCACGATCTTGCCGGCCGACCACGACGACTTGATGCCGCCGGCCAAGAAGGGTGGACCGCTGCCGAAGGCCAAGACCGACCTCATCCGCGACTGGATCGACCAGGGAGCTGAATGGCCCGATGGCGTGACCCTCAGTCAGAAGGAAGCCGCCTCGCTGCTGACCCGCGACAACGACGCCATGATCGCGGCGATCCACGCCCGGGTGCTGCAGGTGTCCAAGGAGTCCAGCGCGGCTGATATGAAGGCGTACAGCGACCCGATTGCGGGCTCCGAGGTGAAATTCGACATGCTGCCCATCCCCGCCGGTGAATTCCTCATGGGCAGCCCGGCTGGTGAAGCCAAACGTAAGGAAGACGAAGGTCCTCAACGCAAGGTGAAGATCGAGCCCTTCTGGATGGGCAAGACCGAGGTCACTTGGAACGAGTATGAACTCTTCCAGTTCCCCTCGCTGGAAAAGGGAACCAATGTCCCGACCGAGCGCATGGAGCGGGAACTTTGGCTCGCGATGCCCGAACTGCTGCCGGCCAACGCCAAACCCGGCATCAACCCCTACATCGGCAAGGAAAGCGATGCGGTGTCCCGACCGACAACACCTTATGTCGAGATGAGTTTCGGCATGGGCAAGGAAAACTTCCCGGCCATTTCCATGACCCACTACGCAGCCGTGAAGTACTGCAAGTGGATCACCGCCAAGACCGGTCACTTCTACCGCCTGGCCACCGAGGCCGAGTGGGAGTACGCCTGCCGAGCCGGCACCACCACCAAGTACTCCTTCGGTGACGATGAATCCAAGTTGGGCGACTACGCTTGGCACTTCGCCAACGCCGGTGAGAAATACCAGCAAGTCGCCAAGAAAAAGCCCAACGCCTGGGGCCTCTACGACATGCACGGCAATGTCGCCGAATGGGTGCTCGACGCCTACGTGGCCGACTATTCCAAGGTGGGCGATGTCCCCTACACCCCGGGTGCTGCCGAATATCCGCACGTGGCGCGTGGTGGCTCCTGGGATGAAGATCCGGAGGGCCTGCGCAGCGCGGCTCGTCGGGCCAGCGATGCGAGCTGGAAGATGCGCGACCCGCAGCTGCCCAAGTCCAAGTGGTATCTGACCGACGCGCAGTTCCTGGGCTTCCGCATCGTTCGACCGCTGAAGGTGCCCTCCCAGGAAGAGATGGAACGCTGCTGGACCAGCTTCCCCCTGCCCAAGCCGTGATCCGGACCTTGCCCATCGACTGAAACGCCAAAATATACGCCATGTCCCTCAATCGACGCCAGTTCCTCCGTTCTGCCGCCATCGCCGGAGCCGCGGCAGCGGCCGGATGCCAAGCACCACGGGTTGCCCGCAAGGTGTCCCCGAACGAGAAGCTCAATTTGGGGGTCATCGGGGTGGCCGGGCGCGGTGGTGAAAACCTGGCCGGTGTTTCCAGTCAGAACATCGTCGCGCTCTGCGACATCGACTCGGACCGACTCGGCGCAGCAGCCGCCAAACACCCGGGTGCCGCCAAGTACGCCGACTACCGCCGACTACTCGACCGCACCGATCTGGACGGCATCGTGGTGAGCACGCCGGACCACAGCCACGCGGTCATTGCCACGGCGGTGCTGGCCTCTGGCCGCCCGCTTTATTGTGAGAAGCCTGTCACCCACACCATCTCCGAGGCCCGCGCTCTGGCGGCCAAAGTGACCCGTTCCGGATTGGTGACCCAGACGGGCAATCAAATCCACTCGGGTTCCAACTACAGGCGTGTGGTGGAATTGATTCGCGCGGGCACCATCGGACCTGTGCGGGAGGTGCATCATTGGACCGGATCAGTCTGGGACACCAAACCACTGCCCGGAACGCAGCCCGTTCCGGCCCATATCAACTACGATCTGTGGCTGGGCCCTGTGAAGCCCATGCCCTACAGCTCGGAGTGGGTGCATTTCAATTGGCGTCGCTGGTGGCATTTCGGCGGCGGCACCTTATCGGACTTCTGCTGCCATCACATGGATCTGGGTGTGTGGGCCCTGAACCTGCCCCTACCCACGCGCATCCAAGCCGAGGGGCCCGCCCCCGACGCCCACTGTGCGCCGCCGTGGATGGTGGTCCATTACGACTTCCCGGCCCGGGGCAACGCTCCTGCAGTCCGCATGCACTGGTACAGCGGAGCCAAGCGTCCCCAGGTTCCCGGAGCTCCCGACCTTTCCAAATGGGGTGGCGGCACCCTGTTCGTCGGCGACAAGGGGATGCTCTTGGCCGACTACGGCCGCTACGTGCTCCTGCCCGAAGAACAGTTCCGAGGCAGCACTCCCCCGCCCCGGTCCATACCGGATTCCATCGGCCATCACGAAGAGTGGATCGCGGCGTGCAAGGGGGTCGGCAATACCGACTCTCCGTTGACCTATGGCTGCCACCTGACCGAAATCGGGCAACTGGGCAACCTCGCCTTCCGCACAGGCAAGGTCATCGAGTGGGATGCCAAAAACCTGCGCGCCCGGGGTGTGCCTGAGGCCGACCGATGGATCCATCACGATTATCGCCCCGGCTGGAAGCTTTCCTGAGGGGCATCGCTGCGAATAGTCATTGGCAATCCGCCAACGACCTTCCCCACCGTCACCCTCAACATCGAGTTCAATCCATGAAACGTCTCCTGCACTTCATCGCCGCAAGTCTGGCGAGCCTGTCCCTTTCCGCGACTGCGGCCGACAAGCCGGCGCCCAAGGCAACGGCCGAGGTTTCGGCCACCAAGCGGTTCCGCAATATCGATGTCGCCGAGTGGGAAAAGCTCCGCAAGGATGCCTCCGTGGTGGTGCTGGATGTGCGGACTGCCGAGGAATTCGCCGACGGCCACATGCCAGGTGCCATCAACCTAGACATCCGCGGCGGCAAATTCGCAGAAACGCTCGCGGGCCTGGACAAGTCCAAGACTTACCTCGTCCATTGCGCCGTGGGGGGCCGCAGCGCCAAAGCCTGCGGTCAAATGGACGGAATGAAGTTCGACAAAGTGCTGAATCTTTCTGGCGGTATCACCGCTTGGGAAGCCGCCGGACACAAACCGGTCAAAGGTCGCTAAGCTGACGCATCTCATAACCCCGCCCTAGAACCCGGCCTCAGGGTTCTGCCGCAGGCGGTAAGGGAGCCCGCGGTGCGGAGGTTTCCGCCCTGTGATGGGCGTCATTGACTGGGTCCTATCAACCTCCAGCGGTCCTCCTTCTGGTGACAGTGAGCCTGATGTTACACCCCGGGTTGAATTCCGGGACTTCGAATCCTGGATACGCGACTTTGCCCCTTGCTGACCGTTAGGCGCGAGGCTATCCGAAAAGCCCGTCCCTTTTTGCCATGAACATTCCTGAAGCCTTTTCCACCGAGGTCTCCCGACGCGGATTCGCCAAAGCCTCCCTCCTCGCGACCGGCACCTTCGCGATGTCCTCCTTGGAATCCACACTGCGCGCTGCAGAGCACACACCGCGCCGCATCCGCACTGGCGTCATCGGTTGCGGCAGTGTCTCCAATCAATACCTGCCAGTCCTCAAGCGTTGCCCGTTCGTCGAGGTGGTCAGTGTTTGCGACATCCGCCCGGAGCGCGCGCGGAAGCAGGCTGAAACTTATCAGGTAGGTCATCACTACCCGGATATCGAAGCCATGTTGTCAGGAGTCCCGTTTGATTTCCTGATCGACCTGACCGACATGCAAGCGCACGAAGCCATCAACCGGCGCGCCCTGCAGGCCGGCAAGCACGTCTGGAGTGAGAAACCCATCGCCAACAGTCTGAAGGCCGGCGAGGAACTGCTGAGACTGGCTCGGCAACGAAGCGTTCGACTTTGGGGGGCGCCGATCACGGTGCAGAGTCCCCAGTTCGCCTTCATGGCCCGCAAGGTGGCCTCCGGAGATCTGGGACGCATCGCCGCGGCTCATGCCTTCTATGGTCATGAAGGCCCGGATTGGTCTTCGTTCTTCTATGAGAAGGGCGGAGGCAGTTTGCCTGATCTAGCTGTCTACAACCTCACCAGTCTGACCGGGTTGCTGGGACCGGTCCGAAAGGTCACGGCGATGCTGACCATCGTCACCCCGGAGCGCAGCATCCATGAGAAGGGGAATATTCGGGTCACCGAGGAAGACAACGCCATGCTGCTGCTCGACCACGGAAAGGGCGTCATTTCCCACGTCCAGTCGGGCTTCAACTACTTCAACCCCCACGGGCACGACGGATCCGGTGAAAAACGGCACACCATCCAGATCACCGGAAGCCGCGGATATGTAGGTATGGTCGGTTATGATTGGGCCCCGCAAGGGGTCGAGTGGGCCACAATGGAACACCCTCAACTCATGAGGGAATCCACCGAATCGGGCGGATACCTCTGGCAGCAGGGAGCCGCCTTGGCCGCGGAATGTCTGGCCACCGGGAAAGAACCGTTGGTGACACCCGAACAAGCCCTCCATGTTCTGGAGATCATCACTGCAGCCCGGGCTTCCTCAGCTACGGGCCGAACCATTCCGCTCAAGTCCCACTTCCGCTGGCCATTGCCGGTCTGATCACCGGCAACGGCCCACGATCGGGGCCACCCTCAACACTGTCAGTGGGTGTAGCCTTCTTCGCCATGTTCGGCGAGGTCGAGGCCCTGATCCTCGATATCTTCGGAGACACGGCAGCCCATCACCCGATCGATCACGCGGTAGAGAATCACCGTCACGACCACCGAGAAGACCAGTACCAGTCCACCGGCTTTCACCTGTTCCCACCAGAGCGATTGGCCGACCAGCGGCTTGATCCACTCGGCGGAGAGGTTGGGGTTGATGTCGGACTTGGCCAAGACACCGGCCATGACGGTGCCCACAGTACCGCCAACGGCATGCACGCCGAAGGTGTCCAGGGAATCGTCATAACGGAACCGAGCCTTCAACCAACTGCAGGCCCAGAAGGTGGAAAGGCCTGCCAACAAACCGATGAGCATGGCACCCGTCGGATTCACGAAACCACTGGCCGGGGTGATGGTCGCCAAACCAGCAACCGCGCCGGAACAAAGTCCCAAGATGGACGGACGTCCGCGGATGATGCGTTCCAGGGCACCCCAAGTGAGCAGACCCACCAAGGCGCTCAGCGTGGTGGCCGTGAAAGCGTTGGCGGCGATCTTGTCTGCCGCGACTGCACTGCCGGCATTGAAACCATACCATCCGAACCACAGCATGCCGGTTCCCACCATGCACAGCACCATGCTGTGGGGCGGGATCGGTTCACGACCGAAACCCCGACGGGGCCCGAGCAATAGGCAGAGTGCCAGTGCACTCCAACCGGAGGTCATGTGGACGACGATGCCTCCGGCAAAATCTATGGCGCGGATCGCCGCCTTGGCATTCCAAAGCCCGTTCATCCATCCGCCGACTCCCCACATCATGTGGGTGACCGGAAAGTAGACGATGACCATCCAGGCCATGCAAAACACCATCAGGGCGCTGAAGCGCATGCGCTCAGCGATGGCGCCCACGATGAGCGCCGGGGTGATGATGGCGAACATCATCTGGTACATCGCGTACACGTTGTGGGAAACCCACGGACCGTAGTCGGCATTGGGATCGGCGTTCACACCGGAGAGCCATGACCACTGGAAGCCACCGATCCATGGTGAACCCGGTGCAAAAGAGACCGAGTAGCCGAAAGCCCACCACATCACCCCCACCAAACCGGCCAGACCAAGACATTGGGCCATGACGGACAGCACGTTCTTGCGACGCACCAAACCTCCGTAGAACAGCGCCAAACCCGGAAGGCTCATGAAGAGCACCATGCCCGCGCTCAACATCATCCAACCATTGTGGCCGGGACCCGGTTGCCCTTGCAGAGGGCCCGTTGGAGCGGTATTGCGAACATAGGCCTCCAAATCGGCCAAACGCTGCTCCACACCGGGTTCTGCGGCGGAGGCTAAACCGATCAATAGGAACACTGCGGAAAAAAGAAACGCAGCAAAGCGAGACGATTTCATGGAGGAATCCTAATCAGACGGCCTGTTCCCCACGCTCCTCCGTGCGGATTCGAATTACCTCTTCAACCGAGGAAACAAAGATTTTGCCGTCCCCGATCTTCCCGGTTCGGGCAGCCTTGATGATGGTATCCACGGCCGTCTGCACCAGAACGTCGGACACGACCAGTTCGATCTTCAGTTTCGGGAGAAAATCCACCGTGTACTCCGATCCGCGGTAGATCTCGGTGTGCCCACGCTGCCGACCAAAGCCCTTCACTTCAGAAACGGTCATTCCCACCAGGCCGGCGGCCTGAAGGGCGGATTTAACATCCTCGAGACGGAACGGCTTGATAATGGCTTCTACTTTTTTCATGGATCGTTACGAAAACGATGAAAACGTCTCATTCTGAAGCCTGCCAGTGCAACAGATTACCGATGGCGTGAAATTCAGGGATAAGGGGCCATTGGTAGGGACAGGCTTTAATCTGCTTGGTAAGCACCCCTGCTAGGCGCAATCAGAAAAAAGGGGGGGCACAAACATGCGCCCCCCTTGATTTGAACCGTGAATTATTCTGACCGAGCCTCGAATCAGGCCGTGGCGATCTCGATTTGACGCGGCCGCACCTCCTCCACCTTGGGCAACGACACCGTTAGAATGCCATCCTTGTGACTGGCTCGAACTTGATCGGCATTGATCGGGCTATGGATGGTCAACTGGCGTTCGAAGCGCCCAAAGAACCTCTCCCGATAACTGCGGACATCCTGCTTGTTCACCAAATCGGATTGGCGCTCACCAACGATGGTCAGCACACCGTCGTGGAAGGTGACTTGAACGTCTTCGCGGCGGACACCGGGCAAATCAACTTGAACCGTCACCGACTTCGCATCCTCGCGAACATCGAGATCGGGTCGGTATCCACCATCCTGATCCGCACCGCCCGAGATGAGGCGTTCCAAATCACGACTGAAGAGCGGAGCGAAGGGAGAAACGTAGCTCAGGGAAGAACGGGGAGTTGTCATAAGTTTCATGTCCGAGTGTTGAGTTTTGCTGTCGATCGAGCCACATGCGGGCTCATACGTCCCTCACTGCTTAAGAGATGCCAAGAGTCCTGGTCTCATAGCGGATGTGTTTTATCGTTATCGAAATATCATTTTCGCGACCGAAACCTCTATCAAGAGACGTTTTAGACAAACCCGCCCATCATAGAGACAAAACGACACAGCGATATTCCCCAAGAAAAGAGCCTGTCCCTTGTTGGAGCCTGTCCCTTGTTGGTGGGGAGCCTGTCCCTTGTCAAAAGCTGCGCATTGGAGGACGGATCCCTAGAAATTCTGCTCCGCATCAGCAGACTTGGGAGTCTTGGTTTGAGGAGACCGCAACCCCGGAAATCATACCGGTCAGGTCAGGATGCGGTCCAAAGCCGACAGAGGCGACAGAGCCGGGGAATGAAAAACTTAGGCCAGAGTCACCCGCCCAATTTCAGACAAACGACAGGACTGGAGGACTGGGGAAACCGAAGGGAAGAAATCGAAGAGTGGTAGCGCGCACGGGAATTGAACCCGTCTTTCAGCCTTGAGAGGGCCGTGTCCTAGCCGATAGACGAGCGCGCCGTCCTGTTTCAATTCAAACCCTTCGGCCTTCCGTGTGTCAAACCGAGATTCGAAGCCTCGATGGAATTAAGCGATGGGTTCCAACGCGCTTCGCTTGCGCAGACGCAATGCTTGGAGCTCGGAAAGGAGAGTCAGTCGCTCATAGTCATCTAGGGTGGGATCTGCCAAACGACCGTTGCGCAAGGCGATCTGACGCTCCAACCACGCATCCCGGAGGCGGCGGATGACGTCGGCCAACTGGCGCTCGGGCTCGGGAATCTCTCGTTGCTCGGTGGCGGCCTCGGTGATGAGCGACTGGGCAAACGGATCCCCCTCGAAACGGCCCAGCAACCCCACCACATCGCCTCCTTCTTGGAAATGCATCGCGAGGATCCGCTGAACAGCCGGGTTCGGCACCCAATCGGGCTCCAGATGAACGGCGGCGAAATTCTGCAATTCGGACGACAGGAAGACGTACTTGAGCAACCACAGCTCATTGACCCCGGGCCGTTCTTGAACGATCGGGGAGTCCGGTTCCGTCAGCGGCGGTTCCTCTTCCGTTCGCTCGTACCGGGGTTTGGCTCCCGCGGCCTGCTTGCGAAACTCGGCTCGCACCGCCTGCACATCCACGCCCAAGCGTTGCGCGGTCCGTTGGGCATACGTGTCGATCAACACGGCGTTGGCCGTCTTGTGCACAGCCTCCCCCATCGACCGCAGCACGACCAGTCGACCTCGATCAGAGGCAGTGTCGTTTTCGGAACACAGACCCTGCAAATAAAAGTCGAAGATGCCCTGGGCACGGTTGAGGAGGGCTTGAAAGGATTCCGCACCGTGGGCCCGGATCCA